>JBPCOK010000066.1:0-14789 GCA_051000335.1 Candidatus Limnocylindria bacterium | reverse complement strand
CATATCGGCGTGCCCGGGGTCACGGAGCCGCATCGCCTCCTCGCGATCAGCGCACGGATCGGCGTCGCCGACACCCACCGCTTCCTCTCCAAGAACATTCGGTTCGTCGCGCGGCTCGTGCGTTCCGGTGGCTTCTTCCGCCCTGATGCGCTGCTCGAGAGCCTCGCCCCTCATATCGCGGATCGGACGACGGGGATCGTCGATCTCCATCTCTACATGTTCAACTCGGTCCAGGCCACGGAGACCTGGCGACGGGACTACCTTGCGGTGCTTGCTCACCTCGGGCGCCCGGGGGCGGATGCCCGTCAAACCGTTGGCGGCGCGGCTCGATGACGCTCCCGTCCGATCTGGCGATCGCCCGATCCGTCACGCTGCGCCCCATCGAAGACGTCGCGGCCGACCTTGGACTGCGCAGCGACGAAATCGAGCCATACGGGCGCACGAAGGCGAAGATCACGCTGGATGGCATCCGCCGGCTCGAATCGGAGAACCCTCGCGGCAAGTACGTTGTCGTCACGGCCATCACACCGACGCCGCTCGGCGAGGGCAAGTCGACCACGACTGTCGGCCTGGCCCAGGGCCTCAACCGGATCGGACGGAAGGCAGCGGTATGCATCCGTCAGCCATCGCTGGGACCCGTGTTCGGGATGAAGGGTGGAGCTGCCGGCGGCGGCTACAGCCAGATCCTGCCGATGGACGACTTCAACCTCCACCTGACCGGCGACGTTCACGCGATCGGCGCGGCCCACAATCTGGCAGCCGCGTTCCTCGACAACAGCCTTCACCATAAGAACCCCCTCGGGATCGACCCGCACTCGATCATCTGGCCGCGCGTCGTCGACATCAGCGACCGAGCCGTTCGGCGCGCGGTCATCGGCCTTGGGGGGCGCGAGAACGGCGTCCCGCGCGAAACGGAGTGGCAGATCACCGTCGCCTCGGAGGTGATGGCCGTGCTGGCGCTCACGAGCGACATCCACGACCTGCGTGCCCGCCTGGGCCGGATGGTCCTCGCCCTGCGCACCGACGGGACGCCCGTGACCGCCGACGACCTGCGGGTGGCCGGGGCGATGACCGCCCTGCTGACCGATGCCATCAAGCCGAACCTCCTCCAGACGCTCGAGGGCGGTCCGGCCTTCGTCCACTGCGGACCGTTCGGCAACATCGCGCACGGCAACAACTCCGTGCTGGCGGACCGAATCGCCCTGGCAACCAACGAGATCGTCTGCACGGAGGCCGGATTCGGGGCCGATATGGGCGCCGAGAAGTTCTTCGACATCAAGTGCCGAGCCTCCGGCCTGCGGCCCGATGCGGCCGTCGTCGTGGCGACGGTCCGCGCCCTCAAGATGCATGGTGGCGTCGGACGGATCGTCGCGGGCAAGCCGCTCGATCCGGCATTCGCCACCGAGAACGTCGAAGCGGTGCGGGCCGGGGCCGCCAACCTCGCCAAGCAGATCGAGAACGTCCTGGCCTTCCATGTCCCGGCGGTTGTGGCCATCAACGTTTTCCCGACGGACACGGCGCCCGAGATCGAGGCCGTCCGGGAGGCCGCGCTTGCCGCAGGCGCCCGAGACGCGGTCATCGCCACCCACTTCACCGATGGCGGTGCCGGAGCGGCGGCGCTCGCTGAGGCGGTGTGGGAGGCCGCCCGCATCGGCGCGCCCGACTTCGGATTCCTGTATCCGGACGACGCGCCTCTCCTGGCCAAGATCGAGACGATCGCCCTGTCCATGTACGGGGCGGATGGAGTGGATGTGGCACCCGCCGCGGCCAGGGCGCTGCGCCGGTATGAGGACCTGGGTTACGGCCATCTCCCGGTGTGCATGGCGAAGACGCAGGCTTCGCTGAGCCACAATCCGGCACTCAGGGGCCGCCCGACAAACTTTCGGGTGCCGATCAGGGAGGTCGCACTGTCGGCCGGCGCTGGCTTCATCACCCCACTGCTCGGCGATATCCGGACGATGCCGGGACTGCCGTCGATGCCGGGCGGAGAGAACATCGACATCGACGCCGAGGGCAACGTCGTCGGTCTGTTCTAGCTCAGAGCTGACGGTCCTCGGTCCAGCGAGCGACATTGCCCAGGATCATGTCCGGCCGGAGGTAACCCTCGCACAGGATCCGGTGGTACAGCGCCTCTTCGACTGAGCGCACCGGCTCGTTCGTCGCAGCTCGGTAGGCGTCGAGATCGATCTCGTCCAGGAGCGGACCCAGCGCCCCGGCGAGAATGTCGAGAGTCCCGCTGCCCTCGTCGAACTGCTCCTTGTCCCTCCACACAATGCCGGCGGGCAGCAAGTCCTCGCAGGCCATGCGCAGCACCCATTTTTCGACGAGGCGTCCGTCGGGCATCGCCCGCAACTTCAACTCGGGTGGCACGGTGAGGGCCAGCGCGATGAACCCCGTATCCAGGAACGGCACGCGTCCCTCGATGCTGTGGAGCATCGTCAGGCGGTCGACGCGCTGAAGGTTGATGTTGTGCAACGTCGACACCGAGCGACTCAACTCCTGATGGAGCGTGGCAGGATCGCTCATGCCCTTGTGATAGGCGTACCCCGCGAACAGCTCGTCCGCTCCCTCGCCGGTGAGGATCACCTTCACATGCTCGGCGGCCAGTCGCGAGCAGAAGTACGTGGGGATTGCGCTGCGCACGAGGTCCTGGTCGAACGACTCGAGGGCGTGGACGATCTCCGGCAGCTTGTCGACAACCTCGGCCGGCGTCATCAGGTACTCGTGATGGACCGACCCGATGTGCGCCGCCACGCGTCTCGCCGCCTCGATGTCGCGGGAGCCCGCGAGGCCCACCGAGAAGGTATGGAGCTCGTCGACGTGCTTCCTGGCGATGGCGGCGATGACGCTCGAGTCCAGTCCTCCGGAGAGGAACGCGCCGACGGGAACATCGCTCATCATGTGCGACGCGACGGCATCCTCCAGGCCCCGCCGCACCAGGGCCACGTGATCCTCCACCGTACGATCCACCGGAGGCGTGGTCGGTACCCGGTAGTAGCGGACGAAGCCCGCACGGCTGTCGAAGTAGTTGCCGGCCGGAAACTCATGAAGCTCATCGACCCAATCGGCCAGTGGCTTCATCTCCGAGGCGAATGCGGTGACAGGCGCTCCGAATGAGTCGACCCCACGACCGTAGTAGAGCGGCTTGATGCCGATGGGGTCGCGCGCGAGGAACAGATGGTCGTCGTCGCAGATGGCGAACGCGAAC
Organism: Candidatus Limnocylindria bacterium; assembly: GCA_051000335.1. Classification (GTDB taxonomy): domain Bacteria; phylum Chloroflexota; class Limnocylindria; order QHBO01; family QHBO01; genus JACDBZ01. The sequence continues at coordinate 11,581 of JBPCOK010000066.1, read as the reverse complement.
ATACCCTCCAGCGCCGCCGGCGTGTCCACGCCGCGCTCCTCGAACAGATGCAGGATCGCCTCGTTGTCGCTCGTGGTCGTGAAGGTGTGGCGACCGGCCAGATCAGCGCGCAGGACCGGAAAGTTGTAGATCTCACCGTTGGCCACGATGGCCATGGCGCGCCGCTCGCTGTACAGCGGCTGGGCGCCACCACCGGGGTCCATGATCGCGAGGCGGCGGTGGCCGAGCACGCCGTTGCGTTGGACGTGCAGCCCGGCGCCGTCCGGGCCCCGGTGATAGAGGCCGTCCGTGGCGCGCTCGACGAGGTCGCGGTCAGATGTCCCCCAGATTCCGGCGATCCCACACATGCAGTGACGGTCCTTTCGTCCAGCAGGTACCGATCTCACGGCCCCTCGGTGTCGGTGCCATGGTAGCTCGATCTCATTTCATGCGACAGCTATTGCATCTGACGCACCGATCTGGCACCGTGTGCAGCATGCCAGACGAGCAGCCGAGCAGCCTCCGTCGCGCACTCGACCTACTTGATGCCCTTGTCTGCGACGAAGCCGTTGCCCACGGTGGATGGGGCGTGAACCGCCTGGCGGCCCACGTGGGTCGTGATAACAGCCAGGTCTCGCGGACGCTTCGGGTCTTCGCCGATATTGGCTTCGTCGAGCGAGACGCCGACTCGATGGCATACCGAATCGGGTGGCACGTCTTCGCCCTCGCCGCGCGAGCAGCCGACCAGCGTCTGCTGGCGGAGGGCGCGCCGATCCTGCGACGACTCGTGGAGAGAGACCTGGGGGAGAGGGTCCATCTCTCGGTCCTCCAGGGCTCCGAGGTCCTGACGGTCCTGACCCAGTCGCCGCCGCACGCGGTCCAGACGGTGGCATGGGCCGGTCGCCTGGTACCTGCGTACAACACGTCATCCGGTCGCGCGCTGCTCATGGACCTCGAGCGGGACGACCTCGAGCGGCTGTTCGCGGGAGTTGCGTTCCGCGCGGGCGGGCCCAACGCACCTCGCGACCTCGATGAGCTGTACGAGCGCGTCCTCACCGCGCGGCGCGCCGGCTACGCCATCGTCGACGAGGAGTTTGAGCCGGGCCTGGTCGCCGCAGCTGCACCCGTTCGCGACTTCCGTGGAGGCGTGATCGCCGCTCTCAACGTGTCGGCCCCCAAGTTTCGGCTCGGCGCCCAGCTTCCCGGTGCCGGTCAGGCGATCAAGACAGCAGCCGATGAGCTGTCTTCGAAGTTGGGCTGGGGTGGCATGCGTCCCACGGTCCTGGCCGGCGCATCGCGGGCGGATCGATCGGGGGTGCCGGCTTGAGCATGTTCGACTATCTGGCCGCGCAGGGCGACCGGCTCTTCGGGCTCGCGATCGAGCATTTTCTCATCGTGCTCCTGTCCGTCTCCATCTCGACGGTCATCGGCGTCAGCCTCGGCATCCTGACCTACCGGACCAGCGGACCCCGGGTGGCCTCGTTGGCCGTCACGGGAATCTTCCTCACCATCCCTTCGTTCGCCCTCTTCGGGCTGCTGATCCCGGTGCTCGGGCTGGGGGCGACCCCTGCGGTGGTGGCGCTCGTGATGTATGGCCTCTTGCCCATCGTGCGCAACACCATTACCGGGCTGCGCTCGGTCGACCCCGCCATCGTCGAGTCCGCCCAGGGAATGGGCATGGGTCGCTACCGGCGGCTGCTGCGCATCGAGCTTCCGCTGGCCTGGCCCATCATCATCACCGGCATCCGCGTCGCCGCGGTGATCATCGTCGGCATTGCGGCGATCGCGGCGGTGGTCAACGGACCCGGCCTGGGGAAGGACATCTTCCGCGCCCTGGCGCGAGTCGGCACTCCCACCGCCGTGCCGCAGGCGCTGAGCGCCGTGCTGGGAATCATCATCATCGCCATCCTCATCGATCTTGCCTTCATGGTCGTCGCCCGACTGACCACCTCGAAAGGGATACGTGCCTGAGATGACGACTGCCACTCCGAGCAATGGCGGGGAGGCCATGATCCGCCTGGAACAGCTGACCAAGAGCTTTCCCGGTCAGACCCGTCCCGCCGTCGAGCAGCTCGATCTGGAGATTCCGGCTGGTGAGATCGTGATCCTGGTCGGCCCATCCGGCTGCGGCAAGACGACCACCATGCGCCTCATCAATCGGCTCATCGAGCCGACGTCCGGCCGCATCATCCTCGAGGGCGAGGACGTCACGAAGGTGAATCCGGACAAGCTGCGTCGCCGGATCGGCTACGTCATCCAGCAGGTTGGCCTGTTCCCGCACCAGACGATCTCGGACAACATCGCCACGGTGCCGCGGATGTTGGGCTGGGACGAGAAGCGCATCAGCGCTCGCGTGGACGAGCTCCTCGCGATGGTCGGCCTGGACCCTGCGACCTACCGCCATCGCTATCCGAAGGCGCTGTCCGGCGGTCAGCGCCAGCGCGCCGGCGTCGCACGTGCCCTCAGCGCAGATCCACCGGTGATGCTGATGGACGAGCCGTTCGGCGCCATCGACCCGATCACGCGTGATCGTCTGCAGAACGAATTCCTGCGCCTGCAGGAGACGATCCGCAAGACAATCATCTTCGTCACCCACGACATCGACGAGGCGATCAAGATGGGCGACCGCATCGCGATCCTGCGCGAGGGTTCGCAGATCGCTCAGTACGATACCCCCGAGCGGATCCTGAGTGCGCCGGCGGACGACTTCGTGGCCGACTTCATCGGCTCCGGCGCAGCACTCAAGCGGTTGAATCTCAGCCGGGTCACCGAGATCGAGCTGGTCGAGTGGCCAACGGCAGGACTCGACAGCTCGCGGCCCGAGATCCTTGCCACCCTCCGCTCATCGGACAAGGGCGCCGTCCTGCTGCTCGACGCCGAGCGGCGACCGGTTCGATGGGTCAGTGCGCGCGACATCCAGCGCGAGGATCGAGCGCTCACGGAGCTGGGGCTGCCGCCGGAAGCCGTGGTGCCGCCGCACGCGACGCTGGCCGATGCGCTGAACGAGATGCTCAAGTCCCGCTACGGCTGCACGATCGTGGTAGACGGTTCCGGCGCCTACCTGGGCACCGTGGACTACGCCACGGTGAGCAACGAGATTCAGGAGATGCGACGTGACGCTCGCGAGCGGTCGCGAGCGGAGGCGGACGAGCTGCACGCCGCCCAGGAGGCTGAGGGCTGATGGCGCTCACGGATCAGCCCAGCGCGGGCACGGACCTCAGTGCGCAGTCGCTCGACGCCGGCGGGACCGGCATTCTGCGCGGCCGTCGCGCGACGGCCGCCGGCTATCTCGGACTGCCGATCGCCGTCATTGTCGTCAATGCCCTCGTGTTGGTATGGGCCGCGACGCAGGACCTCGGGAGCATCGAGCTCCGGCTGCTCGCGTCCGAACGGATCGCGAGTGCGTTCGTCGAGCACATGAGGTTGACGCTGGTGTCGACCTTCCTCGTCATCCTGATCGCCGTGCCACTCGGCGTGCTGCTCACGCGACGCGCGGCGCGGGCGATCGTCGCCCCGGTGATCACTGTCGCGAACATGGGCCAGGCGATTCCCTCGATCGGCGTCCTCGTCATCCTTGCACTCATCTGGACCATCGGATTCTGGCCCGCCATCGTCGCCCTGGTCGCGTACTCGGCTCTGCCGGTGCTCCGCAACACGATGGTCGGGCTGGAGCAGGTCGACCAGTCCGTCATCGAGGCCGGCCGCGGGATGGGGATGACCCGCGGCGCCGTGCTGCGCAAGATCGAGCTTCCGCTGGCGGTGCCGGTCATCCTCGCCGGCGTGCGAACCGCGCTCGTCATCAACGTCGGCACCGCCACGCTCGCGACGTTCGTCAACGCCGGTGGGCTGGGTGACATCATCAACGGTGGCCTGGTCAGCAACCGCCAGACGGTGGTCCTCGTCGGCAGCGTGCTGTCGGCTTCGCTCGCCCTGTTCATTGACCATCTCGGCGGCATTGCCGAGCAGCACCTGAGTCCGAAGGGGCTCTGAGCCATTGCAGGCGAGATCCGTCTGCGTCGTGAAGGTCCGGTAGAGGCCGCACAAGCCGTTCAGGAGGAGACAACACCATGCGCCGTAGTCACAAGGGGCGATCCTTCGCTCTGCTGGGCAGCCTTGCCCTCATCGTAGCCGCTTGCACCGGCGGCGGAGCCAGTCCGTCGGATGCACCGAGCGAGCCGGCGAGCACGTCAGGCGGGAGCGGCGAGCCGAGTGCATCGGCCGCGGTTGGGGGCGGCGACGTCGACCTCTCGGGGCTGACAATCATCGTCGGCTCCAAGGAGTTCACGGAGCAGTTGATCCTCGGCGAAATCACCAAGCAGGTCCTCGAGAACGCCGGCGCGACCGTCGAGGACCAGACCGGATTGGTCGGTTCGTCGACCGTCCGCGAGGCGCTCCTCTCGGGCGACATCGACCTGTACTGGGAGTACACCGGCACCGGGTGGATCAACCACCTCGGCAACGAGACGCCAGTCGTCGGCTCAGAGGAGCAGTACATGGCCGTCGCGGAGGCGGACGCCGAAAACGGGATCGCGTGGCTGGATCCCGCGCCGTTCAACAACACGTACGCCATCGCGCTGGCCAGCGAGGCGGCATCCGAGCTCGGGCTGACAAGCATGTCCGACCTGGCGGCCTATGCCGCCGACAACCCCGCTGAGACGACACTCTGCGGCGCGGCGGAGTTCCTCGGGCGCGACGACGGCCTGCCCGGTCTGGAAGCGGCCTATGACTTCGAGTTCAGCGATGTCTCGGAGCTGGAGCTCGGCCTCGTCTACACCTCGATCGATTCGCAAGATCCGTGCGTGTTCGGCGAGGTGTTCGCGACCGATGGTCGGATTGCCGGCCTGGATCTGACCGTCCTCGAGGACGACGAGAACTTCTTCCCGAGCTACCTTCCCTCTCTCAACGTCCGGCAGGAGGTCCTCGACGCGAACCCGGGGATCGCCGACCTGTTCGCACCGGTCTCCGCGGCGCTGGACAATGACACGATGACCGCCTTGAACGCCCAGGTCGATGTCGACGGTGAACAGCCGGCGGATGTGGCCGCGGCGTTCCTGGAGGAGAACGGGCTCCTCGGGGAGTAACATCCCGACCGGTCCATCGTCCACATCCACCCTCGCCCAGGCACGTCAATCCTGGGCGAGGGTGGTAGTCCTGCGTCCTGCCCACGATGGTGGACGGCGCAGCCTCGAGATTGGTTAGACATGGGGAATGCTGCATGACGGACATGAATAGCGCCAAGGGCGGCGCGCGCCGCCGCCGGACCGGCCGGGTCGCCGGCGAGCGCAGCCGCCTGCCGCAGCAGCGACCGTGGGCGCAGCCGAGGATGCGATACCCGCCGACTGAAGCGGTTTCCGCCGATGAGCTCGAGTCGATCCATGCCGCATCTCTGCGGATCCTCGAGGAGATCGGCATGGACTTCCTCGACTCCGATGCCCGCCAGCTCCTGGCCGCGGCCGGCGCCCGCGTGGAGCCCGCGTCGGAGCGTGTTCGGTTCGAGCCGGCCATGGTCGAGGAGACGATCCGCACGGCGCCTGCCTCGTTCACGCTCCATGCGCGCAACCCGGCGCACCACCTCCAGATCGGCGGCGATCACGTGGCCTTCGGAGCCGTGAGCAGCGCGCCCTATGTGTCCGACCTCGATGGCGGCCGCCGGATCGGGAATCGAGCGGATTTCCAGAACCTCGTCCGGCTGGCTCAGATCCTCGAGACTGTCCATTTCTTCGGTGGTTATCCGGTCGAGCCGGTCGACCTCCACGCGTCGATCCGTCATCTCGATGCGTTCTATGACCTCCTGACCCTGGCCGACAAGCCGCTCCACGCCTACAGCCTCGGCCGACAGCGCAATCTCGATTGCCTCGAGATGGTTCGGATCGCGCGCGGCATCGACGATGCGACCCTCGACCGCGAACCGTCGATCTTCACGGTCATCAACTCGAGCTCGCCGCTTCGCCTCGACACCCCGATGCTCCACGGCATCCTCGAGTACTCGTCACGCAACCAGGTGGTCGTGATGACTCCCTTCACTCTCGCCGGGGCGATGGCGCCGGTGACCCTCGCCGGCGCGCTTGCCCAGCAGAACGCGGAAGCGCTGGCGGGTGTGGTGATGACCCAGGTCGTTCGGCCCGGAGCGCCGGTCGTGTACGGCGGATTCACCTCCAACGTCGACATGCAGTCTGGCGCGCCCGCGTTCGGGACCCCGGAGTACATGCGCACCGCGATGGTCGGTGGTCAGCTGGCCCGTCGCTACGGGCTGCCGTACCGCTCATCGAACGTGTGTGCCGCGAACGCGCTCGATTCCCAGGCGGCCTACGAGTCCGTTTTCTCGCTGTGGGGCGCCATCATGGGCGGGGTCAACCTGCTGATGCACGGAGCGGGGTGGATGGAGGGCGGTCTGCACGCCGGGTTCGAGAAGATGATCCTCGATGCCGAGCTGCTCCAGATGGTCGCCGCGTTCCTGGACCCGATGGTGGTCGACGAGGAGACGCTCGGACTCGACGCGATACGCGAGGTTGGCCCCGGCGGCCACTTCTTTGGTGCCGCCCACACCCAGGCACGCTACCGGACCGCCTTCCACAAGCCGATGATCTCGGATTGGCGGAACTACGAGACGTGGCAGGAAGCGGGCAGTCCCGAATCGCCCGCCAAGGCAAATCGCATCGGCAAAGAGCTTCTCGCAGCCTATGAGCCTCCGGACATCGACGTCGCCATCCAGGAGGAGCTCGCGGCGTTCGTGGCTCGGCGCAAGGACGAGGGCGGCGTTGCGACCGACTTCTGAAGTTCGCGAACCACTCCCCCAGATGAACAGCTCCGAAAGGGATCCACGTTGAAGTCATCGGCCCGCGTCGTCGTCATCGGCGGAGGCGTCGTCGGCTGCGCTGTGCTCTATCACCTGACGAAGGCAGGATGGACCGACGTGGTGCTGCTGGAGCGCAAGGATCTGACGTCTGGCTCAACGTGGCACTCGGCTGGAGGGATGCATACGCTCAACGGCGACCCCAATGTCTCCAAGCTCCAGCAGTACACGGTCCAGCTCTACGAGGAGATCGAACGGGTCTCCGGTCAGGACTGCGGCATCCACCTGCCCGGCGGCCTGATGCTCGCCGATACCGAGGTGCGGATGGACTTCCTGCGCCTGACGCAGGCACGCGGTCGCTATCTCGGCATGGAGCTCGAGCTCATCACGCCGTCCGAAGCCCAGGCGCTCTTTCCGCTGCTCGACCCGAGCTGCTTCGTCGGCGCGCTGTACGACCCGGTGGAGGGGCACGTCGACCCGTCGGGCGTCACGCGCGCCTACGCCATCTGCGCGCGCATGGCGGGCGCCGAGGTGCATCGCAACACCGCGGTCACCGGCCTGACCCAGCGGCCGGACGGTAGCTGGGACGTGCACACCGATTTGGACACCTCGATCCACGCCGAGCACATCGTGAATGCGGCCGGACTGTGGGCGCGCGAGGTCGGCCGCATGGTCGGCATTGAGCTGCCCGTCCTCGCCATGGAGCACATGTACCTGCTCACCGAGAACATGCCCGAGGTTGCCGCGAACATGGCGGCCACCGGCAGGGAGATGGCGATGGCGATGGATTTCGGCGGCGAGATCTACATCCGCCAGGAGGGCGGCGGCATGCTGCTCGGGACGTACGAGCAGGCCTGCGTGCCGTGGGCTCCCAAGGAGACTCCCCCGGACTTCGGAGCTCAGCTGCTCAAGCCCGACCTCGATCGCATCACGCCCGAGCTGGAGGTGGCGTTCCGCCACTACCCCGCCATGGCCAGCGTCGGCATCAAGCGAGTGATCAACGGGCCCTTCACCTTTGCGCCCGACGGCAACCCCCTCGTCGGACCCGTCCCCGGTCTGCGCAATTACTGGGTCGCCTGCGGGGTGATGGCCGGGCTCTCCCAGGGAGGCGGCGTCGGCCTGGCACTCGCGACATGGATGACCCAGGGTGATCCTGGCATGGATATCTGGGGCATGGACGTCGCCCGCTTCGGCAACTATGCGACCATCGGATACACCAACGCCAAGGTCCGCGAGAACTATGCACGGCGGTTCCGGATCACCTTTCCCAACGAGGAGCTTCCGGCAGGCCGCCCGCTGCATACGACCCCGATCCGCGACCGCCTCACTGCCGCCAACGCGGTGTGGGGCGCCGCCTACGGCCTCGAGCATGCGCTTTGGTTTCAGAAGCCGGGACAGGAGCCGGTGGAGGACGTCACGTTCCGCCGCTCCAATGCCTGGGATCAGGTTGCGGCTGAATGCACGGCCGTCCGCGAGCGCGTCGGGCTGATCGAGACGGCGAACTTCGGAAAGTATCACGTGACCGGGCCCGGCGCCGCCACCTGGCTCTCGAGTCTGCTCACGAACAGGATGCCGGCGGTCGGTCGGATCGTACTCACCGCCATGCTGAACCCACAGGGTCGAATCCTCGGCGAGTTCACGGTGGCCCGCGCCGACGAGGACGAGTTCCTTCTTTTCGGCTCGCACGCTGCCGAGGCCCATCATCGGCGCTGGTTTGTCGAGCACCTGCCGGACGACGGCAGCGTCTCGTTCCGCGTTCTGGGTCTGAGCCTGCTGGGCCTGTCCCTGGCCGGACCTCGCGCACGCGACGTGCTCCAGAAGGTCACCGACACCGACCTGGCGACAGCCTCGTTCCGGTTCATGGACTTCCGGCAGGTGGATGTCGGCATGATTCCCGCTCGGCTCGGCCGGCTCAGCTACTCCGGGGAGCTGGGCTATGAGGTGTGGGTCGCGCCCGAGCACCAGCGTGCCCTGTTCGATCTGTTGATGGATGCCGGTGCCGACTCGGACATCCGGCTGTTCGGCTTCCGGGCGCTGATGTCGCTCCGGCTCGAGAAGGGCTACGGCACCTGGTTCCGCGACTATCGGCCCATCTACACGGCCCTTGAGGCCGGTCTCAAGAGCTACATCAAGCTCGATCACGAGTTCATCGGCCGGGCGGCCCACGAAGAGGAGCTGGCAGCGGGTCCCAACCGGCGGCTCGTCACCTTGGTCGTCGACCCTGATCCCGATGACCCTGCGGATGCCATCGGCGACGAGCCCATCTGGCACGACGACAAGGTCGTCGGCTGGGTCACGTCCGGGGGCTATGCCCATTACAGCAACGTATCCGTGGCGCTCGGATACATCCCGACCGAATTGACCGCACCGGCTTCGAATGGCCGCTTCGAGATCGAAATCATCGGGCGGCGACGACCCGCTCGTCTGCAGCTCACCCCGGTCTTCGATCCCGAGGGACAACGGATGCGCCAGTGAGCCCTGTCGGCCGCATCGTCGTGGATGGTCACCCGATTCCGTTCGAATCGGGTGATTCGGTTGCCATGGCGGTGATGCGCGCCGGCGAGCATCCCCATCACGGGGGGACGATCTGCCTGGCCGGCGACTGTGGCAATTGCGTGGCCCAGGTGAACGGTGTCGCGTACGTGCGGACCTGCCAGACGCCCGCCCGCCCGGGACTCGTGATCCAGCGGCATCCGGCGCTCGAAGCGCCGCCGCTGCCAATCCTCCCACAGGCAGACCTCACCGATTCGCGACCGGCGCCGAGCATCGGCGTCCGCCGTGAGGACGCCGATGTCGTGGTGATCGGCGCCGGTGACAGCGGGATCGCCGCGGCCACCGCCGCGCAGCGTCGAGGACGGCAGGTCACCGCCCTCGACGCCCGGGACGGGATGGAGGTTGTCGCCATCTACGCCGGGCCGACGGTCGTCGTCCGTACCCATGACGGCATGCTGCACGTCCACGCCCATGACGTGGTCGTGGCGACCGGGGCGGCGGAACTGCACCCGGTCTGTCCGGGGAACTCGCTGGTGGGCCTGGTCACCGCTCGTGCCGCCCAACAGCTGCACGCGGCCGGCGTGGACCTGGGTTTCGCGGTCGCCATCGGCTCTGTACCGAGCGGTGTGCCGTGCAAGTCGGTCCCTGGCAGGCTGATCCGGATCGAGGGCGATGGGAGGGTATCGGGGGTCGTGACGACGGACGAAGACGAGAGCGGCGGCGAGCGGACCACGCCGTGCGACACCGTCATCCTCGGACTGGGGCGTGCAGCGCGCGACGTCCTTGCGCGCATGGCCATGGATCTTCCGGTCACGGTCGTCGGACCGGCGGCCGAGGCCTTCCCGCTCCCGGCGTCACCGACCGCGGGCACGGTCTGTCCATGCTCGCGCATCACCGTCGATGATCTGGAGAGTGTCTGGGATCGGGGGTTCCGGGAGCTCGAGCTGATGAAGCGCGCCAGCCTGGCCGGGCTCGGGACATGCCAGGGCGGCACCTGCCTGCCGCACGTCCGAGCCTTCATCGCCCACAGGGCGGACCGGACCCCGGACCCGTTCACCGCGCGCCCGGCGTCGCGCCAGATCACGCTTGCCGAGGCCGCCGCCGGCGTGCATGTCGATGCCTTCCGCCGCACCCCGCTCCACGACGAGCACATCGCCCTTGGCGCGCGGATGGATCGCTTCGGGGGCTGGTGGCGTCCGTGGCACTTTGGCGACCATGTCTCCGAGTACTGGGCGGTGCGCGAGGCTGTATCGCTCGGTGATGTGAGCACGCTCGGAAAGCTCGTGGTCTCGGGGCCCGATGTGGTCGAGTTCCTGGAGCGGCTCTATCCCACGCGCGTCGCAGACATCCGGATTGGCCGCTCGCGCTACGCCCTGCTGCTCAACGAGCGGGGGCACCTCATCGACGACGGAATGATCTGCCGGGAGGCGGAGGCGCGCTTCGTGCTGACCTTCACGTCTGCGGGTGCCGAGAACGCGGAGATGTGGATGCGCGACTGGATCGACACGTGGAGCCTTCGGGTTCATGTGATGGACCGAACCATGTCGCTGGCCGCGATCAACGTCACCGGTCCGCTGGCGGGCCAGCTGCTGGAGCGGGTCGGGCTGGCCGCGCAACCGCGGTTCCTTCAGCACGTGCAAGCCGATATCGCCGGGGTGCCGTGCCATGTCATGCGGCTCAGCTTCACGGGCGAGATGTCCTTCGAGCTGCACCACTCCGTCGATCGCTCGGTCGAGCTGTGGCGGGCGCTGATGGCGCACGGTCAGGATCTCGGCATCGCGCCCCACGGCCTCCAGGCGCTGCAAGGACTGCGCCTGGAGAAGGGCAACGTGATCGTGGGCGTGGACTCGGAGCTGGACTCGACGCCCCGTCGGCTCGGGATGGAGTGGGCGGTAAAGATGGAGAAGGCCGACTTCGTCGGTCGCAGCGCCCTGGCCCGCACGGCGGGGCTCCCCGATGACCGGCGGCTGGTCGGCCTCACCATGCCCGGCAGCGCGCCGACCGAGGGCCATCCGATCTGGTCCGGAGGGGAGGTCGTCGGGCATGTCGCCTCGAGCTTCACCTCGCCGCTCCTCGGCCACGCCGTGATGCTCGGCTGGCTGAAGCGCGCGCCGTTCCCCGACCGCGTCGAGGTGGATGGCCGATCGGCGTCCGTCGTGCGGCCGCCGTTCTACGACCCGGAAGGTATCCGTGCCCGCGCTTGAGGCCATCAGTGGCGTGCGCGTGTCGGCCTCGCCCGAGGCGCTCGACGCTGCTCCCTGGCCCGCCCCGGCCGTCGTGCTCCGATTCGCCCCGGATGACGTGTTCGTCATCGGC
>JBPCOK010000010.1:0-17352 GCA_051000335.1 Candidatus Limnocylindria bacterium | reverse complement strand
GCCCTGAGCTGGGGGTAGGATTGACCCGATGACGGCCACCCGAGAGCCATCGATCCACGGAAGCGACCTCGTCAAACTCGTCGGCGCAGGGACCGAGGTTCCCCTCGTCACGGGCAAGACGCGTCCGTACGTCAACCTCGACTACGCAGCCTCGGCGCCCGCCCTCGAGGCCGTCCACGATGCGGTGGAGGAGCTTCTCGGCTGGTACTCCAGCGTGCACCGCGGCGCCGGCTTCAAGTCGCGCGCCTCGACCGCCGCGTACGAGGGCGCGCGCGAATCCATCCATCGCTTTGTAAACGCGCGGGATGACGATGCGGTGATCATCACCCGCAACACGACCGATTCGATCAACCTCATGGCCGGCGTGCTTCCGGAAGGCACGCATGTCGTGTGCTTCGCGGGCGAGCACCACGCCAACCTCCTGCCGTGGAAGCGCATCGGCGTCCGCTACCTGCCCGTCCCCGAGACGCCGGCCGCGATGCTCGACGCACTGTCCTCGACGCTGCGCGACCTTCCACACTGCGAGGACCCGCACCTCGTCGCGATCACGGGCGCCTCGAACGTGACCGGCGAGATGTGGCCGATCGCCGACGTCGCCCGCGTGACCCATGAGCACGGAGCGCGGCTCATGGTCGATGCCGCCCAGCTCGCGCCGCACGCGCCGATCGACATGACCCGCGACGGGATCGACTACCTCGCCCTCTCGGGTCACAAGCTGTATGCGCCGTACGGCGCGGGCGCGTTGATCGGCGGGCGCGATTGGCTCTCGGCGGGCGACCCGTTCCTGCGCGGCGGTGGCGCCGTCAAGCTCGTCACCGTGGACGAGACGCTGTGGGCGGAGCTCCCCGACCGGCAGGAGGCGGGCTCGCCGAACGTGATCGGTGCGGTGGCGATGGGCGTCGCCTGCGACACGCTGGCCAAAGCCGGCATGGACCGCGTCCGCGAGGAGGAGTCTTCGCTCCTGGACTACGCGCTCGACCGGCTCGGTGGCATCCCCGACTTCGAGCACTACCGCGTCTGGCCGGCCGATCATCCTCGCGTCGGGCTCGCAACGTTCAATTTGCGTGGCATCCCGTACGACCTCCTGGCGGCGGTGCTGTCGGCCGAGCATGGCATCGGCATCCGACATGGCTGCTTCTGCGCCCATCCCCTCATGATGCGACTCCTCCAGGTCAGCGACGCCGAGGCCCATCGGCTGCTGGACGGGACGCGGGCGGGCCATCACGAGAAGCTTCCGGGTGCGGCGCGGATGAGCCTGGGACTGGGCTCGAGCCGAGCCGATATCGACGCCCTCGTCGATGCGCTCGAAGCGATCGTCGACCGCGGACCGCGGTGGACGTACTCCGTGGCGGACGAGACGGACGAGTTCGAGCCCGATCCGGACCCGCGACCCCTCCCGTCGCTGCGCATGCGGATGGTCGAACACCCGCACGGACACGGCGAATCGGCCTGAGGCGGTGCGCGGCCGGTGCCGGCACCGCGACCCTGGCGCTGATCGTTGGAGGAGCGGGACTGGTCGCCGGGCTGGTTGCGCTCGGCCTCGCGCTGGCGAGACGCGGGGCCTGATGGGCAGCCCATGGGCGTGGCGCCTCTCCGGCGTCATCGCCCTGCTCGCCCTCCTGGCCGGCCCGGTGATTCCGGGCGCGACAGGAGGGCGGGTGCTGGCCCATTCCCAGCTCGTCACGAGCTCGCCGGGCGCAGGAACGGTGCTGCCGGAATCCCCGACGGAGATCCGCCTCGTATTCAGCGAGCCGCTCGAGACGCAGCTCACCTCCCTGGACATCTCCACCGCCGATGGGGGTTTGATCGCCGCGCGGGTAGGCTTGGTGGACCCGAACGACCCGTTCGCGCTCGTCCTCGCCGATCCCGCGTTCGACGACGGCGTCTACACGGTGACCTGGCGAACGCTGTCGGCGGCCGACGGGCACACCGCCGAAGGCGTGGTGGCGTTCGGGATCGGCGACGTCGGCGTGTCGGTCGTTGGCTCAGGGGACGGGTTCGTCCATGAGGCCGCCGAACCGACCGCGGTCATCGGGCGATGGCTGACCTACATCGGGCTCCTGCTGGCCGTCGGGCTCGCGGTCTTCCACCGGGTCGTCGTGCGCTCGGGACCCATGCCGCGGCGTCTCATTCGCTGGATCGGCGCCGCGCTCGTCCTGTCGGGGGCTGCCACGCTCATGGCCGCGGTGGCATCGGGTCTCGAGGCCCGCGGTGTCATCGAGTACCTGACCGGGAGCCGCAATGGCGGGCTCCAGCTGGCTCGCGCCGCACTCGCGACGGCCGGCGGGGGGATGCTGTTCGTCGTCGGGCCGCGGCTTGCCGGGCTCGTGTCCGCCGGGGCTGGCATGGCGGGAATCGTGCTCCTCGTCCTCGCCGGGCACGCGTCCGCGATTCCCGGCCCGGTGGCGACGCTGAGCCAGCTCGTCCACGTCACCGGTGCGGCCGTCTGGATCGGAGGGATCGTGGCGCTCGTGCTCCTCGCGAGGCGACCGGCGCTGCTCGTCACCGGGCCGGTGCCCACGATGCGCACGCTCGTGCCGCGCTTCTCGGCCCTCGCCCTCGTGTCGATCGGGCTCGTGGTCCTCACCGGCGTGCACAGTGCGATCGTGCAGACCGGCGTCGTGCTCGACATCGAGACGGAGTACGGCCATACCCTGCTGATGAAGAGCGGATTCGCGCTCGGGGCGCTGGCGCTGGGGGGCCTGAACTACCTCGACGGTGGCCGGATGATGACCTGGCTCGACAGCCTGAGGAGTCGGGTGACAGTCGAGCTCATGCTGGCCACGACGGTCCTCGTGATGACCGCGGCCCTGGCCAGCACCCCACCGGTGGACGCGCCGATCGGCGTCGCAATCGAACCCGTTCCCGATGCCTTCGGCTCGGTGGCCCCGGGCATGACGATGTCGATCGTCCCGGGCCGGCCCGGGCTGAACCGCGTGGTGGTGACCACGAATGATGCGCTGTCCGCCTCCACCCTGGAGCTCAGCCTGGACGGACTCGACACCGGGACGAGCACGCGGGTGGCCCTGGCCGATGGTGCGGCGGCGGGCGACCACGGGGCCGAGCACTCGACCGCCACCGGGACGACCGACTGGGTGGCGGACGCCGTGGTGCTGCCCGCTGGCAGCGCTTGGAACACGAGCGTCCGCATCCTCGCCTCGCCGTCAGGATCGGAGCTGTCCCGTCAGCGCTTTGCATTCAGCCTCTCGGACGCGGGTATCGACCAGGGGCGTCAGCCTCCGGGCTTCGACGGCGTGGCGATGATCGCGGCGGTCCTGCTGCTCGCCGGCGGGCTCGGCGCCGGGCTTGGCCTGGGCGGCATGAACCTCCCACGATGCGAGCCTGGGGCGTCTCGCGTGGCCCTCGTGGTCGGCGGTGGCATCGCGGTCGTCCTCGGCGCCTCGATCGCTGCCGGTCGCCTGCTGGGATGAGCCGATTGGCAGGATCCCCCAACGCTGCCACCATGGAGGCCGTATGAGCGAGCCCCTCACCGTCCTCGACACCCTCGGGAGACCGATGCGCGACCTGCGTGTCAGCGTCACCGATCGCTGCAACTTCCGCTGCGTCTATTGCATGCCGAAGGAAGTCTTCGGCCGCGACCACGCGTTCCTTCCGCGTGCCGAGATTCTCGATTTCGAGGAGATCGCGCGCGTAGTGCGCGCGGCCGTGGAGCTCGGCGTGCGAAAGGTGCGGCTGACCGGCGGCGAGCCGCTCGTGCGCCGCAACGTCGAGACGCTCGTCGAGATGCTCGCCGCGATCGACGGGATCGACGACCTCACGCTCACCACGAATGCATCGCTCCTCGCCGACCGAGCCCAGCGCCTGGCGGATGCCGGGCTGCATCGCGTGACCGTCAGTCTCGACGCCCTGGACGATGCCACGTTCCAGGCCATGAACGACGTGGGCTTCCCCGTCTCCCGCGTCCTCGAGGGCATCGCGGCCGCCGAGCAGGCGGGCCTCGGGCCGATCAAGGTCAACACGGTCATCCGTCGAGGCCTCAACGAGCACGCCATCGGCGAGCTGGCCGCGCACTTCCGGGGTACGGGGACGACCCTTCGCTTCATCGAGTACATGGACGTTGGTTCGTCGAATGGCTGGCGGCTCGATGACGTCGTGCCGGCCGCCGAGGTCATGAGCACGATCGACGCCCGGTGGCCGCTCGAGCCGGTGGCGTCGGACTACCGCGGTGAGGTGGCGCAGCGCTACCGCTATCGCGACGGCGCGGGCGAGGTCGGCGTCATCAGCAGCGTCACCCAGCCCTTCTGCGGGGACTGCACGCGAGCCCGGCTCTCGGCGGACGGCCAGCTCTTCACGTGCCTCTTCGCGACCGCGGGGCACGACCTCCGGGCGCTCGTCCGCTCCGGTGCCAGCGATGCCGACCTGCTCGAGCAGCTACGGACGATCTGGACGGGGCGCGACGATCGCTACTCCGAGCTGCGCACGCTCGAGACGGTGGACCTGCCGAAGGTGGAGATGTCCTTCATCGGCGGCTGAGCCGCCCCGGCGTGATGGATCGGACCCGGCCGATCGCGCAGCGGGAGGCCGGTGCCACCCCGAACCACGCTGAGGATCTCGGCCACGATGGCCGTCGCGACCTCCTCGGCGCCGTCGGCCCCGATGTCCAACCCGGCCGGCGCGTGGAGCGACGGTGCGTCCCCCGGCGCCGGACGGTCATCGAACTCGGCAACCAGTCGGTCGGTGCGCTCACGCGGCCCGAGCACGCCCAGGTAGCCGACGCGCCGGCGGAGGAACCCGGCGAGGAACTCGCCGTCCCGTACGTAGTCGTGGCTCATCACGATGACGGCGGTCCAGGTATCGGCCCCGATCCCGTCCGCCGCACCGCGGGGATCGAGCTGCCGGAGCTCCGCATTCGGGAACCGTTCTGGACGCAGGAGACTTCGACGCGGATCGATGACGCTCACCCGCCAGCCCATCCGGATCCCGGCGGCGGCCAGCGGTCCCGCATCGGGACCGGCGCCACAGATCGCGAGATGCAGCGGCGGCAGGATCGGATCGAGCACCGACTCGCCGATGAGCACCGGCCGTCCATGCGCCACCGCGGCTGACGCCCGTTCACCGAGGGCCGCGGCTTCGGCCTCGGACAGATGCCGCCGATCGCCGCCGACCTCGGTCAGGAGGTAGCTGGGACTCCCGGAACGCGCCTCGCGAAGCGCGCCGATCGTGTCAATCGCCATGGCTGGCGGTTCCGCGAGCAGGTCGATAACCCCGCGGCACCCGAGCCCCATCCCCCACAGCTCGTCGCCCTCGGTGGAGTGGTCGATCGTCACGAGCAGCGACGTATCGGTGCGGATGGCCTCGCGCGCCAGTCGCGCGGCCTCTTCCTCCAGGCAGCCACCGGAGATCAGGCCGATCGGGGCCCCTTCGGCCGGCACGAGGAGCCGCGCGCCGGGACGCCGGTAGGACGAGCCCTTGACCGAGACCACGGTCGCCAGCGCCACGGGCTCGCTTCGCTCGGCGGCACGCGCCGCCGCCACGAGGATCTCGTCGAGCTCATTCATCGGGCATGATCGCCGTGGCCTTCCACCTCGTCGTGGATTCGGGCGCCATCGCACTCGGGAGCGGGCTGGCCGGTCGTCATCGTCTGATCCTAGCGCCGCTGGCCTCGGACGGGCAGCATCAGGCCCGACCGACCGCGACTGATCCTCAATCGGGGAACAGCACTCCGGGGTTCATGATATTGCCGGGATCCAGCGCGGTTTTGATCGCGCGCATGGCGCGCACTGCGTTCACCCCTCGGTCCGGGACGAGCCAACCGACCTTGGCAATGCCGATCCCGTGCTCCGCACTCACGCTTCCCGAGAGGCTGACGACGAGCCCGAGGATCGCGTCGTCCACCGAGTGGTCGTCCGGTTCGGGACCCAGAATGTTGACGTGGAGGTTCCCGTCTCCGACGTGGCCGTACAGGATCGTGCGGGCATCGGGATCCACGCGCGCGACCGCCTCCGGCGCGGCCGCGACGAGCTCGGCGTAGCGGGCGAACGGCACCGACACGTCGAGCTTGTGCGGCACTCCCTCGGCATTCATGACCTCGGTGTGCCGCTCTCGCAGCTGCCACAGCCGATGCCGCCCCGCCTCGTCCGACGCGATCGCCGCTGACTCCTCCCCGAGCCCGAGGCGTTCGAGCGCCTCGAGCAGCCCGTCGGTCGGGTCACTGTCGACCGACCCGACCTCCACGAGGAGATACATCGGCGTCCGGGGCACGAACGGCGGCGCGACGTTCGCGTGGCGAATGATGAGATCGAGACCGGCATCCGTGAACAGCTCGAGTGCGAGGATGGACGCCAGCGAGCGTCGGAGATCGGCGGCCACGTCCACCGCGCGGGCCGCATCGGCGAATCCGAGCACGCAGACCGCGCGATGACGCAGCGCCGGCACGAGACGCAGCCGCAGGCGCGTGATCACGCCCAGGGTGCCCTCTGAGCCGGCCAGCAGGCCGCCGAGGTCGTACCCGGTGTTGTCCTTCGGCATCCCCGGCAGCCGCTCCACCACCGATCCACCGGCGAGGACCGCCTCGAACCCGAGGAGCTGGGCACGCATCGGCCCGTGCCGAACGACGTTCACGCCGCCGGCGTTCGTCGCCACGAGACCGCCGATCGTTGCCGAGTCGCGCGCGCCCAGGTCCACCCCGACGTCCCATCCGACGCGGCGAGCGGCATCTTGGACCTTGGCGAGGGTCGCGCCGGCGCCAACGGTGACCTCACCGGCGCGCTCATCGATGGCTCCGATGTCGTCGAGACGCAGCAGGCTGACCACCACCTCCCCGTCCCGCGGCACGGAGCCGCCGACGAGGCCGGTGTTGCCGCCCTGGGGCACGACGCCGACACCTGCCGCCGAGCATGCGCCGAGCACGGCAGCGACCTCCGACGTCGAACCCGGTCGGACCACCGCGCTGGCACGACCGTGGAATCGACGCGTCCAGTCGGTCTCGTAGGATGCCCGCAGCGCCGGGTCGACGAGGCAGTGCGCCGGCCCCACGATTTCGCGCAGCTCATCGATCAGCGACATGCGCGAATCCTAGGCGGCGGCCGGCGAGCGGGTATCGTGGATGGAGCGCGGGATCGGCTGTTTGCATGAACATGCACGTCCGTGATTGCATATGCATCTCCCATTGGCCGACAGAGGACCGTTGACGTGACCAGCAGCCCGCCCCGACCTCCGATGCCATCGGGCGGCGCCGAGCTCGATGCGCTGCGTGAGATTGCGCAGCTTGCCGCGGGGGCATCGACCTGGGACGAGCTGATGCAGCTCATCGTCGATCGCAGCACCGCGGCCATGGGCACCGAGGTCTGCTCCCTCTACCTCGTCGACCGCGACGCCGGCGGACTGACCCTGGCCGCGACGAACGGCGTCGATCGGGAGCATGTCGGTGTCGCGCGGCTGGAGGTCGGCCAGGGCATCACGGGCCTCGCGGCGGAGTCCGGTCGTCCGGTCATCAGCACCGACCTCGCGAATGACCCCCGCTGCGCGTGGATCCGGGGCGTCGATCACGAGCGCTTCACGTCGATCCTGGCAGTCCCGCTCGAGGCCGGTGGTCACGTGATCGGCGTGCTGAACGTGAAGACGAGCGAGCGCCGCGACTTCGTTCCGAGCGAGACGAGCCGCCTCGTGACGATTGCCACCATGCTGGCGGGCGTGGTCGAGCGAAGGCGGCTGCACATGGAGACCGAGGCGCAGCTGGATGGCCTGCGAAGCGTCGACCAGGCCAGGGCGGAGCTCATCGCCGTGGTCACGCACCAGCTGCGCACCCCGCTCGCCGTTGTGCGCGCGTATCTCGACCTGCTTGCGGAGGCCGCCGAGCGTGCCGGGTCCCCCGATGCGAGCACCTGGCACGAGGCGGCAACCGGCCAGGTGCTGCGGCTCAACGACCTCGTCGATGCCATCCTCGAGACGGTGCGCGCGGATCGGCTGCTGACCGTCGACATCGGCTCGTTCGACGTCGGATCGGTGATCGACGAGGTGCTGACCCGC
Source organism: Candidatus Limnocylindria bacterium (assembly GCA_051000335.1). GTDB lineage: Bacteria > Chloroflexota > Limnocylindria > QHBO01 > QHBO01 > JACDBZ01. Next base: position 9,363 of record JBPCOK010000010.1, on the reverse strand, counting down.
CTGGCGCCCCTGCTCCGACGACATCGGCTCGAGCGGTACGCCGGGGGCAGCCGGCCCGCCCTCGGGGACCCGGCACGCCTCGCGCAGGTCCTCGAGCTGCTCCTGGAGAACGCCGCGAAGTACGCGCCGGAAGGGGGCGAGATCGTCGTTGCCGATTGGTCGAGCGGAGCGGAGGTGCGTGTGGCGGTCGGCGACGACGGCGCCGGGGTGCCGCCCGCAAGGCGCGAGACGGTCTTCGAGCCGTTCGTGCGACTCGAGACGTCTGCACCGGGCAGCGGCGTCGGCCTGTTCGCCGCGCGACGCCTGGTGGCCGCCATGGGCGGTCGGCTCTGGATCGAGGACCGGGCCCACGGTGGGAGCCAGTTCGTGACCGCCCTTCCCGGGGCTCCGGCGCCGTGACCGATGCACCGCTGCGGATTCTCGTCATCGACGATGAGCCGGCCATGATCGGAGCCGTCGCCGCCCTCGTGGGCTCGGTCGGCCATCGCGTCAGCGCGGCCTATGACGGGCTGGAGGCGCTGCGGCGCTTCGATGCCGATGAGCCCGACCTTGTGATCCTCGACCTGGCGATGCCCGGGCTCGACGGCATCGCGGTCTGTAGGGAGATCCGGCGGCGCGGATCGACGCCAATCATCGTCCTCTCGGGTGAGGGCCAGGAGGAAGCCAAGATCGAGGCGCTGGATGCCGGCGCCGATGACTACGTCACGAAGCCGTTCGGCAAGGGAGAGCTGCTCGCGCGGATCCGCGCCGTCAGCCGTCGTCGCGATGCGGCCCGTTCGCCATCGACGGAGGGCGGGACGCTGCGCATCGATCGTCAGCGCCACGAGGCGTGGGCCGGCGATCGGCTCCTTCCGTTGACGCCGATCGAGTTCGCGTTGCTGGACGCGCTGCTGCGGGCAGGTGGCGATCTCGTGACGCACGCCGAGCTCCTGCAGGCCGGATGGCGCGGGGAGCCGGATCCCGATCCGCTCTGGATCAAGCCGCACCTGGCGCGCCTCCGCTCGAAGCTGCGGGCCGCGGACGCGCCGTCCCCGACGCCGGTCCGCTCGCTCGGCTATCGGCTCATCGAGCCAGGGCCAGCGCCGGAGCCTCGGTGACCGCCACGGCGACCTCGACCGGTTCCACCGCGCGGAAGCGCAACCGCCAGGCATCCCAGTCGCCGATCACCTGTGCGGCCAGCGCGCTCCCCTCGGTGGCGTGTGCCCCGATCAGCTCCCGCACCGTGGAGTCGTCGGTGGGATCGAGGGCGCGCGCCCGGACGCTGTCGTTCAGGGCGGTGGAGGAATCCGGGAGATTTAGGAGGTAGGCGCGGCCACCGGTCATCCCCGCCCCAAAGTTCGGACCGACGGTCCCGAGCACCACCACGGTGCCGCCGGTCATGTACTCGCATCCGTGCGCGCCGATCCCCTCGACCACCGCGCGTGCGCCCGAGTTTCGGACGGCGAATCGCATCCCGGCGCGCCCGATCACGTGGAGCACGCCCGCCGTGGCCCCGAACAGGCAGACGTTCCCGGCCAGGGCGTGATCCTGCGGCGACCCCGCGGTCGGGCGGACCACGACCGTGCCCCCGGACAGCCCCTTGCCGATGTAGTCGTTGGCCTCGCCGGTCATCCGGATCCGCATGCCGGCGACGGCGAACGCGCCGAGACTCTGCCCGGCGGACCCATCGAGCTCATATCGCACGTGCGGCAGGAGGCGGGGCTCCGGTCGTCGCGCCAGGGCGCCGGCGAGCCGCGCGCCGATGCTCCGATCCGGCGTGCCGACGCGTGCGGTCACAACAGCCTCCCCCTCCCCGACGCGGGCGAGGATGCCCGCCACGGCATCCACCTCGAAACCGGCATCGGCGGGCCGGTCCGGTCGAGCGGCTCGATCCTTCGGCGCATCGGCCCCGCGAGGGCTCCACGCGGGCCCGGTGATGAGCCGGCGGAGGTCGAGCGCCGATGGCGCGGCGACACCGAGCAGGTCCGCCCGGCCGATCGCCGCGTGGAGGGATCGCAGGCCGAGCCTGGCCAGCTCGCGACGGATGTCCTCAGCGATCGCGGTGAAGAAGGCAACGACCTGCTCGGGCGTGCCGCTGAACTTGGCGCGGAGGTCCTCGCGCTGCGTGGCGATGCCGGTCGGGCAGGTGTCGAGATGGCATTGGCGCGCCATGTCGCACCCGATGGCCACGAGGGCGGCCGTGCCGAACCCGAACTCCTCGGCACCGAGCATGGCCGCCACAACCACGTCACGGCCGGTCTGGAGCCCACCGTCGGTCCGGAGGGTCACGCGGTCGCGCAGGCGATTGCGGACGAGCACCTGGTGCGTCTCGGCCAGGCCGAGCTCCCAGGGCAGGCCGGCGTGCTTGATCGAGCTGAGTGGCGACGCGCCGGTCCCACCCGCGTGGCCGCTGACCATGATGTAGTCGGCGTGGGCCTTGGCGACCCCGGCCGCGATCGTCCCGATCCCGGCGCCCGAGACGAGCTTCACGCCGATCCGTGCCGCGGGATTGACCGCGCGCAGATCGCTCACGAGCTGCGCGAGATCCTCGATCGAGTAGATGTCGTGGTGCGGTGGAGGGCTGATCATCGTCGTCCCGGGCTGGCCCCGACGCAGTCCGGCGATGAAGGCGGATGCCTTGCGTCCAGGAAGCTGACCGCCCTCGCCGGGCTTCGACCCCTGCGCGATCTTGATCTCCAGCTGCTCGGCGCGGGCGAGGTAGTCGGTCGTGACCCCGAATCGAGCGGAGGCGACCTGCTTGATGGCCGCGTCCCGGCGGTCGCCATCGGCCGCTAGTTGGTACCACGCGGGGTCCTCGCCGCCTTCGCCGGAGTTCGCGCTGGCCCCCATCCGGTCCATCCCGATGCTGATCGCCTGGTGCGCCTCCGGCGATAGCGCACCGAGACTCATGGCCGAGCTGACGAAGCGTCGGACGATCGAGGCCGCCGGTTCGACCTCGTCAACGTCGATCGGCGTCGTAGCCGGACGGAGGGCCAGCAGGTCTCTCGGCTGGCGTGGCCCCATGGCGGTCAGCAGCTCCCGGTACGCGTCCAGCCCCTCCCCGTCCTCACCGACCGCTCGCTGGAGCGCCTTCACGACCTTCGGCGCGTAAGCGTGCGTCTCGCCGGATCCTCGGAAGCGGACGAATCCCGGATCCTCGAGCGACGGCTCGGCCTCACCGAAGGCACGCCGATGGCGAGCGACCTGCATGCCGCCGATGACGTCCGCGCTCACCGTCCCCGGCCAGTGGTTCGCCGCGGGGAAGCAGCGATCCGCGAGCCACGAGTCCAGTCCGATGACGTCCATGATCTGTCCGCCGCGATAGGACCGCAGCGTGCTGATTCCCATCCGCGCCAGGACCTTGCGCAGCCCCTGCTCGACGGCCGCGATGACGTTGCCCCGGGCCTCGGCGGGCGACACGTCCTCGACGCCCCGCTCGCCGGCCTGGTCGGCCGCCACGTCCAGCAGGAGCCATGGGTGCACGGCCGATGCGCCGACCGCGATGAGCATGGCGATGTCGTGCACGTCGAACGCGTCACCCGCCTCGACCACGATGTCGGTCCGCGACCGTCGGCCGGCGCTCACCAGCTCCTGGTTCACGCGTCCCACGGCCAGCAAGGACGGAATCGGGATCCGGCGATCGCTCGCGGACCGATCGGTGACGACGATGAGGTCGGCACCGTGCCGTGCGGCCGCGCCCGCCTGCCGCCCGATGCGGGACAGTGCGAACGCCATCCCACGACGTCCACGCGACGCCGTCCAGGTGGCCTCCAGCGTCACGACGCGTCGCGGCTCCCGCAGCAGCTGGGCCCACGCCGTGGCGTCGAGGACCGGGGATGCGAGGGTCGCGACGTCCGTTTCGCGGGTCGAGCCGAAGAGCGGGGGCTGGCGGCCGATCACCATTTCGAGGGACATGACGGCGCGCTCGCGCTCGGGGTCGATCGGCGGGTTCGTGACCTGCGCGAAGGCCTGCCGCAGGAAGGCCGACACTCGGCGCGGCCGCGTCGCCAGCGGCGCGATCGGCGTGTCGTCGCCCATGCTCCAGATGGCCTCGTGCGCGTCCACCGCCATCGGGCGAATCGCCTGCCGCACGACCTCGGCATCGAGCCCCAGCGCCACGCGCACACGGCGGTCGCTCGGTTCCACCGCGCGCGGCAGCGTCGGAGACATTCGGGTCGGCGGCGCGATGGACCGGCCGTGCCGTGCGGTCGTCGGACCTGTCCAGCGTCGGTCGGCAGGGTCGACGACCACCATCTCGCCGGGGCCCAGCCGCTGCCGGACGGAGACGCGCTCCGATGGGAGCTCGACGCTGCCCGATTCTGACGAGACGACGAGCAGGCCGTCGTCGGTGACCGTGAGCGCCAGCGGACGGAGCCCGTTTCGGTCGAGGACGCAGCCCACCCGACGCCCATCGCCGAAGACGAGGGCGGCCGGGCCATCCCATGGCTCGGATGCAGCGTGGATGCTGTCGCGGTCCTCCCCGCCAAGACCGGCCGCAGCTGGGACCAGGGCCCCGATCGCCTCGTCGATCGGAAGGCCGCCGAGCAGGAGGAGCTCGAGGGCGTCGTCGAGCGACTGTGAGTCGGACCCGGCCAACGTGACGAGCGGGCCGATCTCGGCAAGCCGCCTCGCCCACCTTCCGCCGCCGAGGGCGTGACGTCGGCCGCGCATCGCCTCGCGATTCGAGCGGATCGTATTGATCTCCCCGTTGTGCGCCAGGTAGCCGAAAGGCTGGGCGAGGCGCCAGGACGGAAACGTGTTCGTCGAGTAGCGCTGATGGAAGATCGCGTAGCGGGCGTCCAGGTCACCGCCACCGAGGTCGTCGTAGAAGCGACCGAGCTCGTCGCCCACGAAGAGGCCCTTGTACACGAGCTGTGACGGGCTGACCGAGACCACCGCGATCTCGGGCGCGTCGCGCTCGACGACGCGACGGAAGGCCGCCAGGCGGCGCGCGAATCGGAGGGGGGCCGAGCGTCGGTCCCCAACGACGATGGCCTGCCTGACCACCGGCGTCTCACCGACACGGCGTCCGGCAACGAGCGCGTGGTTCACGGGAACGTCCCGCCAGCCGATGACGGCCAGGCCCTCGCCCGTGGCTCGGTCCTCGACCAGGCGGATCGCCACCTCCGGGGCATCAGCGGGCAGGAAGCACATCGCCACGGCCGCCCGTGCCCCGTCCCGCGGCGCGACGCCGGCATCGGCGAGCAGGCGGGCACGGAACCGGGGAGAGATGGGAATGGACACCCCGGAGCCGTCGCCCGTGAGGTCGTCGGCGGCCCGTGCGCCCCGATGGGCGAGCGCTGCCAGCGCCTCCAGCGCCATCGGCACCACGCGGCCGGCATGTCGACCGTCGATGTCGGCGATGAACCCAACTCCACAGGCGTCGTGCTCGTGCCGCGGGTCGTAGAGCGGCGCGTCGATCGGCTGGAGTTCCTCGCGATGCATCAGGGGTCACCGGCTGCGGGGTTCCCCTCACGCTATCGAGCGGCCCCGCTGACGTCGGCGCCGGGATGGTTGAGATGCGGCGTCGCTCGGGACGCAATCGATCGTCACCGAAACGCAACCATCGGGGGATGGTCTCCCGTTGACAACCCTGCTACGGTCGTTGGGATGTTCCCCGATCACCACGTCCCGCATTTCACCTGTATGGCGATGCCCTGGCGGCCCCGCCGCATGGAGGAATCTGCCTGAGCCAGCTCAGGACCTGATCGGGGCCGCACCATCTCGCGAGAGATCCGGTGCGGCTTTTTTGTTCCCCTCAGCGACGCGGATCAGCCGCAGCACCCCAACCACCTCGGGGCCGCGTCGCATCGACCACAGCGATGGCTCCGCTCACCATCCGTGGTCGACGCGAAGGAACCGATACCAACCATGAGCGACTCCAACGGCAACGGCACCGCCCCCGAGCGGGCCTTTCTCACCGAGACCCTGGCACTGCATGCCGGCCAGCAGCCCGATCCGACCACCGGTGCGCGCGCCGTGCCGATCTACGCCACCAGCTCCTACAACTTCCAGGACGCAGGACACGCGGCGCGGCTCTTCGCCCTCCAGGAGTTCGGCAACATCTACACCCGGATCATGAATCCGACGACCGATGTCTTCGAGCAGCGCATCGCGGCGCTGGAGGGTGGCGTGGCGGCCCTTGGCCTGGCGAGCGGCCAGGCGGCGGAGACGCTCACGATCCTGAATCTCGCTCGCTCGGGCGACAACATCGTCAGCTCCACGAGCCTGTACGGCGGCACGTACAACCTGTTCGCCTACACGCTGCCGCGCTTCGGGATCGAGGTCCGATGGGTCGAGGGCAACGACCCTGCTGATTTCGTGGCGGCCACGGACGACCGCACGAAGGGCTACTTCATCGAGACGATCGGCAATCCACGGCTCGACGTGCCCGATATCGGCGCCATCGCCGATGCGGCACATTCGCAGCAGCTGCCGCTGATCATCGACAACACCTTTGCGCCGATCCTGGCGAAGCCGATCGAGCATGGCGCGGACATCGTCATCCATTCGGCCACGAAGTGGATCGGCGGCCACGGCACCTCCATCGGGGGCGTGGTGGTCGACGGCGGGAGGTTCGACTGGGCCGCCAGCCCGCGGTTCCGCGACTTCGTGGATCCCGATCCTTCGTACCACGGGGTGAGCTACACCGGTGCGTTCGGCGCGCTGGCGTTCATCATCAAGCTGCGCGTTCAGCTGCTCAGGGACATCGGCCCCGCGCTGTCGCCCTTCAACTCCTGGCTCTTCATCCAGGGTCTCGAGACGCTGCCGCTGCGCATCGAACGGCACAGCGCCAACGCGCTGGCGGTCGCGAAATGGCTCGAGGCCGATGACCGCGTCGAATGGGTCAGCTACCCGGGGCTGGCATCCCACCCGACGTACGCCAACGCGCAACGCTACCTCGCCGGCGGATCGGGCGGCATCATCACCTTCGGCGTGAAGGGCGGCGCCGATGCGGGGCGCACCCTCATCGACTCGGTGGAGCTGTTCAGCCTGCTCGCAAACGTGGGCGACGCGAAGTCGCTGATCATCCACCCCGCTTCGACGACCCATCAGCAGCTGGACGAAGAGGGGCAGCGCGCCTCCGGCGTCACCGCCGATCTCGTTCGGCTCTCGGTCGGGATCGAGGCGCTGGACGACATCATCGCCGACCTCGACCAGGCGCTGGCCGTCGCCGTCGGGGAGGGGGTCAGCGCGTGACGCTGCTCCCCCTCAGTCCACGGGAGCCGCCGCTGCGCCTCGGTCCGTTTCGGACCGAGGCCGGCGCCACGCTCCCCGACCTGCGTGCCGCGTACCGGCGGGACGGCCCTCTCTCCGATTCGGCGGTGCTCGTCGTGCACGCGCTGACCGGATCCGCCGACGCCGCCGGCGACTGGTGGTCGCCGCTCATCGGCCCCGGACTGGCGCTCGACACCGATGAGCGCCAGGTCATCTGCATCAACCTGCTCGGCTCGTGCTATGGCACGAGCGGCCCGCGCGACCTCGAGGGCTTCCCGCCGATCACCCCGCGCGACATGGCGCGCGCGCAGTGGGCTACCCTCGACGCGCTCGGCGTTCAACGGCTGAACCTCGTGCTGGGCGGCTCGCTGGGCGGGATGGTCTCGCTCGAGGTTGCGCTCGAGCGGCCTGCTGCCGTGGATGCCGTGATGCCGATCGCCGCTCCGGCGGTCATCGGCAACCTGGCGGCGGGGTGGAATCACATCCAGCTGCAGCTCCTCGAGCTCGATCGCGATCGCGGTCTCGAGCTGGCTCGCCAGCTCGCCATGACCACCTATCGCAGCGAGGTGGACTTCGACCTCCGAGACGGGATCGGGGCCTATCTCGAGCACCAGGGCCTGAAGCTGCGCCAGCGATTCGACGCCGAGTCCTACGCGGCACTGGCCGGCGCCATGAACGCGCACGACGTTGGACGCGGCCGGGGCGGAGTGCAGGCGGCGTTCGGGGTGCTCGCTGCCCACGGTGTGGATGTCATCGGGGTCGGAATCGAGGGGGACATCCTGTTCGGCCCACGCCAGGTCCGCGCGCTGGTTGATGCGGCTCGAGCCGCCGGAGCTGACGCCGAGTATCGCGAGATCGCGTCGGACAAGGGCCATGACGGGTTCCTCGTCGAGTGGGACCAGCTGGCGGTGATCCTGGGCGACTCCCTCGCGACGGACGATGAGCGGGTGGCCGCGAGCGCCTAGACTCGCGCGATGGTCGCGCTGCTGTTCGTCGGACTCGGTGGGTTCGCCGGGGCCATCGCCCGCTACGTGGTGGACGCGCGCCTGACCGCGTGGTCCGGTGGCGCCCTGCCGTGGGGCACGTTCGTCGTGAACATCTCCGGCTCGTTCCTCCTCGGCCTGCTTTTCGCACTCGTCGTGGAACGCGCCGCCCTGGCGCCCGAACTGAGGGCTCCCCTGATGATCGGCTTCCTCGGCTCGTACACGACCTTCTCGACCCTGGCGCTCGAGAGCTGGCGCATGATCGAGGATGGCCTGCTGCTCTCCGCTACGCTGAATCTCGCAGGCTCAGTGCTGATCGGCGTGACCGCGGCGGTTGCCGGCGTGGCCATCGGGCGGGCGGTCTGATGAAACTCGAAGGCTCCGGCCTGCTCGTCCGAATCTACGTCGGCGAAAGCGACCGCTGGCACGGCCGGCCCCTCTACCAGGCGATCGTGCAGCGGCTCCGCGAACGCGGCCTGGCGGGTGCCACGGTGCTGCGCGGCATCGAGGGATTCGGCGCGAACCAGCACCTGCACTCGACCCGCATCCTCAGCCTGTCGGAGGATCTGCCGATCCTGATCGAGGCGGTGGATTCGGAGGAGAAGATTCGCGCCATCCTCCCGTTGCTCGACGAGATGCTGACCGACGGGCTCATCACGCTTGAAAAGGTCGAGGTGATCACGTACCGCGCGTCGGGTGGCCGACCCGGTGGGTGATCCGGGCGCACTCGATGGATCGAGCGAATTTCGCCTGAGCGCGGGCGCGGGCGCCGATCTCGCGATATTTTCGAGTGCCGGGCCGCACGAAGCGCACCCCGAAGTGCCACTCACGCTCCCGGGTGCTCGAAATATCGCGAACGCAGCACCCCAAGCGGGTCCCGCGTGAAGAACACTCGATCCATGGAGCACCTCAAGCACACACCGCCAAGGCACCCCTTGGACCCTCGGTACCATGAACCGATGATCCCCGAGGAGCACGTCGTGGTGGGCATCGACAACGGCGCGACGAAGAACAACGCCACGGTGCTCGACGCCCACGGCACGTTCCTCGTGGATCGCATGTACGAGATCCCGAGCCGCGTCGGCGAGGGCCCGGACACCGCGATCGCGGCCATGGCCGAGACGATGGAGCTCGTCCTCCGCGAGACCGGTGTCGACCGAAGCCGCGTGGTCGCCGTCGGCCT
>JBPCOK010000196.1:0-5656 GCA_051000335.1 Candidatus Limnocylindria bacterium | reverse complement strand
GCCGTCTCGCCGTCCTGGGCGAGCGCGACTGCAGCGTGCAGCGTCGGCATCAGAAGCTGGTCGAGGAGACACCGTCACCCGCGGTCGACCCGGACACCCGGGCGGCCCTCTTCGACTCCGCGCGACGAGTGGCGAGGACCGTCGAGTTCCACAACGCCGCGACGGTCGAGTTCCTTCTCGACGCCGACCGCCGGCACTACTTCCTGGAGATGAATACCCGGCTCCAGGTGGAGCACGGCGTGACCGAGATGGCCACCGGCATCGACATTGTGGCCTGGCAGATCCGGGTGGCGGCCGGTGACCGGCTCCCCGACGAGATCCTCGAGTCCGAACCGCGTGGCCACGCCATCGAGGTCCGAATCTACGCCGAGGACCCGTACGCCGACTTCCGGCCGAGCGGTGGCCACATCACCGCCTGGCGCGTTCCGGACGGTCCCGGTGTTCGAGTGGATGCGGGGGTCGAGGACGACATGGAGCTTCGCTCCGAGTACGACCCCCTGCTCGCCAAGCTCATGGTGCATGCCGAGGATCGGCCGGCCGCGGTCGCCCGCCTGCGCCGCGCGCTGGACGAGCTGCTGATCGGTGGGGTCCAGACCGATGCCGGCTTCCTGCGCTGGCTTGTCGATCAGCCGGCGTTCATCGGCGGCGAGTACGACACCGGCTTCATCGGCGACCACTGGCCCGCCGGCCAACAGCTGGGGGCCGAGGTCGCGTCCCTGGCCGCGGCCGCCGCCCGCGCCATGCGAGCCCTCGAACGGACGTCGACCGAGCGGCCGCACCCAACCGCCGTCGGATCGGCTTGGGGCCAGGCGGGTCGCCTGGAGGCCCGACGCGGATGAGCGACTTCGAGACGCAGGTGGACGGGCAACCCGTGGAGCCGGCGGCCGATGTGCGGTTCGAGCTCGATGATGCGTCACGGGGCATCGGGCGGCTGATCGTGGGCACGACCTCGATCCCCGTGATCGTGGAGGGAACGGGCAGCGACCGCGTCGTGACCATCCGCGGCCGCCGGATTCCCGTCAGCGTTCGCTCGTGGCGGGAGCGGATCCTGGCGCAGGCGGAGCGTGCCGCCGCGTCGCACGCTGGCCCGATCGGGGTCACGGCGACGCTGCCGGGCCTCGTCGTGGCCGTCGCCGCGGCGGTGGGCGATGACGTCGAGGAGGGCGCGTCGCTCGTCACCATCGAGGCCATGAAGATGCAGAACGAGGTGCGGGCACCACGAGCCGGTCGGGTGATCGAGGTGACGGTCGAGCCGGGCCAGACGGTGGCCACCGGCGCGGCGATGCTTCGGCTGGAGTGACGGCGCGTACAATCGGTGGCCGATGAGTGACCCCGAGCGCCCTGGGGCGCGCCCGTATCGGTCCACCTCCGGGGTGGAGATCCGGCCCGTGTACGGTCCCGAGGCCCTGGATGAGATCGACCGGGCGTCCGCCATCGGGGACCCCGGCGAGTATCCATACACCCGGGGCATCCACCGGGAGGGGTACCGCGCTCGTCCATGGACGATGCGCCAATACGCCGGCTTCGGATCGGCGGCGGAGACGAACCGCCGGTTCCGCTACCTGCTCGACCACGGCCAGACCGGCCTCTCGGTGGCCTTCGACCTGCCCACACAGATCGGGTACGACTCGGACGACCCGATGGCCACCGGTGAAGTGGGTCGGGTCGGCGTGCCGATCGACTCCATCGAGGACATGGAAATTCTGCTCGACGGGATCGACCTCGGCGCGGTCTCGACGTCGATGACGATCAATGCCACCGCCGCGATCCTGCTCACGTTGTACGAGACGGTGGCTCGGCGGAGAGGAACCGACCCGCATCGGCTCCGGGGCACGATCCAGAACGACATCCTCAAGGAATACATCGCGCGCGGGACCTATATCTTCCCCCCGACCGCGTCCATGCGACTCGTCACCGACACCTTCGCCTACTGCCACGCCGAGCTGCCGGCATGGAACACGATCAGCATCAGTGGCTACCACATGCGCGAGGCCGGCTCGACCGCCGTCCAGGAGATCGCGTTCACGGTCGCCAACGCGATCGCCTACTGCGAGGCGGCGCTGGCCGCCGGCCTCGCCTTCGACGACTTCGCCCCGCGCCTCTCCTTCTTCTTCGCGGCCCACAACGACCTCTTGGAGGGGGTCGCAAGTTTCTGTGCCGCCCGGCGTGTGTGGGCAGAGGTCGCGCGCGACCGGTTCGGGGCGCGGGATCCCCGCAGCATGGCCATGCGCTTCCACGTCCAGACCGGCGGCTCGACGCTCACCGCCCAGCAGCCAGATGTGAACGTGGTCCGAACGACGATCCAGGCGCTGGCCGCGGTGCTCGGGGGCGCCCAGTCGCTCCATACCAACGCCCTGGACGAAGCGCTCGGCCTGCCGACTCCCGAATCGGCGCGCCTGGCGCTCCGAACGCAGCAGGTCCTGGCCAGCGAGTCGGGGGTCTCGGCCAGTGTCGATCCGCTCGGGGGTTCGTACCACGTCGAGGCGCTGACCGACGAGCTGGCGCGACGCGTGCGCGCCGAGCTCGAGGCCATCGACGGGCGGGGCGGTCCGCTCGCCGCGCTCGCGGAGGGATACCAGCAGGACGCCATCGCCGATGCGGCCTAGGAGCAGCAGCAGGACCTGGAGTCCGGAGACCGCGTCATCGTGGGCGTGAATGCCTTCACCGAGGGGAGCGGGGACGCGGGACCTGCGCCGCAGGTGATCGACCCGACCCTCGAGGCGACACAGGTCGAGCGCACTCGCGCCCTGCGATCGCGCCGGGATGACTCCGCCGCCTCCGCGGCCGTCGCCGCGCTCGAGGCCGCTGCCGCGGGCACCGAGAACGTCCTTCCCCGCATTCGGACCTGTGTGGAGGCGTCCGTCACGCTCGGCGAGATCGCCCACGCCCTTCGTCGGGTCTGGGGGGAGCACCGCCCATGATCGGCCCGGTCCACCATGTCGCGGTCGTCGTGCGATCGATCGAGGAGTCGCTGCCGCGGTATCGGGAGCTGCTGGGCCTGGAGCCGGATGCCGAACCGATCGTCTTTGAACCGCAGGGAGTCCGTCTCTGCTTCCTGTCGACGGGACCGGAGCCAGCCGCAAAGATCGAGCTCATCGAGCCGGTCGATCCCAACGGCGGGGTCGCCCGCTTCCTGGCGTCGCGGGGCGAGGGCCTCCATCACGTTTGCCTCACGACCGACGACCTGCCGGGCAGCCTCGACCGCCTCGCCGACCGGGAAGCCGAGCTGATCGACCGCGCCGCGCGGCCCGGGGCGCACGGCGACGTGGCATTCGTTCACCCGCGGACGCTGAACGGCGTGCTGTGGGAGCTGCTCGGGATCGCCGGTGGCGGAGACGAGGATCAGGCGCCGCAGTCGAACCCGTAGCGGCCCGATGCCAGCTGCTCGCGCGCCAACAGGTCCACCTCGGTCGCGATCACGAGATCCGCGCTGGCGTCGCCGCTGCGCAGCGCCTCCGCCGCGTTCGTGAGGGTGATGATCTGGGATCCCAGGAGCTCGTCCAGCGAGCGGCCGGGGTCCCACTCCGGCAGGTCGGTGAGCGTGGCGTTTGCCGCTTCGACCGCGTCGTCGACGTCCACCGAGGCCGCGCGGCGCTCGGCGCTCGCCTCGGATCCGGCGCCCCGCTGGAGCGCCTCGGTTCCCTGGCTGAGCGAGGCGAAGGCGGAGCAGACCGCGTCCCGATAGGAATCGGGCGCCGGGTTGCGACCGGGATCGTCGCGGAGGTAGCCGAGCAGCAGGACGACCCCCACCAGCACGGCCAGCGCAATCGAGAATCCGAGACCGCAGCCCGCATAGCGGAACACCCCCACCCCTCGGGGTGGCTCCGGCTCCGCTTTGCGCTCGGACGGGGGTCGGGGAGCGTACCGGCTCCGGTCCCGGCTCACCCGCCTATCGGACGCCGGCGTCGCGAAGCAGCTGCGGAATGTGGGACGGAGAGTCGGCGACCCGGATGCCGGCCTCCTCGAGCGCCGTTCGCTTCGACTCCGCCGTTCCGCCCCCGCCGGTGGAGATGATCGCGCCGGCATGCCCCATGCGTCGGCCGGGCGGTGCGGTGCGGCCGGCGATGAACGCTGCCATCGGCTTACGCACCTCGCGGGCACAGAAGGCCGCGGCCTTCTCCTCTTCCTCGCCGCCGATCTCGCCGATCATCACGATCGCCTCGGTCTCGGGATCTTGGTTGAACATGTCGAGCACGTCGGTGAACGTCGTCCCGACGATGGGATCGCCGCCGATGCCGACGCACGTCGTCTGACCCATCCCGGCATCGGTCATGGCCTGCACGACCTCGTAGGTGAGCGTGCCCGAGCGGGAGACGAGCCCGACCGGACCTCGCGCGTGGATGTTGCCGGGGATGATCCCTACCTTGGCCTCGTCGACCGATGTCAGTCCCGGGCAGTTGGGGCCGATCAGCCGGACGCCCTTCTGCTTCAGGACATGGTGGACGCGCAGCATGTCGAGGACGGGGACGCCCTCGGTGATGCAGATCACGAGCGGGATGCCGCCATCGGCCGCCTCGAGCATGGCGTCCGGAGCGAACGCGGCGGGCACGAAGATGCAGCTGGCGTTCGCGCCGGTCTGCTCGACGGCCTCGGCCACGGTGTCGTACACGGGGACGCTCGCCCCGATGGCGGACTGTCCGCCCTTGCCCGGCGTCACGCCTGCCACGAGGTTCGTGCCGTACTCCACCATGGCGGTGGAGTGGAACTCGCCCTCGCGGCCGGTGATCCCCTGGACCAGCAGCCGCGTGTCGCGGTTGACGAGGATGCTCACGCCGCACCTCCGGCGGCCGCGACGGCCTTCGCGGCGGCGTCGTCCAGGGAGTCGGCCGTGATGAGGTTGGCCTCGGCCAGGATCGGCTTCGCCTCCTCGGCGTTCGTGCCTACGATGCGGACGACCATCGGCACGTCGCGGGTGAGTGCGGCGCGGGCCTCGACGATGCCTCGGGCGACCTCGTCGCCGCGCGTGATGCCTCCGAAGATGTTGATGAGGATCGCCTTCACATTGGGGTCGTCCAGGATGATCCGGAACGCGGCCGTCACCTTGTCCTGCTTCGCGCCGCCGCCGATGTCGAGGAAGTTGGCGGGCTCGCCACCGGCGAGCTTCACGAGGTCCATGGTCGTCATCGCCAGCCCGGCGCCGTTCACCATGCAGCCGATGCTCCCATCGAGCTTGATGAAGCTGATGCCCGCCTCACGCGCGGCGATCTCGGACGGCTCCTCCTCGTTGAGGTCCCGCATCTCCTCGAGATCCGGATGGCGGGGGAGCGCCGAGTCATCGAGTACGATCTTGGCGTCGAGCGCCAGCAGCCGGCCGTCATCGGTTACCACGAGCGGGTTGATCTCGGCAAGGTCGGCGTCGGCGTCGACGAATGCGCCGTACAGGCCCCGCATGACCTTGGCGAAGTCCTTGCGCAGCTCGGCCGGAATGCCGAGGAAGAAGCCGATGCGCCGCGTCTCGTGCTCCTGGAGTCCGATGAGCGGATGGAGCGGCAGGCAGAGGATGGCCTCGGGGTTCGTCTTCGCCGTCTCCTCGACCTCCACGCCGCCCTCGGCGGACGCGATCACGGTGATCGCACGAGCCGCCCGGTCGAGGATGAGCCCGAGGTAGTACTCGTGCGCGATGTCCGCCGCCGGGGCCACGAGCACGGTCTTCACC
>JBPCOK010000041.1:0-11403 GCA_051000335.1 Candidatus Limnocylindria bacterium | reverse complement strand
TCCGCGGCCACACGGCCCTTCGGCGTGACCTTGAATCGAGGAGTCTTCGACGTGAAGAGGGTGAGCGTCGCGACGAAGTTCGGCGACATCCGGACGAGGTCGAACACGACGGACAGGATCGGCCGGTAGGCGCCGCGTCCGAGCATGTAGAGCGCAGCCTGCTGGAGGCCGTACGTGATCCCGAACGCGATGGCGAACGTGACGCCGTCGGCCAGGATGGGAATCTGGCCGGTCACCAGCACCAGCGGCGGGAGCAGCAGGAACCCGAGCGTCCGCCACGAGTCGAACCAGCCGAGCAGTGTCGCCGCGTAGCCGAGGCGTTGGCCGAGCGTCAGGCCGGAGACGAAGAGCGGGTTCTCGGTCCGCAGCACCTGCATCGCCCCGGTCCCCCATCGATTGCGCTGCAGCTGGTACTGGGTGGCGTCATCGGCCGCCAGGCCCCGCGCCAGGACCTCGTTGTGATAGACGGTCTTCCAGCCGGCACGATGGAACCGGATCGTGGTGTGAATGTCCTCGGTGATCGTCTCCGTCGCCGCACCGCCGACCTCGCGCAGCGCGGAAGCGCGGACCACGGCGCTCGTTCCGCACCAGAAGGCCGCATTCCATCGGTTCTTTCCCGGCTGAAGAAGCCGATAGAACAGGGTCTGCTCGTGGAACGGCTCCCCGTAAGACTCGCCACCGCCGTGCTCAAAGCTCGTGACGTTGTAGAAGTCCTGCGGGGTCTGGACGAGGGCGACGCGTCGATCGGAGAAGTAGCCGAGCGTCGCCCGCAGGAAGTCGGGCGCTGCGACGTGGTCGGCATCCAGGATGGCGAGGATCTCGGCGTCGATCACTCCGAGCGCGTGGTTGAGGTTGCCGGCCTTGGCATGCGCGTGCTCGGAACGGGTGAGATAGCGCGCGCCGAGTCGCTCGGCCAGCTCGGCGATCTCGGGCCGATCCCCGTCATCCAGCACCCAGGTGTCGTGGACCGGTTTGAGGGCGACGGCGGCGGCGATGGTGGGGATGAGAATTTCCGGTCCCTCGTTATAGGTCGGAATGAGGACCGCCACGCTCGGGATGCGTCGGAGCCCGCGCCGACGAGGCCGCACGTCGACGTCCCACAGGCTGAAGGCGAAGAGGACGAGGCCGATCGCCGCGTGGACCTCCAGCACGAGCATCAGCAGCGCGAGGTACCACGCATCCAGGTTGAGCGTCGATGTTGCGCGCCAACCCAGATAGATCGCCGTCGCCAGTAGCGCGAGGGCGGTCGTCGCCCGAATCGCGAACAGGCGGGCGGGCGGATCCGGCGGCGGAAGGTGTCCGCGCCGGCGTGAAGTGCGGGCCATGGCTACAGGACACCATTTCGCAGGACCTTCGAGCCATGAGCCGAAAGTCCCGCGGCCGCCCGTACCTTAGGAGACGGTCACCTGGATGGTGTGATGCCCGCGCGCGCCGTCGGGGGCTGGCTGCGACCTCAGGTCCGTCTGCACCTCCCCGTTGCCGTCGATGGCTCGAACCCGCAGCAGGTGGTCCCCGGGCGTTGCATCCCATTGGCGCACCCATTGGACCCACGTGGCATCCGAGATCGGCGCGCTGATCTCCGCCGATTGCCATCCTTCCTCGTCGACCTGGACCTCGACGCTGCTGATACCACGGTCCGGAGCCCAGGCAACCCCGGCGATCGGTACGGTGCCGGCCGCCACGCGCGCGCTGCGACGAGGGACGTCGATCCGCGACTGGGTGAGGATCGGCGCTTCCTTCGCCCAGCCGAGCGGAACCCAGTACGCGTCGAACGCCTCGAGCGTCGTCAGCTCGATCTCGGAGAGCCACTTCGTCGCGCTGACGTAGCCGTACAGGCCCGGCACGATGAGACGCGCCGGGAAGCCGTGATTGGCGGGAAGCGGTTCGCCGTTCATGGAGACGGCAACGAGGGCCTCGCGGTCATCGGCCAGCGCCCACGCGGTCGGGAATCCCGCGGTGAAGTTGTCGACCGAGCGGCCCACGAGCTGCGTCGCCCCCGGTTGGACGCCTGCCCGCTCCAGCAGATCCTTGAGCCGCACGCCGCTCCAGAGGGCATTGCCGACGAGATCGCCGCCCACCTCGTTGCTGACGCAGGCAATGGTCACGTACTGCTCGACCAGCGGCATCTTCACGAGCTCGTCGTAGGTCAGCTCGAACGGCCGGTCGACCATCCCGGTCAGGCGCAGCCGCCATGTGTCGAGATCGGGGCGCGGCACGAGGAGCGCGGTGTCGATCCGATAGAAGTCGCGGTTGGGGGTCACGAGCGGGCTGAGTCCGCCGACGTCGAACGACGCGCTGGCCGGGATGGCCGATGCCGCGACCGATGGCTGCGGGATCGACCCGACCTGGGGCTGGGCGTCGAGGCGTCCCCGGTCGAGGAGGGCGCGGCCGGCCACACCACTCGCGGCCGCCACGCCGACCACCGCGATTGACGTTCCGAGGAATCGACGCCGGCCCCAATCCGGCATCTCGGCGGTCGCCGGTGCGCCACGACGGGCGGCCACGCCCAGCAGCCACGGCAACACGAGCATCGCGATGCCGGCGCCCGCAGCCGCGACCAGGAATGTCGGGATGGTGTCCGCCAGCGGGTCCCGCAGGCCCACGCCGAGCGCGAAGACGCCCCCCGCAGCGATCGCGGCACGCGCCAACCGAGGACGTCGTCGCGCCACGATGCCGATGCCACCCGCCAGCGCGACGGCCACCAGCGCGATGAAGAGGTTGAGCACCAGCTTGTCCGCTTCGCCAAAGAGCCCAACCACGAGCTGCTTGGCCCCCGGCGGCTGCAGCGAGATCACGAAGTCGCCGACCGCGATGATCGGGCTCGCGGCACCCGCGATGAGCCCGGCCAGGAGTTCGGCACCGCCAAGCCCGGCCGCGCCGGCGGCGAGGCCCGCGATGACGGCAGCCGGCCGGCTCGCTGTCGTGGGTGGGGCGGTCCTGGGGTTCATCTGTTCAGTAAGCGTACGTCCATTTGTGACGCCCGTATGAATTCGAGCCCGGCGCCCGCCTCCCCTATCATCGCCCGCATGCCCGAACGCATCGACCTCCGGTCCGACACGGTCACCCTCCCGTCACCTGGCATGCGACGAGCCATGGCCGATGCCGAGGTCGGCGACGACCAGTACGGCGAGGACCCCTCGGTCAACCGCCTCCAGGAAGAGATCGCGGCGCTGCTCGGGACGGAGTCGGCGCTGTTCCTGCCGACCGGAACAATGACGAACCAGGTGGCGCTGCGTACCCTCACGCGCCCCGGCGACGACGTCCTCGTGCCGACGCAGTCGCACCTCGTACTGCACGAGACGGGGGCCAGCGCCGCGAACGCGGGAGTGCAGTTCAGCGAGATCGGCGCCGGCGGAACCTTCGACGCCGATGACGTCCGGTCCGCGATCAAGCCCGCCGGGCACATCGTCTATCCCCCGACCACGCTGCTCGTGGCCGAGAACACGCACAATCGTGCGGGTGGCATCGTCCTCGACGCTCGGGTGGTCCAGGCGTCGCTGGACGTCGCACGCGAGCACGGGCTCGTCACGTACCTCGACGGGGCACGCCTGCTGAACGCGGCGGTCGCCGGCAGTCGTCCGGCCGCGGACCTTGCGGCCGGTTTCGACCTCGTCGGGATGTCGCTCAGCAAGGGCCTCGGCGCGCCGGCGGGTTCGATGCTGGCCGGAAGCCGGGAGCTCATCGCCCGCGCCCATCGCTATCGGCGCATGGCCGGCGGCGCCATGCGTCAGGCCGGGATCCTCGCCGCCGCCGGATCGTACGCCCTGGCGCGCAACGTCGAACGCCTTGCCGAGGACCACGAGAACGCCCGCATCCTCGCCGACGAGCTTCTGCGCGGTGACGACATTGAGATCGATCGGGAGACCGTGCAGACGAACATCGTCGTGCTGCGGCTCGTCGAGCGTCGCGGCGTTCCCGACGCGGCCGCCTTCGTGGCGATCTGCCGGGAGCACGGGGTCCTGCTCAACGCGTTCGGGGCGCGGACCGTGCGGGCCGTCACGCACCTCGACGTGGATGCCGACGCCTGTCGAGCGGCCGCGACCGTCATGCGCGCCGTCGCCGATGGACGGGAGCCCCGAGCCTAGACCTGCTCCATCGGCTCGGGGGCATCACCCGAGTCGAGCGTCAGCGACGCGGAGTTGATGCAATAGCGCAAGCCGGTCGGCTGATCGCGGGCATCGTCGAAGATGTGACCCAGGTGCCCGCCACACCGCGCGCAGTGCACCTCGGTGCGCTTCATGAACAGGATCCGGTCCGTCTCGGTCTCGACCGCGTCATCGGCCTTCGGCGCATAGAAGGAGGGCCACCCTGTCCCCGACTCGAACTTCGTGCCGGCGTCGAACAGCTCGGCCCCGCAGCCCGCACACCGATACACGCCGGATCCGTGCTCGTCCCACAGCGCACCGCTGAAGGCGCGCTCGGTACCCTTCTCACGGAGGACGCGATACTGCTCGGGCGTCAGAGCCGCCCGCCACTCCTCGTCGGAGCGCTCGATCTTCGTGTTCGTCATGCGAACAGGGTACGACGAGGATGCGATGCGCGCTGGAAGGCGGATGACAGCCTCGTATGCTGGTGCGATGCAGCATCGGATCCTTCTCGCGCCGGGTGCGTCGGGGACCATCGAGCGGCTTCGTGGGCACGAGCGTGGCCTCGTCGCGCGGGGGCACGCCGTGCAGCTCGTGCCCCTGCCCCGCGGACGCGCCGAGCGTGCCGTGCCAGTCTACCGGGCGGCCATCGAGGAGTCCGTGGACGGACCCCTGATCATCGGGGGCCACTCATTCGGCGGGCGGGTCGCGTCGATGGTCGCGGCCGAGGAGGCTCCCGCCGGCCTGGTCCTGCTTTCCTACCCGCTCCACGCTCCCGGCCGCCATGCCGCGTGGGACGATCGCACCGCGCATTGGCCGGCAATCACATGCCCCGTGCTGCTCCTGTCGGGCGAGTCCGATCCCTTCGCCCGGATCGACCTGCTCCGCGCGGCAATCGGCCGGCTCCCGCACGCGTCGCTCGTGACGTATCCGCGGATCGGTCACGGCCTGGACGGCGTGCTGGATGACGCGCTCGACCGAATTGCGAGGTTCGCCGAGGCGCTCGCCTCAGGCGGTGCGGACCAGGGCACCGACGACTGACACGACCAGCCAGCCGAGCAGCAGGGCACCTCCGATGCCGGCGGCGGCGAGCATCCCGACGCCGAACCAGGATCCGCGAGTCGACGCGTCCGGTTCCTTGATGTATCGCTCCATGAGCACCAGGTTGCGGGTGTTCGCCTTGAACCACAGGTCGAACGCATCGCCGATGAAGGGAATGGCGCCGATGACGAGATCGATCGCCGTATTCACGAGCATACGGACGACCACGATGCGGGGCAGCCCCAGACGGGAGCCTCGCCACACGATGAACAGGCCGATCCCGCCACTCACCATGTCGCCGACCACGGGAACCAAGCCGATCACCGCGTCGACGCCGAAGCGACGGCCGGTGCCGGGGACGGGGATGCTGTTGTCGAGGAGCCAGGCCAGCGATCGCACCTCGGCCAGCCCACGGGAGGAATCGGTCGACACGCCTTCGACCATGCACGTCGGATGCCGCTCCACATCGCCCGAATGACGTAGAGCGCATCGGCCGTTCGCGCCTGTGCAGGGAGTCACACGAGGCGAATACTCACATCCATGAACGCCATCAATTCCGCGATTCCATCCCCCGCGCCAACCCCGTCGTGGACGTTGTGGCCACGCGGGATCGCCATCCTCCGCACCGTGCTGATCGCCGAGGCGCTTCTCACGCTGGCAGCCGCGGTCGTGCTGAGCATGCTCGCCGCCGCGCTCTCCGAGTTCCTCGGCGGCTCGTCCGGCCGAGCAGCGGAGGAGACGGTCCGCTTCGTGGCCGCGTTCGCCTTCCTGGTTGCCGTGGCCGGTGCCGTCACCGCCCGCGGTGCACGGCGCGCTCGACCCTGGGCATGGACGGCGGCGGCGGTCCTCCAACTGATCGTGGCCGGCGCAACGGCGGTCGCCGTTCTCGTCGCCCCGTGGCACTCCGTCTATGTGGCTGGGTTCGTGCTCCCCGCGATCGGCATGCTCGCGGTCTCCGCGCCCTCGGTTCGGAGGACGCTCGGCCAGCCCTGACGCGACGGCCGCGGGGCGGTACGCTGACCCGCATGGCCGACGTCCACGCGCATGATCCTGGGCCAAGCAGCGCCGGCGAGCGTGGTGAAGCCCACGCTGCAGCGGCGCGCGAGCCGCTGACCATCGGGAAGGCACAGATTCGGATTGGCACCGCATCGTGGACCGATCCGACGATGACGGAGGCCGGCGTGTTCTATCCGCCGGATGCCACAACCGCTGAGGATCGGCTCGTCTACTACGCGAACCAGTTCCCGATCGTGGAGGTGGACGCGACGTACTACGCGCTGCCGGCCCGGCGCACCGGGGAGCTCTGGCTCGAACGCACGCCGGCCGAGTTCACGTTCGACATCAAGGCGCACGCCCTCATGACCGGGCAGCCGTCGGAGGTGTCGCGCCTGCCGAAGGACCTGCGCGAGGCGCTGCCCGCGGAGACACTGGACAAGAAGCGGGTCTACGCCCGGGACCTCCCCGCCGAGATCGAGGATGAGATCTGGGCGCGGTTCCTGGACGGGATCGAGCCGTTGCGCAGCTCCGGAAAGCTCGGCGCGGTCTTCCTCCAGTATCCCCGCTGGTTCTTCCCCACCAGCGAATCGCGTGACGAGATCCTGCGGGCACGGGAACGGCTGGGCGACACCCCCTTCGCCGTCGAGCTCCGTCATGCCAGCTGGTTCAACGAGAAGAACGCGGGACGCACGATCGATTTCTTCGAGAAGCACGAGATCCCCTTCGTGATGGTCGACGCCCCTCCGGGCACGAAGTCGTCGCTGTCGCCGATGACGCTGGTCACGTCGCCGAAGCTGGCCGTGGTCCGCTTCCATGGGCGTCGCACGGAGACGTGGGAGCAGCGCGGCATCCCCGTGGTCGAGCGCTTCCGCTACCTGTATGACCAGGCGGAGCTTGGCGAATGGGTCCCGCGCATTCGAGAGGCCGCGAGCGCGGTGCCAGAGATCCACGTGCTGATGAACAACTGCTATGCGAACTACGGGACGACGAACGCGCGCGAGATCGCGCAGCTGCTGGCTGCCGACAAGCCACGAATGGCCCAATGAGCACCGTGCGCATCGGCTTCGGAGCTCTCACCAGCGTGATGCTGCTGACCGCCTGCACCTTCACCCCGCTCGAGTCCCCCACGCCGAGCCCGAGTCCGACACCCACCCCATCGCCGACGGAGGGCGTCACCCCGTCCAGCGCGCCAGCCACACCGTCGCCGAGCCCGCCACCCATCGTCCCTGACTTTGCGGCCGGCGAGATCATCGTCACCAGCACCGATGGCCTCCGGGTGCGCAGCCTGCCCGGGCTCCAGCGTCCGGTGATCGCGGGACTCCTGCCGATCTCGGCACGACTGGGAGTGGTCATGGGGCCGATCACGGTCGAGGACCGTGGCTGGTACCTCGTCAACGACCTGGGCCCAGGCGAACCGGAGTTCGACGAGGGCTGGGTCGCGGCGGGCTTCGAACCCGACCCGCTCCTGGCGGCGACCGGCAGCTCGATCGACGATTCGCCGTACGTCGCCTCCATGGACGGCGTGGCCGACGCGGAGCAGGGGCCCATCGAGATCGGCGCGAGCGAAT
Organism: Candidatus Limnocylindria bacterium; assembly: GCA_051000335.1. GTDB lineage: Bacteria > Chloroflexota > Limnocylindria > QHBO01 > QHBO01 > JACDBZ01. The sequence continues at coordinate 3,713 of JBPCOK010000041.1, read as the reverse complement.
ACGCCATCCGCTGGATCGCGGTGGACCCGGAGCGCACGCGATGCTCGTTCGCCGTCACGCTGACGCCGGCCGGAGGCGGCAATCCGGTGCCTGCGATTCGCGCGACCATCGGGACGGGCGTCGACCGAGGCATCCTCCAGCCGCAGTCCTTTGGCGCGCTCGGCGTGCGGGGCCCGACCTTCGTCAGCGTCACATCCGACTGCGGCTGGGCCCTGGTGCTCCTGGAGATCCGTCCTCCGGCATCGGCACCGGCCTCACCGTCTCCCTAGCGACCCGGAGCGCGCGGGTAGCTCAGCAGGCGCCCCAGATGCCGGTGCCGGCGCCGCGAGCCACGCGCTCCGCACGGTCCAGGCGAGCGTCGTGGAGCGTGTCCGGCTCAAAAGTGCGTGCCTCGACCGCGCCAGCGACCACAAGGGCCTCGCTGACGTAGATCCACGCTCCGTCGCGCTGGATCCAGGGATGACGGAGCAGCCGGCCGAACCGATCACGGTCCGTCGCATCCCGCTCCAGCACGAGCTCCGCGCCTTCCACCAGCTCGCGGTTTGCCTCGGTCGCTGCATCGGCCCCGCATTCCGCCGTCCGCCCCGACTCCTGGTTGGCGACCTCGGGCGCGTCGATGCCGACGTAGCGGACCCGCTCTCGAATACCGCCGATCTCGACAGTGACGGTATCTCCGTCGGCGATGCGGACCACCCGGCCCCGATCGACGTCGCCACGCGGCCCTCCGGACGCGGCCGGACCTGGCGGGGCGCTCCCACCCTGCGAGAGGGCGACAACAGCGACCAGGCCTGCGGCCAGCACGAGGACGAGGATGATCCCCAGCAGGCGTTCCGGCCGAGGCCTCACGGGCTGCCTAGCGCCCGGCGCCGGCCAGGGACTCGGTCAGCTCGGCATCGTTCGGGTCATAGAGCACGCAGGTGAACGATCGATCCCCGCTGCCCCACGACCCCTCCGTCGGGCTGATCATGCTGCCGAAGATCTCGCTCGTGGCAAAGGGAGCGCCGACATACGCCTCGAACGCCGGCTCACAGACCCGGACGAAGATTGACTGCAGCGCGGAGTCGGGCGGAAACGTCCCGTCACCCTCGTAGGTGTGAAGGGCGAATACCTCGTACTCGTGGGCAACGGTGCAGGGAACGCCGTCGACGTCGCCGATCTCTTCCTCGGCCGTCGTGTTGAAGCAGTCACCGAGGCGCAGCTCGTCGACTGCCACGGTGCCCTGGGAGGCCAGGCGCCCGTCGTCACCTCGGCGCGCCGATGTCACGTAGCCGACCGCCAGCGAGATCGCGATGGCCGGGATCCACCAGAATCGCAGCCATCGGCGCCACCCCGGCCCGGAGGACGCGGTGGTGGCAGCCGCCCAGGCGGACTGGTCGTCGGCCGTCGACTCCGCACCGCGGATCAGGCCACACCGCTGGCAGGCAGCATCGGTTTCCTCGTTGTCCGCGAAGCATCGCTTGCAAACCCATCGATCACTCATTCGGGCACCGTAGCCCACGGCCGCGGGGGCGGGCATTGGTACGATCGGACGAACGCCTCCTGCTCGGCGGTCTCGACGGCTGTCGGGTGGCGAAGCTCGCGCACCCGCTCGATGGCGGCATCCGGCGCCCAGCCCGACGCCACCAGCGCGCACGCAACCACGGTGCCGGTGCGGCCGACGCCGCCCATGCAGGCCACGGCCACGTCCGTCGCATCGCGAGCGCCCGAGATCTCCTCGATCAGCTCATCCATGGCCGTCGATGACGCGGGAACGCCTCCATCGGCCATCGGATACCGATGGACCACGATGTCATGCGCGACCGCACGGGCGGCGATCTCGGGATCACTCCAGCGCACGAGCTCGTCGTCCTCCACCAGGAGGAAGAGGCGGCCGATGCCGGCGGCTCGGAGCGATCGGAGATCGGTGTCGAGGTCAGCCCGATACCTCCGTCCGGGATATCGCACGGATCGGCCCCGCTTGCCGGGGAGGACGGTCATGCCGATGCGTCCCGGGCGGCCATCGCGGAGGTCATCGGCGGAAAGCCAGTCGATCGCGGGCGGCGGATCGAACGGGTGCTGCGGCACCCTAATTGAGCTGTCCGTTGTTCCGGGCGCAGAAGTGGCCCTGGGGATCCAGCGGCTCACCGCAGAACGGGCACGCCGGTCGGCCGGACGCCACGAGCGCCTCCGCCCGTCGGGCGAACGCCCGGGCAGTCGGGGCGTCGATGCGCACGCGAAGGAGATCCGGCCCATCCTGGGCCTCATCGGGGAACTCGGCGTACTCGCCGTCCTCGGTGGGCGTCTGCGCCTCGATGATGACCGCGTCCGTCTCGGCGTCCCAGGCCAGCGCCATAGCGCCCACACGAAAGTGCTCGACGACGGGCTCCTCCAGTGGCAGGTCATCCGCGGGGCCGGCGCCCGAAGGAGCCTCCACCGCTTCCAGCAGATCGTCGAGCCGCTGAGCGAGCGCGGCAACCTGGACCTTCTCGAGCGCCACGCTGATCATCGCATCGCCCTTGCGGGCCTGAAGGAAGAACGATCGGTCGCCCGGCTCACCCACCGTGCCGGCCAGGAAGCGGTCGGGATCGTCGAAGATGAAGAGCTTTCGTGTCATCGGCTCCATCGTAGCGCGTGTCGACGCGGTAGAGTTTCGAGGCAGATGAGCAACCTGGCCGCCGGTCGAGCGACCTGACCCATGCGACACCGTCTTGGACCCCTGCGCGCACGGGAGATGGCCCATCGGCTGGGATCGGAGGGTCGTTTTTTCCTCTCGCCCCGGGCCCGGAGGATCGCCGGGTGGATTGCCGCGGCGCTGCTCCTCATCATCATCGCCGTCGTCTTCCGGCTGCTCGGTGGCAACGGCGACGGAACGGTGGTCGCGCCGACGCCCTCGGGCAGCACGGACTCCTCGACCGCGGCGATCCGCTTCGGCAACGCGTTCGACGCGGCATCGGGTGAGGTTGCGACCGAGGCCGAGACGTCCCGGTTTGCTGCCGGCGATACGTTCGCCTACTCCGTCAGCCCGTCCGAGACCCCGGCCGCGCAGGTCTACGTCGAGGTCGTCCGCACGTCAGGAGGCCCGCCCGAGACGGCCCAGGAGCCGGTGGACGCCCAGTCCCTGACCGATCCGAGCGTCATCGCCTTCCAGGTTCCGGCAGACCGACTGGTCGCGGCGTTTGGCCCGGGTCAGTACCGGATGCTGATCTATGAGGACCCGGCGGGCGATCCGATCGCGACCGGTGAATTCGAGCTCGTCGGCGCCGCCGTCAGCCCGTCAACCAGCCCCTGACACGTGAAAGGGATCGGAGACGTGCCCCATCTCCGATCCCAGGGCAAGTCGGCGTGCCCATCCGACTTGTCTGAGACTCACAGTACGGTCACCTAACCGCACCTGTCAAGACTCAATTGACAGCAAGCGCCTCACTCGTCAATTCATACGCTCCTCGATGATCGCCGATCCCAGCTCGGAGGTCGGCCCAGTCGCGCAGCACCTCGCGCAGTCGTCCCGGCACGCGACTCGTCCGAGCGCGCGCCGCCGACTCCGCGAACAGACGCTCGGCCGATTCCGGCTGGCCATCCGCCCGCAGCGCCCGCGCCTGGGTCAGCATGGCTGCCAGCTCCGCGAGCTGGTTGCCGCTGCGAGCCGCCAACTCGCGCGCGCTCTCCGCGAGGGTCAGTGCCTGCGCCGCGTCTCCGGCCGCGAGCGCCACCTGGGCCTCCGTGTCAGCCACGGC
>JBPCOK010000019.1:0-10004 GCA_051000335.1 Candidatus Limnocylindria bacterium | reverse complement strand
CGCGCTCGCGCAGCTCGTCGGCCTTGACGCGGTACATGGCGGCCCATGATTCCCAGAAGTACGCTCCCGGTGCGTAGCCGTCCTGCCGCTTGCGCTCGGCGTCGGCAGCCTGTTCCTCGAAGTCGCGCAGCTCGGCCGCCATGGCGTACATCTCGCGCCGGCAGGGCGTGCCGCAGTAGGTCGGCGGACGGCCGCCGCTGGCCGGTGGGACCGGGCCGCCGCAGGTCGGGCAGGTCATAGGGCGGCGTTCCTTTCGTCGCTGTGGGTGTGCGTAGCGCTGGCCGCGGGTCGCTGGCGTAGGCGCGGCAGGGGTTCGATGCCCCTACCCTCCGTGAGGCTCAGTCCCGGAATGTTCTTCGCGGGAAGCTGACCCGCGGTCGCGGCGAGTAGCGCCCGAGAGAGTGACCCACCCTTCCCCCTCATCGGTCGAACTCCATCGGCGCATCGTCTCGGCACGAGCCGCAGTGCCACGCATCGCGGCTTGTGTTCTCAGCCCCGCACGAGAGGCACATCCGAACGGACTCAGGTGTGCGGTGGGTTGGGCAGCGGGCGGCCCATTCGAAGCGGCTGCCGGGTTCGGTGGCCACGACTGATACCGCGATCCGCTTGCACCATTGCCGGCCTTCTGTCCATTCGCAGCCCGGCACCGCCCGCAGCCGGCCGCGGGCATCAACGATGGTGGCGGTCATCGTGGGCCACCTTCGGGGAAGACGAACGGCAGGGGCTCAGGCTCTACCGGCTCAGGCGGTAGCCATACCCGGGCGATGTAGTCCCGGTCCTTCTTCGAAAGATGAGGGTCCCGGGAATACTTCCGGGCGGCGGCGTCAACCTTGGGCCGATCATCGGGTAGGACCTCCCAGGGTGCTCCCCTCAACAGGAGGTCTTTCATGGACCAGCTCACGACGCAACCCCACCGATGGTCTGCTCACACCGCCGGGAACAGACTCCGCCGTACCCTTCTCCAAGAAAGTCACGGCCACATCCGGGACATGTCCGGGACAACGGCGGGGCCAATACTTCGATGGGCGACGAGGGCGCCGTTCTACTAAACGGCGCGCCTTCGGCGCCGTCGTTAGAACGTTCTATACGTTCGGGGGTCCCGTGTGACCCCCTTTGCGGTTCGATATGTACCCCTTTGCGGTTCGATATGTACCCCTTTGGGGTTGCGGTAAGGGGGTCCCGTGTGACCCCCTTTGCGGTTGACCTAAGGCCACCATCGTTGGGGGCTTTGAGGGAATGCGCGCAGCCTTGCGGGGTGATGCGGTAGCGGTTCGGGTCGCCCTTCCAACGCCCCTGATGCTCGATGACCAGCCAGCCCGACGCGACGGCGCGCCGGATGCGGCGCTTGACGTTCTTGACGTTGACCTTCATGGCCTCCGCAAGTGTCTTGTTAGATGGGAAGCCGCGACCGTCATCGTCGGCCCAGTTGACCAACGTCATCAGCAAGTGGTGAACGTCGGGCGGCATATCGTCGGGCGTGTGGGCCACGATGCACGCCGTCCATTCCCAGCGCTTCACGAGTCCAACCCCAGGCCGCAAGCGCGGCAGGGGGCGAGCTTCACGCGCACGAGCTCGCCGCCCTCGTCCCGATAGCCCGTGTTGCCGTGGGCGTCGGCATACGGTGCCAGGGCTAGCAGTAGCTCCAGCATGTCGGGATCGTCCGTCGGGCCATGCTTGCGAAGGTGCTCGGTCCACCGAACCGAAACAGGCGGCGCCATCATGGCGTCGCCGCGATCGGGAAGGGAGCGCCCCGCCGCCGGATCATTGCCTCGTCGCCGCTACCTGTTGCCTCGTCGCCGGCTGTGCTATCGTCGGAGACGCAGGGTGCGGTGCTCGGGCTTCGGCTTGAGTGCCGCTCTTTCATGCCACGGCCTTCGCCCAGCGAGCGCGGGCAAGCCGTGCCATGTCGGCGGACCGCAGGTTCGCGGCACGCACGGCGACCTCTTCATCACTCAGGGTCGGGTGCAGGACGCGCGCGGCTGCGGTGTAGCGGTCGGCAAGGGCCTGGCGCATCGGTTCGGTGGCGGCGTGGCGGTCGGGCTCGCGGGCCCAGCGCTCATGTGCCGCGATGCGTGCACGGACGGAGCGATCGGAGACAGACAAAAGAGCACGTCCCTTCCTGCCTATCCCGTCCCCGCGTCGCCGCGACAAAGGATCGACTAGTCGGGCCCGTGCTCCGGGCCTAGACGCTCACAATCGGCGTCTATGGGCCCGAGTCTAGCACAGCGCTGGGGGCTTCGCCCACGATATTGGTGCATTCACAGTGCGGGCATGCGCGGGTCCATCCCGGAGCCGGGACCTTGACCGGGGAGACGCGGCGACCATCCGCCGTGGTGGCCCGGCGTTTGTAGGCCGATCGCTTATAGCCCGCGGCCAGCTTCTCGGTGCCGGTCACGGTCGGGCGCCAGTGATTCGACCCCGCCGGGTCCTCGACCATGCCGCGCAGCCCTGGCCGGCGCACGCCGCCCGATCCGTAGGCTAGGAACGCGATCTCACCGGTGCAGGCGAACTGGCCGGCGACCATCCGCCCGCACAGCATGCGGTCGCCGGAGACGCGGGCCGTCCAGATCGTGGTGCTCATGGTCGCACCTTGCGGCCCATGGCATCGACGGGGGAGCGGTATGCGGCTCGGGCCCGGTCGGCGGCAGCCGATGCCCCGTAGCGGTTCAGCATCGAGCGGTCGGACCATCCGCCCAGGGTCATGACGTCGCCCTCGGAATGGCCGGATGCCAGCATGGAGCTCGCCCAGGTGTGGCGCAGCTGATGCGGGTGCACGCGCAAGCCGGCCTGCTGCGCTCGGCGCCGGATGGTGTGATAGATCTCGTTGCCGGTCAGCGGCAGCCCGGTCCTGGCCCGCCACAGCGGCTCGTCGGGGTCGCGCGCAGCCTTCGGGTGGCGCAGGTAGCGGGTGATGGCCTTGGCCGTGCTGGCACCGAACGCCACGGCTCGGCCCCGTCGGCTCTTCGAGGTAGTGGCTTCGATGAAGGCCACCATCTGGTTCAGGTTCAGGTCGCCCACGCGCAGCCCGGCCAGCTCGCCGCGGCGCAGCCCGGTGTCGAGCATCAGGCTCAGGATGGCAAGATCGCGACGGCTGATGAAGTCGGTGCCCTTGCACGCCGCCAGCAGGCGCGCCACGTCTTCCTCGGCGACCACCGCCGGGGGATTGATCGGCACCGATGGCGTCTTCATCTTCTCCATCGGGTTGCGCTCGATCTCGTCCTCCTCGATCAGCCAGCCGAAGAAGGGGCGGATGGCGCGGAAGCGGATCGAGATCGTGGCCGGTTGCAGTCCACGGTCCTGCATGTCAACGATCCATGCTTCGAGGTGCTCGCGCCGGATGGCCCGCAGCTCGCGCGGCATGCCGCGCGACGCGAGGAAGGCGTCGAGCTTGGACATGGCGTTCTGGTAGGTGAGGATGGTGCGATCGGCGCGGCCCTCACTGCGCAGGTGCAGGGTCCAGTAGTCGCGCGTGCTGTCGATGGTGGGGCCGTTGGCTACACTACGGCTCTCGGTGGTGGTCCTGGCCATGGCTCGGATTGCCTCCTGAGGGGTCGTAAGACACTCCACAGGTTATACGCGTCTGATGCGTTGTGCAAGGGCCTTCCACCGAGTAATACGCGTCTTATGAGCACAAAAACTAGGGCGAGTGGCGGAACGGCAGACGCGCCGGCCTTAGAAGCCGGTGTCGCAAGACGTGCGAGTTCGAATCTCGCCTCGCCCACCACGCCGCACAGGAGCTGACTTGGTCACCGTATCGACGCGACCCGAACCCGGCTCACGGATGGTCCTCGAGATCGAGGTACCCGCCGAGGAGGTCGCCCGCCACTTCGCCACCGCCTATCGCCATGTCGCCGAACGCACGAAGGTCCCCGGCTTCCGCCCGGGCAAGGCCCCGCGCAACGTCATCGACCGCTTTGTCGGCCGTGGCAGCGTCCTCGCGGAGGCGATCGACCACCTCGTCAGCGACAGCTACGACGCGGCGCTCACCCAATCCGATGTCATGCCGATCGACCAGCCCCAGGTCGACATCGACCCGGCGGCCGTCGTCGAGGGACAGGGCGTGACCTTCACCGCCACCGTTCCGGTACGGCCCGAGGTCGAGCTCGGCTCCTACACCGAGTACCCGTTCGGCCTCGAGGTCCCCGAGGTCACCGACGACCAGGTGAACCAGGTCATCGAGGAGCTGCGCGAGCAGCAGGCGACGCTTCGACCGGTCGACGACCGCGCCGCGCTGAAGGGCGACCTCGCGAGCGTGAAGTTTGCGGGAAGCATCGACGGCGAGCCGTTCGAAGGCGGATCGGCGGATCGGCTCCCGCTCGTCATCGGCGACGACCGGATGATCCCGGGCTGGGAGGACAACCTGGTCGGGATGAAGATCGGCGAGTCGAAGGGCTTCGACATCGGCTTTCCCGATGACTACCGGGTCGACGACCTCCAAGGCAAGCAGGCCCGCTTCGAGGTCGAGCTGCTCGACCTGCGCGAGAAGATCCTGCCCGAGGTCACCGACGAGTTCGCGAAGAGCGTGGGCGAAGTGGAGACGCTGGACGCCCTGCGCGCCGAGATCCGCGACGCGATGGAGAAGCGTGCCGAAGCCGAGGCCCGTCACGCCCTGGGCGATCGGATCATCGACTTCGCCAGCACGAACGCCAACGTCGAGCTGCCCGAGGTCATGGTCGCCAACGAGATCGAGATCATGCGCGACGAGCTCCGCTCGCGGCTGGCGCAGCAGCGCGTCGGCATGGAGCAGTACCTGGCCCTCTCGAAGCAGACGCCCGAGGAGCTGGCGAGCGAGCTGCGCGAGCCGGCATCACGTCGGGTGAAGACGCTGCTCGTCCTCTCGGCCATCGCCGAGAAGGAGGGCCTCGATGCCACCGATGAGCAGATCGACGCCGAGGTCGCGGAGCAGCTCGAGCGCTACGAGAATGACGCCAAGCTGCGCGAGCACCTCACCTCGCGGCGCGGCCGCAGCTACCTGCGCATGACGCTCCGCAACCGTACACTGGTCGACACGCTGATCGAGCGCGCCATCGGACCTGTCGCGCCGGCGGCGGATGCTGAATCAGAAGCCACCCCCGAGCAGCCCGAGGAGTCCGCGTAACCGATGCTGGTCCCCATGGTCATCGAGTCGAGCGCCCGCGGTGAGCGCGCGTTCGACATCTACTCGCGGCTCCTCAAGGACCGCATCATCTTCCTGGGCGACGCGATCGAGGACAACGTAGCGAACCTCATCATCGCGCAGCTCCTGTTCCTCGAGTCGGAGGACCCGGAGAAGGACATCCAGCTCTACATCAACTCACCGGGCGGCGTGGTCACGAGCGGGATGGCCATCTACGACACGATGCAGTACCTGCGCGCACCGGTCAGCACGATCTGCATCGGCCAGGCGGCCTCGATGGGTGCGGTGCTGTTGGCGGCGGGCGCAACCGGCAAGCGCTACGCGCTACCGAACGCGCGGATCATGATCCACCAGGGCTCGGGTGGGTTCCGCGGCAACACCCCGGACGTCGAGATCCAGATGCGCGAGATGATGCATCTCACCGACAGGCTCATGAAGATCCTGGCCGAGCACACCGGGCAGAACTTCGACACGGTGAAGCGCGACTCGGAGCGCGACAAGTTCATGAGCGCCGATGAGGCGAAGGCCTACGGTCTCATCGACGAGGTCTTCGTGGGCAATACCGAATCACTCATCAGCATGGCGCAGAAGGATGGCGGCGAGGTCCCCTCGGTAGAGGCAGCCCCTCCCCCGGAGCCGAAAAGGAAGTAGAGGTCGCCGCTGCTGAGTCCCGGACTCCGTGATGGCCTCGGACCTGCCAACGGTCTCGTTCGAGACCGAAGCAGCCCTCCGAGCGTGGCTCGAGCGGCACCACGACACGTCCGCGGGCATTTGGGTCCGCGTTGCCAGGCGAAGCGCCGGAGTCCCCAGCGTCACGTTCGAGCAGCTCCTGGAGCAGGGGCTGTGCTTCGGATGGAGCGAAAGCTCGCGCAGGCGCGGAGACGGCCCGTTCTACCTCCAGCGCTTCACCCCTCGCCGGAGCAAGGGCACGACATCGGCGCGAAACGTCCGCCTGGCCGAACGACTCTCGGCCGAGGGAAAGATGACGGCAGCCGGCCGCGAGGCCCTCGGGCTCGCGGGACGCGGATAAGATCACCGGGGGGTCACTTGGCCGCCCACATGGACGATTCGCGCGCGAGCAGCGTGCGTTTCAGCCGATCGTCACCGCCCCAACCGGACCAGCCGTCCGACGCCCGCACGACGCGATGACAGGGTACTGCCGGAAACAGCGGACACCGCGCCAAGGCGCCGCCGACGGCGCGCGCTGCCCCGGGTGAGCCGATCAGCGCGGCGACCTCGCCATAGGTGACCGTGGTTCCCTGCCGGACCTCGCGGACGGCGTGATAGACGCGGACGTCGAAAGCGGACAGTCCGCGCGTGTCGATCGGAGGGATCGCGCCGCCGTCCAGGACCCGGTCGACCCATCCTGCATCAATCGAGCCCGGCTCGGGATCACGTTCCGGGAACCGACGACGAAGGCCGGCGACGAACAGCGGCAGGTCACCGCCGGTGGTCACGCTGGCCACTCCCCGCTCGGTCTCGGCGATCAGCATCGGCCCGATCGAGGTCGCGACGCGGGCGAACTGCAGCCCCATCGGAGGATGCTACGACCATTGGGGGGTGGCGGAGCGTTGATGACCCCGTGCTACCATCCCCCGCGATGACGACCAAGTCGAAAGTCCCGTATCGCTGCTCGTTCTGCGGCAAGAGCCAGGAGCAGGTCCGCAAGCTCATCGCCGGCCAGGGCGTGTACATCTGCGACGAGTGCATCAACCTCTGCCAGGAGATCATCGAGGAGGAGATGCTCGACGCGCCACACGGCGGCGCGAAGGCGCAGGCGACTCCGCTCCCGAGCCCGCGAACGATCAAGGACAAGCTCGACAGCTACGTGATCAGCCAGGACCAGGCGAAGAAGGTCCTCTCGGTCGCGGTCTACAACCACTACAAGCGCGTGAACGCGGGCCAGTCGGTCGACGACGTGGAGCTCGGCAAGTCGAACGTCCTCCTGGTCGGCCCGACCGGGTCGGGCAAGACGCTCCTGGCCCAGACCCTCGCCAAGGTGCTGGACGTTCCCTTCTGCATCGCCGATGCGACGAGCCTGACGGAGGCCGGCTACGTCGGTGAGGACGTCGAGAACATCCTCCTGCGTCTCATCCAGGCGGCGGACTTCGACGTGCAGCGCGCCCAGCGCGGGATCATCTACATCGACGAGATCGACAAGATCGCGCGCAAGACGGACCACCCGTCGATCACGCGCGACGTCTCGGGCGAGGGCGTGCAGCAGGCGCTCCTGAAGATCCTCGAGGGCACCGTCGCCAATGTGCCGCCGCAGGGTGGCCGCAAGCATCCGCACCAGGACTTCATCCAGATCGACACCACGAACATCCTCTTCATCTGCGGAGGGGCGTTCGAGGGGCTCGAGAAGATCATCGAGGAGCGGGTCGGCAAGCGGAGCATCGGCTTCGGCTCCCAGTCACAGCACTCCAAGGAGAAGCGTCGACAGGCGCTCTTCGAGAACCTGATGCCGGAGGACCTGCTCAAGTACGGCCTGATTCCCGAGTTCGTCGGCCGCCTGGCGGTCGTCGTCAGCCTGGCCGCCCTGGAGCAGGAGGATCTCGTCAAGGTCCTCACCGAGCCGAAGAACGCGGTCACCAAGCAGTTCACCAAGTTCCTCAGCCTCGACAAGGTGGAGCTCGTCTTCACGCCCGAGGCGCTGGAGGCCACGGCACGCCTGGCCCTCGACCGCAAGACCGGCGCCCGTGCACTGCGCACCATCGTGGAGGAGGCGCTGCTCGAGGTGATGTACGACATCCCCGAGCGGACCGACGTGAAGAAGGTCGTCATCACCGGCGACACCATCAATCACGGCAAGCCCCCGATGCTGCTCACCGAGAGCGAGGACGCCGAGCCGCGTCGCCGCCGTTCGCGAGCCGCGCGTCCCGACGAGCGCGAGGAAGAATCCGCCTAGGCTCCCGTCGTCTCCTCCGGGTCGGCCGCCTCGTCGCCGTCCGCCGCATCGCCGCGGCCAACCACCACCCGGTCGGGATGCCGGACCTCGATGCCGGCCTCGGCAAGGGCGGCCAGGACTAGCGTCCGCAGCTCCTCGCCCACCGCAAGCTGATCCGCGGCGCGAGCCCGCCCGAGCACCTTCAGCGTCGCCGTTCCGTCCGACGCCAACTGGACCCCCACGACGGCTGGCGGCTCGACCAAGCGAGCGCGCCAGGCAGGATCGGCCTGGAACTCGTCGCCGACACGATCGATGATCTCGGTGGCGCGTTCGACATCGGCGGCGGCGACAGTCATCTCGAGGGTCACGCGCGCCGGCACGCGCGTGATGTTGGAGGTGACCAGGATCTGCCCGTTCGGGACGGTGTGGACGGCCCCGTCGAGGTCGCGGAGCGTCGTGCGCCGCAGGCTGAAGTCTTCGACAACGCCCTCGACCCCGGCAATGCGGACCACGTCGCCCTGGCTGTACTGGTTCTCGAGCACGATGAAGATCCCTGCAAGCCAGTCGCGGACGACCGTCTGCGCCCCGAACCCGACCGCGATACCCACCACGCCGAGCCCTGCCACCGCCGGACCGATGTCGATCCCGAACAGTTGGAGCGCCATGAGCACGGCGATCACGGCGATCACGCTGCCGGCGATGCGCACGATCAGGCGACCGATGGTCTGGACACGCTTTTCAAGCTCGGCCGGCGACAGGACGCCGGCACTTGCTTCCTGGCTGCGACGCTCGAGGAGATGGCGCATCCCGATACCGACCGCCGAGCGCAGGACGACGAATGCCACGAGTGCGGCGACCGCGATCAGGGCCAGCTGCAGGATGACCTCGACCGATGCGGGGAGGTTCGGGAGGTCGAGCATGGCCGGCATGGTAGCAAGCACCGATGGGGTACCGAGGGCTGTTCGATGGCAGTACTTCCGGGTGCTGCAGATTTCGCCCATCTCCGCAGTAGGATGTGGACTGGCCGCACCACCTGCCGTGAGCAGACGGTCACAGGGCGAAGGAGCAACAGCGAATGACCTCGAATCAGCGTCGACCGGGCTTCCGGCTGCCGTGGGCCTCGGAATCCGAGGCCGCGGAGGCGGAGGCAGCCGAGGCCGCAGCCGCCGAGCGCGCGAAGAACGCGCCTGGCGAAGCAGTGGCAGAAGACGCTGCCGTTCCCTCGGGGAACGAAGCGACCGGCGACGGAATTGCGGCAGATCCGACGGCCGCCAAGGCCGATGCCCCCAAGGCCGCCGAGGCAACCGCAGCTGACGCACCGGCCGCCGAGGCCGACGCCGACGCCGATCAGGCCATCTCCCCCGAGGAGCCCGCGGCTCCGGCGGCGGTGGCTGCTTCTGCCGGCACCGGACCGATCGAGACGTCGGCCGGGTTCATGCGCGACCTGGTCGCTGCCATGCGCGGCGTCGCCGAGGAGACCCGCCAGTCGGGCCTCTCCGACCTGCGCGCGAAGGCCGAGGAGCGAGTGCGAACCCTCGAGGCCGACGCCGAGCGACGCCGTGAGGAGCTCAAGGCGATCGCCGAGACCGACGTGGCCGGCGTGGGGGAATGGTCCAATGCCGAGACCGAGCGCATCAAGCAGGAGGCCGAGCAGCGCATCGTCGCCCGTCGCGCGAAGCTCGACCAGCAGCTTGCCGCCGAGACCACGCGTGCCGAGGGCGAGGCCAAGGCGCTCCGCGACCGAGTGGAAGCGTATGAGCGCGAGCTCGACGCGTTCCACGCTCAGCTGAGCGATATCGCCGACCCGGCCGCCTTCGCCGCCGCCGCCAAGCGCATACCGTCGCCCCCGAAGCTCGACGCCCCGACCGCCTCAGCTTCGAACGAGGCCAATCCGACCGCCACAAGCAACCCGACCGCCACAAGCAATCCGACCACTGAGAATTCGACGGAGCCGCCCGCCCCGGCCACCAACGCGGCAATGCCCGCCGCGGAGGTCCATCC
>JBPCOK010000202.1:0-6491 GCA_051000335.1 Candidatus Limnocylindria bacterium | reverse complement strand
CAGCGAGACTAGCTGTTTGATAGGCCGCACGTGTAAGCGCAGCAATGCGTTGAGCGAAGCAGGTACTAATGGTCGAGGGCTTGACCTAGTTCACGCGACTAGCACGCTGCTGGATCGCGTTCGGAATGGGTGGCGGTCGCCGCCACCCGATCCACGATGATTCGATTGCTTCCATCCTTTGACGCGCCCCGGTCGGGCGAGGTCGACAATTGAAGATTTGTCCCGGTGACGCTAGCGGAGAGGCTCCACCCGTTCCCATCCCGAACACGGAAGTTAAGCTTTCCAGCGCCGAAGATACTCGGGGGGCAACCCCCTGGGAAAATAGGTCGTCGCCGGGATATTTCATACGCCAGCCCCATCGGCCTCGCCGATGGGGCTGTTGGTATCCTTAGCTGCGTGGATCGCGTCTGCCCGCTGCTCGGGCTCCAGGGAAACCGTCGCACGGTGATCGACGGCATCGACGGTGCGCATCGCTGCCACGCCGAGGACCCGCCGATCCCTCTCGATCGGCAGCAGCAGGCCCGCGTCTGCCTGACCGACGCTCACGAGCGGTGTGAGCGCTACCTCGCCAACCGTGCCCGGAGCGGTGGCGGGACCGCGGTTATCGATGGGCTGGTCCCGACGCGGCTCGTCCTTGCTCCCGATCCGGCGTGGCGCGGCATCGCGGGCCGTGCGCGACGCGCCCCGGCGGGGCCGCTTCTGGCCCTGGGGGCCGCCGGCCTGGTCGTCGGAATCGGAGGTGTCGCGGCGGTGAGCGGCGCGATCGGCGGTGCCACTCCCGAGCCGACGCCGTCCGCGAGCATCCCACCGACCACTCCGACGCCGTCGCCGACCGCCTTGGCATCGACGCCGACGCCGTCCGCATCGCCATCGCCGCCACCGACCATCGTGCCCACGGCCGAGCCAACGCCCGTCGTCACTCCAGCTCCTGTCGTAACGGCGGCGCCACCGCCGGTCGAGCAGACCTACGTCGTCCAGCAGGGCGACACGCTGGCCGCCATCGCACAGCAGTTCGGGACGACCGTGGCAGCCCTCCAGGGTCTGAATGGCATCGACGACCCGAACGAGATCGTCATCGGGCAGGTGCTTCGCATCCCGTGAGCGCGTCGAGCGCCATCAGAACGGCGGTTGGCACGTGCGACAGAAGGTGGTCGCCTCGCGTCCGCCGATCTGGCGAAGCTCGCGGCCGCAGCGTGGGCAGGGCTCGCCGCCCTTGAGATGCACCTTGAGGAACTCGCGGTGCTGCGTCTGGATCTCAGGTGGGACGAGGATGCGGAGCTGCGTGATGGCATCGGCGAGGACGCGTCGCATGGCGTCGTAGAGTCGATCGACGTCATCGGGCTTGAGGCTGCTTCCCCGCCGGAATGGGGCGAGGCCGGCCTCCCACAGGATCTCGTCGCTGTACGCATTCCCGATCCCCGCCACGAAGCGGCTGTTGCGCAGCAGCGGCTTGAGCTCGCCCGGATGGCGTCGGATCCGCTGATGGAAGAGCTCCAGGGTGAGGTCGGGGTCATCGGCATCGGGGCCCATCTCGGTCCAGCCCGGGATGGCGTCGAGGCCGTTCTCGGCGACGAGGTACAGCTTGCCGAGCATCTCGCGGTCCACGTACCGGAGGTCCGTGCCGTCGTCGAGCCGGAGGCGCAGGCCGGTCCGCGCCCGGACCCGATCGCCGGTCTGGGTCAGCCAGAACCGGCCGGCGAGCATCGCGTTCGCGGCGAGGATCCTTCGACCATGGCCGGTCGTATCGAATGGCACGAGCAGGAACTTCCCGCGCCGGCCCGTCTCACCGATGGTCGCGCCGTCCAGCGTCGCGATCTCGGCGGGCGTGGCCCGCAGCAGGATGGGTGTCGGGGCGGTGCCCTCGAGCACGGTGCGCCCTGTGGCGCGGCGCACGAGCTCTTCGGCGACGATCGTGAGGTCGGGCAGCTCAGGCATGGCGGCGTGGAGGCATTTGACCGTATGGTATGCTCCGCGGGCCGTGTGGCAGACAACCCCATAGTCGCGCGCGAGCGTCGTCAGTTCGTCGGCAGGCGAGAAGGAGCACCGAGTCGTTTCATCTTGAGACCACAGGACGCACCTGAACGAATCGGCCGGTGACTGACGCCCCCGCGTGGAGGGCGTCATCTGTTGTCACGGACATTTACCGACAGGAGCGTATTGAACACTTGACCGAAGAGACCAACGAGGCACCGAAGGCCGACGAGAGCACCGAGTCCACCCCCGCCGCGGATGCGGTGGCCACCGAGCAGGCAGAGGCGACGGAAGGCCCGGCCGCGGTGAGCACCGCCGATGCATCGGGTGACCCGCCCCCGGCTGACGCCGAGGCCACGGCTGCCGAGACACCGCAGGACATCGAGCCGGCCAGTGCGGGCACTCCGGACGAGGAATCAGCCAGCGAGGCGCCGATGACGGTCGAGGCCGACGCCACGTCTGCAGCGAATGAGACGGCGACCGAGCCGGAAGCGACCGCCGCCACCGCCGCCGAGGCACCCGCCGCCACCGACGAGCCCGAGCCGGTCCCGCCGACGAATGAGTCGATGACGATGGCCGAGCTGCTCGACCATCCCGACAACGAGGTGAAGAGCCTCAAGCACGGTGACGTGGTCGAGGGCACGGTCGTTCGGATCGATCCGGATGAGATCCTCGTCGATTTCGGCGGCAAGAGCGAGGGCGTGGTCAGCAATCGCGAGCTCATGAACCGCCGCGGTCCGCGTGACGGCGACGAGAATCGCGCGGAGCTGAACGTCGGGGACGAGGTCCTCGTCTACGTGCTGCAGCCCGAGTCTCCCGAGGGACACGCCGTCCTGTCACTGCGTCGTGCCGGCCTCGAGCGCAAGTGGCGCGCAATGCAGGAGCGCTTCGACGCGGGCGAGATCGTCGAGGCTCGCGTCATCGATCACAACAAGGGCGGCCTCATCGTCGACCTCGGCGTACGCGGCTTCGTGCCGATCAGCCAGATCGTCGATTTCCCGCGCCGTCCGCGCGACGAGCAGCCACGCGACGCGGCCCAGGAGATCGCCGAGAAGCTCCAGCCCTTCGTGGGACGCACCCTCCGCCTCAAGATCCTGGAGGTCAACCGCAAGGCGAACCGCCTGATCCTGTCGGAGAAGGTGGCCCTCTACGAGGAGCGCCGCGAGAAGCGCGACGAGCTGTTCAGCAGCCTCGAGACCGGCCAGAAGGTCACGGGCGTCGTACGCAGCATCGCGCCGTTCGGCGTGTTCGTGGACCTGGGCGGGATCGACGGCCTCGTCCACAAGAGCGAGCTCTCCTGGAACAAGGTCAACAACCCGGAGACGGCCCACCAGATCGGCGAAGAGGTCGAGGCCGAGGTCATCGACATCAACCACGAGCGCGGCCGGATCAGCCTGTCGATCCGGCGGTTGCAGCCGGATCCGTGGCAGGAGTCGGTGGCGAAGTACAAGATCGGCGACGTGATCGAAGGCACGGTCACCAAGCTCGTGAACTTCGGTGCCTTCGTCCGCGTCGAGGAGGGCCTCGAGGGCCTGATCCACATCAGCGAGCTGTCGAACCAGCGCGTGGCGCACCCGGGCGATGTCGTGCAGGAGGGTCAGCAGATCAAGCTGCGGATCATCAGCCTCGATTCCGAGCGGCATCGCCTGGGGCTGAGCCTCAAGCAGGCCGAGGATCGTGCGGCTCCCGCACCCCGCGAGGACCGACCGCGTCGGGATCGTGGACCGCGGCGCGACCGGTTCGACTACCGGCCCGAGGATGCCACGGCCGAGCCGGAGGGCGGGATCGACAGCACGATGGCGGCAGCTTTCGCGAGCTCCGGCCTGTTGGACCAGTTCCGAACGGCCGATGAGGCCGCTGCCGAACCGGATGCGGAGCCCGCTGCCGAGCCGGAGGCTACCGCAGACGGCGAGGCAGGCGACTCGTCGTCCGACGAGCCCGTCGCGGCGGAGTCGTCGAACGGGATCGTCTCGGCCGAGGCCGATGCCGAGGATGATGAGGCGGCCGAGGCGCAGCCGGAGTCGGAGGAGGCCAGGGCCTAGCGCCACCGGGGCGGCCGACGACCGCCAATCACGCGACCTCGAGGAGCGGGCCCGGCGGGCTCGCTCCTCGAGCATTTTGGATGGAACGATGATCGAAGCGTCGCCGTCCGCCGTATACACAGTAGGCAGCCGACGAGAGCACCGGTGCCGTACACTCAACCCAAGACCGACGCACGAGAGCCGGCGACCATGGATCGATTCGACAAGTTCACCGATCGAGCGCGGAAGGTCCTCACCCTGGCGCAGGATGAGGCCCAGCGTTTCAATCACAACTACATCGGGACCGAGCACCTCCTTCTCGGCCTCGTCCGCGAGGGCGAGGGCGTGGCCGCGCGCGTGCTCGAGAACATGAACGTCGAGCTCTCCAAGGTGCGCACTGCGGTGGAGTTCATCATCGGCCGTGGTGATCGCCCGGTCGTTGGTGAGGTCGGGCTCACGCCCCGCGCCAAGCGCGTCATCGAGCTGGCAATCGACGAGGCGCGGCGTCTCGGACACAACTACATCGGGACCGAGCACCTCCTGCTCGGCCTCGTTCGCGAGGGCGAGGGCATCGCCGCCGGCGTGCTCGAGAGCCTCGGCGTCAACCTGGACAAGGTGCGCCACCAGGTGATCCACGTCCTCAGCCAGTCGAGCAGCACCACGCCGACCCAGGAGACGAAGCGACCGAGCAAGACGCCGACGCTGGACCAGCTCGGGATCAACCTGACGGAGGCGGCTCGATCCGGAGCGCTCGACCCGGTCATCGGGCGCGAGAAGGAGATCGAGCGCGTCATCCAGATCCTCTCGCGGCGCCGGAAGAACAACCCTGCGCTGATCGGCGAGCCGGGCGTCGGCAAGACGGCCATCGCCGAGGGCCTTGCGCATCGCATCGTTTCCGGGGACGTCCCGGAGACGCTCACCGACAAGCGCGTGCTGACGCTCGACATCGGGTCGCTCGTCGCCGGGACGAAGTATCGCGGCGAGTTCGAGGAGCGGCTGAAGAAGATCATCGAAGAGCTTCGCTCGAGCAACGACAGCGTGCTGTTCATCGACGAGCTCCACACGCTGGTCGGTGCGGGCGCCGCGGAAGGCGCCATCGACGCTGCGAACATCCTCAAGCCGCCACTGGCGCGGGGTGAGCTGCAATGCATCGGCGCCACCACGCTGGACGAGTATCGGAAGTACATCGAGAAGGATTCGGCGCTCGAGCGCCGGTTCCAGCCGGTGATGGTCGACGAGCCAACCGTCGATCAGGCCGTGGACATCCTCTTCGGGATCCGGGAGCGGTTCGAGGAGCACCACAAGGTCAAGATCAGTGACGAGGCGGTGAAAGCGGCGGTCGACCTGAGCGTCCGCTACGTCGCGGATCGCGCGTTGCCGGACAAGGCCATCGATCTCATCGACGAGGCGGGCTCGCGCGTCCGTCTTCGATCTTCATCGGCTCCGCCCGAGATCAAGGCGGCGCAGGCTGCCCTCGGCGAGATCACGGCCCTGAAGGACGAGGCGATCGCCGGGCAGGACTACGAAGCGGCGGCGCGCCTCCGGGACGAGGAAGCCAAGGGCAAGGAGAAGATCGAGGAGCTAAAGGCCAAGTGGCACGAGGACCAGGGCAAGGAGACCCCCGTCGTCACCGACGAGGACATCGCCCAGGTCGTCAGCATGTGGACCGGGATCCCCGTCATCCGCATCAGCGTCGAGGAGTCTGAGCGGCTGCTGCACATGGAAGATGCATTGCACAAGCGGTACATCGGCCAGGAGGAGGCGATCACCACCATCAGCCGTGCCGTACGGCGCGCGCGCGCCGGCCTGAAGGACCCCAAGCGCCCCATCGGCTCGTTCATCTTCATGGGCCCCACCGGCGTCGGCAAGACCGAGTTGGCCAAGGCGCTTGCGGAGTTCATGTTTGGCTCCGAGGAAGCGCTCGTGAAGATCGACATGAGCGAGTTCATGGAGCGCCACAACGTGTCGCGCCTGGTCGGCGCCCCGCCTGGCTATGTCGGCTACGACGAGGGCGGCCAGCTGACCGAGGCGGTGCGCCGCAAGAGCTACAGCGTGGTCCTGCTCGACGAGATCGAGAAGGCGCACCCCGAGGTCTTCAACATCCTGCTCCAGATTCTCGAGGACGGGCACCTGACCGACGCGAAGGGGCGGCGCGTGGACTTCCGGAACACCGTGATCATCATGACGAGCAACGTCGGCGCGCAGCAGATGCAGCGCGACACGTCGATCGGCTTCCGGGCGAGCGCGGACGGCGAGGAGGCCCAGGCCGCATCCGACTACGAGCGCATGAAGGACAAGGTCCTTGGCGAGCTCAAGAACACATTCCGTCCCGAGTTCCTCAACCGCATCGACGCCACGGTCGTGTTCCGTCAGCTCACGCGCGAGGAGATCCGCGAGATCGTCGACCTGCTGCTGGCGCGGGTCAAGGAGCAGCTGGCCGGCCAGGAGATGGAGCTGGTCGTCACCGATGCCGCCAAGGACGCGATCATCACCAAGGGC
>JBPCOK010000173.1:0-3914 GCA_051000335.1 Candidatus Limnocylindria bacterium | reverse complement strand
AGGTCACCTCCGAGCTCGGCGCCGTCGGGGTGCTCGTCAACGCCACCTCCGCGTTTCGCACCGAGGGCGTGACGGACATCGACGACGCGTCATGGGACTCGATGATCGGCGACATGCTCGGGGCCACGTTCCGCGTCACCCGCGCGGTGGTGCCCGAGATGCGCGACGCGGGCTGGGGGCGGGTGGTCAGCTTCGCCTCACGGTCGGGCATCGCGGGAGTCGGCCGAGCATCGCATTACGCCGCCGCAAAGGCCGGCGTCATCGGCCTCACCGCATCGCTCGCCAAGGAGCTCGGACCGGATGGCATTCTCGTCAACGCGGTGGCGCCCTCGCAGATCGTCACCGTTCGCGACGGCGAGCCGTCGATCCCATCAGACCGTGCCGAGAAGATGGCGAAGTCGATCCCGCTGCGACGACTCGCCACGCCCGACGACGTCGCGCCGCTGGTGCTGTGGCTCGGATCCGAAGCGAATACGTACGTGACCGGCGAGACGATCTCGTTCACCGGTGGCGCGAAAACCTGACGCCGCTCGTCTCGCCGCCAGGCGGCGACGATCACGGCCACCACCAGCTCCTCATGATGGGCGCGGAACCGGCGCTTGGTCTCGGCCGGTTCGTGGCTGGCCGGAACTCTACTCGCTGGCTACGGGGCTGCGAACGAGAATGAGTCGAACACGACCTCCACCGGGCGTCCGTCGGTCGGCGCGGAGCCGCGGAAGAGCCACAGGTTGATGCGCGGGGTCTCGCCCCCCGGGATCGGAACGTCGGCCGCGGTGTAGGTGTACGACGCGATCGGCGAGCCGTTGGCCCGCGTGCTCAGGAAGTCGACGCGACCCGCCGACCAGGTGAACGTGTGGATCGTGTCGGTGAGGTTCGCCGGCTGCGTCCAGCGGGAATCGTGATTCGGCGCGTCCCACGGCTGGACCACGTACTGCGCGTTCGTCGGATCCGCGACGTTGCCCCAGCGCGCGAACTCGATGTCGATCTCGCGGTGCGCGTACGCGGGATCGTCGTTCCAGGTGAACATGCCGATGACGACGTTCGGATCGACGTCTGGCGCGGATCGGATCCGCCACGTGTAGGTCCCGTACCCCAGGCTTGCATCGGCGATCACCTCCGCGGCCGTCCACTTGCGGCCCGAACGCGAAATCCGCAGGTGGAGGTCATCGGTCAGCGGATCCACCGACACGTTCGAGGCGGAGAAGACATTGGGCCCGGGACCGATCCTCCGGTTGTACGCCTTCACCTGCCAGGTGAACCCCGACCATTCAACCGTGGATGGGCCGGATGGCTGGGGACGAGCCGCCCCGGCGGGGATGGGCACGGCCGAGAGCAGCACCGCAGCGGTGAGGAGCGCGAGGGTCCGGTGGGCTCGGGTGGGCATGGGTGCAGTACGTTCGTACGGGTCCACCCTAGGCTGCAGGAGAAGGTCCGGACTGTCCAGCGTTTGGGCCGCTGTTCGGTGCGCATCGGCACCATTCCTACGGCAGCATGAGCCGCTGGGTAGACTCCCGGGATGTCCGACGCCCATGCCCGACCCTGCCGCGTCCTGCTCGTCGGGATGATGGGCAGTGGCAAGTCGACGATCGGTCGACTTCTCGCCGATGCCACCGGATGGCCATACCTCGACAACGACGAGGTCGTTCGTCGGTCGGAGGGCGCGTTGGCCCGGGAGATCGCCGTCGACGACGGCGAGGGTCGGTTGCGGGAGGTCGAATCGGCCGCCCTCGCGGTCGGCCTGCGGGAGCCGGCGCCGTGCATCGTGGGCGTTGCCGCGGGCACCGTTCTCGATCCCGACAATCGCCGGCTGATGGCGGCCAGTGCGATCGTCGTCTGGCTCGACGCGGACCCACCCGTCCTCGCCGGACGCGCGTCGGGCTCGGCGCATCGACCATGGCTCGAGGCCGGCGACGGCGAGGACTGGTTGCGACGAACGGGCCGCAATCGTGAATCGCTGTACCGTGAGGTCGCCGATTTCCGGATCGACACGGGCGCATCCGATGCCACGGAGACCAGGGACGCCATCCTGGCGTGGCTGGGAACGGGCGACTGCCTCGCGCCCGATCCTGCCCATGACCAAGTTCAGGAGACAGCACCATGAGAATCGCACGTGGATCGGAGACGGCCCTCGAGCCGATGGCCACCGACATCTTCAGCGGCACCGTTCGGCGCCGCGACCTCGGGACGATCGCCACGCCGCGGGGCGCCGCCCTGGCGGTGACGTTCGAGCCGGGCGCGCGGACGCACTGGCATCGGCACGCCGGTGGCCAGGTCATCCACGTCCTCGAGGGCACCGGCCGCGTCGCGACGCGAGACGGGGGACCGGTGGAGATTCACCCCGGCGACCTCGTGGAGACGCCACCCGGCGAGGAGCACTGGCACGGGGCGTCGGAGGCGGAGGGGATGACCCACGTGGCGCTGAGCTTCGGCGAGACCGAATGGCTCGAGCCGGCGTCGGGCGACTGACCGTCACGCATTCGAGATGAGGCTCGGCGTCCCCGGCTCATCCGAGCCGGCCTACCCCGCGCCGGACGACGAGCTGATTGGGCACGCGCGGGCATGGCGCGCGCGGATCGACCCCGCACGTCTGCGCGAACGCGTCGAGGGTATTCCTGCGCCGCGCAACCGCAGCCACGCCCCCGGGGCGATGCGGGCAACCGACGATCTGCTCATCGGCTCATGGCGCGCCGCTGGGTGGCGGACCGGACGCCAGCGGGTGCCTCCGGGCGGGACGAACCTCGTCGCCATCCGGGAGGGGGAGAGCCGCGAGGCGATCGTCGTCGTGGCGCACCACGATACGGTCCCCGGATCGCCCGGCGCCGATGACAATGGCGCGGCACTGGCCGCGTTGCTCGAGCTCGCGCAGCACCTTGGCCGCGAGCGGCAGCCGCGAACGGTGATCCTGGCCGCGCCCGGCTACGAGGAGATCGGTCTCGTGGGCTCGCGTCATCTCGTCCGCTGGCTGCGAGCTGAGTTCGACGTGCGCGCCGCGATCGTCTTCGACCCGATCGGGTTCATGGACCCGGCACCGAATACCCAGCGCGTGCCGGCCGGCATCGACCTGCTGTATCCGGGGCAGGTTGCACGGCTGGACGCGAGGCAGCG
This sequence comes from Candidatus Limnocylindria bacterium, assembly GCA_051000335.1. Lineage (GTDB taxonomy): Bacteria > Chloroflexota > Limnocylindria > QHBO01 > QHBO01 > JACDBZ01. Next base: position 809 of record JBPCOK010000173.1, on the reverse strand, counting down.
CGCCGGCGATACCGTCGTTGCCATCTACCGGCGGCGATCCGTCGATCTCGCGCGGGAGTGGGCTCGTTGTCTTGCCGCGACGATGGATCCCGACCGGATCCTCCTGCTGCGTGACCCGGTGGACCTGCCGCTCATCGGGCCGGCGCTCCTCGCGCTGCCCGCGGCTCGGAACTTCTCGCGCAGTGACCACGTGCGGTTCTGGCAGGCCGGGCTCCCGGCCATCCAGGTCACGAACACCGCGAACTTCCGCAACCCGAACTACCACCGCCCGTCCGATACGCCCGACACCCTGGACTACGCGACGCTGGCGAGCATCACCGCCGCCACGGCGCTCACCGTCGAACGGCTCGCCGCTGGGTAGACTTCGCCCATGCTCCGCTCGGTCGATATCACCCGGTACATCGCGCCGCTGCGCGAGGGGAGCTCGCTGCCCGCGCTGGTGGAGGCCGACGACGGGCGCGAGTACGTCGTGAAGTTCCGGGGGGCCGGACACGGCGCCAAGGCCCTGATCGCGGAGGTCGTGGTGGGGGAGATCGGCCGCGCGCTGGGCCTGCCGGTGCCCGAGATCGTGCTTGCCACCCTGCCCGAGGAATCGCCCGCGCGGAATCGCACGACGAGATCCGTGACCTGCTCGACTGGTCCATCGGCCTCAACGTCGGTCTCGCGTTCGTCCCGCGTGCCTTGGCCAGTGACATGACCCGCGTCCCGCCCGAAGGCGCGGACTGGGCCGCCGACGTCGTCTGGTTCGACAGCCTGACGATCAACCCGGACCGCACGCCGCGCAATGCGAACCTCGTGATCGGCGACGG
>JBPCOK010000158.1:0-2874 GCA_051000335.1 Candidatus Limnocylindria bacterium | reverse complement strand
GAGATCGGCGCCGGGAAGCCGGCCGGATCGGTCGTGGCGTCCGAAGACGCGGAGCTGGCACGAGATGTCGCCTCGATGCTCTCGTCCGACCGGTTCCGGGTCTATACCAACTCGGACGTCGTCGGGGTGGAGCTGTGCGGAGCGCTGAAGAACATCGTGGCGCTCGCTGCGGGCATGGTCGACGGGCTGGGGTTCGGGGACTCCGCCAAGGCCGGCATCATCACGCGGGGGCTCGCCGAGATGACGCGGCTCGGCGTCGCGGTGGGAGCCAATCCGCTGACCTTCGCCGGGCTGGCCGGGGTGGGGGATCTGATCGCGACGTGCATGTCGCCGCTGTCGCGCAATCGGCGGGCCGGCGAGCTCATCGCATCGGGCGGGTCATGGCCGGAGGCGGGGAACCAGCTCACGGGCGTGGCCGAGGGGGTCGCGACCCTGCCCGGCGCCCTCGAGCTGGCGCATGGGGCCGGTGTGGAGCTTCCACTCGCCGCCCAGGTGTGGGCGGTGGTCCACGAGCGGAAGGCCCCCCTCGAGGCGGTGGCGGAGCTCATGGCCCGAAGCACGAAGGACGAGCTGGACGATCTGACTGCACCCGGATAGTGCTCAGTGGCAGGACGCGCTTCCCGCGTCACGGAACGTCCCGCCTGACGCGGGGATGAACTGCCAGTCATAGCCGGTCGGCTTGAGCGTCAGCTCGATCACGCCGAACGTCTCCGCATTTCGGACCTCGCTGTTGTTCCTGATCTTGGCGAAGGTCCGGAGCCTGGCTCCGCCCGTCCCGACCACGAACTCGCGCAGGCCATCCGCCGAGGCCACGCCGTCCGGCATCTGTGGTGCGAACCGCTCGTAGTCGTGATCGTGCCCGTTGACCACGACATCCGCGCCGGCGGCGCTGAGGGCATCCCAGAACGGACGAACGCTCTTGTCGTTCCCGTGCCTGCCGGAGCTGAACAGCGGGTGGTGCCAATACGCCAGGACGCACTGGCTCGGGTTTGCGTCGAGATCGTCGGTCAGCCACGTGATCTGCTCGTCCGAGACGATTTCGCTGTTCAGACTGTAGATGCGCCATGCACCGAGATCGTAGGCGTAGTAGCCGCCTTCGCCCCCGGCTCTGGTCCCGAAATACTCGTAGTAGCCCTCGGCATTCGCGGTGTGGTAGTCGTGGTTGCCCGGAGCAGGGCGCGTGCGCGACTGATGACGGCCCCACGAAGGGGCATAGCACTCGGAGTAGTCGTCGGTTGAGCCGTCCGAATACGCGTTGTCGCCGACGGTGAAGACCGTGCCCTCGATCTCGTCGAGCAGCGCGGCGGTCGCCTCATCGTTCGAATCGTTGCACGTGGCGATGTCGCCGGCCCCCACGAGCACCGCAGCCGCATCAGTCGATGGCGATACTGATCCGAGCGGGGACGCAGCCCGGTCGGCGCCACGTGACGCGACGATGCCGATGATGAGCAAGAAGAGCCCGATGGCGACGATCGCCAACCGGATGCGCGGATGCGTGATCATGGCCCCCGGGAACGATTGGTCTGAGCTGCGACTGAGTCAGCAGGATACGCGAGGTCCCGGAATGGGGCATCCGAAGACCAGGGACGTCCCTTCGGTATACTGACCCGCGTCGGTCGGGGCGTGGCGCAGTCTGGCAGCGCACTTGGCTGGGGGCCAAGGGGTCGGAGGTTCGAATCCTCTCGCCCCGACCAGATCAATCACAAGACGCTTCGCCGTGCTGTCGAAATGGCTGGCGCGACGCGGTCAGGCCGGAGCGGTGTACCAGATGGTGGGCGCTCCCTCGACGCCGGCCTCGTGCATGACTCGCGCAGGCGATCCGATCCCGTGAACGCGTCCGCGGCCTCTCGCGAATCGAACTCGTGCCAGACCGTCAGGTCGTTGCCATCGCCGACGTGTCGATACACGCATGTCCGGTGACGCCCATCCCGCGGCGCTCCTCGTCGAACGCGTCGTAGGCCGCTCTCCAGGTGCCGTAGTCCTTTACGAGATGACGGATGTACACGCGAACCATGGTGCGTTCCTCCAGGGGTCGGCCCTCGGCGTCCTCGGATGACATGAGGCCGATGACAAACAGTATCCCCGCGAGCCAAGCCGCCACCCGATCGCGAGCCGGGAGTAGAGTCGTGCGCAACGACGTTGAGGCGAGGGAACGGCGATGAACCAGGCAGCATCCGGAACCGGCACACGCGAGGATCCCTGGCGGCTGAAGACGCCGCCGGGCAGCAGCGAGTACGAGATGTACCGCGATCCCGAAGCCGACCCGCCGACGCTTGTCTGCCAGGTCGGCTCGACGAAGCTGGCGTATCACCTCCGCGCCATCGAGGATCTCCACACCTGGCTCAGGGAGCGGGGCGACTGGGTCCCGCTCGGCGCAGCCGACGAGGGAAAGGAGCCCGCGGAGGGAACGGTCGAGGCCTGGGGTCGCGCCGAGGACAACCCGGTCGGCGGCTGGTATGGCACGCGGAAGGGGTACCGCGGGCGGTTCGGCATGTATCTGCCGCCACTGCTCGAGGCCCTGGGGCTGGCCGAGCTGGAGCACAACCCCCGAAACAATCGGATCCGGGCCATCTGATCCTGCCCGGACATGACGAGGCGGCTGGCGAAAGTCCCGATGGACCCCGGCAGCCGCCCGGTCGCAGGTAGCCGAGGGTTACTCGGCGGCCTTGATGTTCGCTGCGCGCGGACCGCGCGGGTTGGACTCGACGTCGAAGGTCACTGCCTCGCCGCCGACGAGTCGGTCGAAATCGATCGACTCACTGAGCCCGTCGCGGTGGAAGAAATAATCCTTGCCATCCTCGCCGGTGATGAAGCCGAAGCCGCGATCGGCCACGATCTTCTTGATGCTGCCATTGGCCATGAGAGGCCTCCTAA
>JBPCOK010000039.1:0-3012 GCA_051000335.1 Candidatus Limnocylindria bacterium | reverse complement strand
CCGCGTACGGTCGCAGGGCGAGCCCGAGAATCTCGGCCGCCGTGGCGGCCATGTCGGTCTTCACATCAGTCTCCAATCATCCGACTCGCTTGAGCTTGCCGGTGCGCTTCGCGTAGCGCTCGGCGATTCCGAACACGTACACGCCCAGGGGAATGAGCACGACGCCCATGATCACGAGCGGCCACACGTCGTGGAGCAGCTCCGTCACCGGGGTTCCGCTGATCAGGCCTTCGCGGATCCCGTCGAGGACGTACGTCCCGGGCGAGAACTGCGAGACGAACTGCATCCATCCCGGGAGGATGTCGGTCGAGTAGTAGACGCCGCTGAACAGCAGGATCACCGACTGGATCACGAATACCATCTGGTCGCCGCGCTCCACGTAGAGCAGCGGCAGGATTGCCGCCATCATCCCGACGCCCACGAAGCTCAGCGATCCCAGCACCAGGAACGCCGCGGCGGTCACGAAGTCGCCGCCGCTGAACTCCAGGCCGAAGAACAGCATCATCACCACGAGGATCACGATCATCTGGATGACGGCGTACGTCACCGCGAACAGCGTCGAGCCCACGAGCTGCGTGTAGCGCCGCACCGGCGCCATGAACGTGTACTCGAGCGTGCCCTCCCAGCGTTCCCAGGTCACCGTCTCGCCGATGAAGCCGAACACGATCGAGAGGAAGTTCCAGAAGATCGTGCCGATGACGAGCACCTGGAGGAGCCGGGCATCCCCCTGGGCAACGCCGATGAAGGCCACGGCCAGCGCCGCGGCCAGGGAGTAGACCAGCCACGCCACCTCCCAGCCCCAGTAGCGCTTCGTCAGGTTGAAGTTGCGCTCGACGAAGGCGAAGCTCGCCCGCAGCTCGCGCGTTGTCCTGCTCTGCACGGAAATCACCTCCTTTCGTCCTGCTACTCGTCGTCGTGGTTGTTGTCGTCGTCGTGGTCGTCATCGAGGCTGCGGCCGGTGAACGTCATGAACACGCTGTCCATGGTCGGTTCCATGCCGTGGTCCCGGGCGACCATCGTCTTCAGCTCGGCCGGTGTCCCCTCGGCGACCATGCGGCCGTCGTTGATGAGGGCGATCCGATCGCAGAGCCGCTCCGCCTCCGCCAGGTCGTGCGTGGTGAGCACGATCGTGGCGTCGTGCGTGTCGCGGACCTCCTCGATGAAGGTCTGCACGTCCAGCTTCGACCGCGGGTCGAGGCCGGTCGTCGGCTCATCGAGAAGCAGCACGGTCGGGCTCGTCAGCAGCGCCCGCGCGATGGCGACCTTCTGCTGCATGCCCCGGCTCATCTGCTCCACCGGCCGGCTGAGACGTTTCTCGGCGACGCCGAGCCGCGCCAGGATCCGGATGGCGTCCTTGCGGGCCGTCGCCGTGTCCAGGCCGTAGAGCCGCGCCGCGTAGGCGAGGTTCTCGTGCGGACTGAGCTTCTTGAAGAAGGCCGCGTCGACGCTCACCCGGTTGATGAGCTGCTTGACCGCCAACTCGTCGCGCTCGACGTCGTGACCGAAGACCTCGATCCGCCCGCCGTCGATCGTCAGCAGCGTGCTGATCAATCGAATGAGCGTGCTCTTGCCGGATCCGTTCGCGCCGAGGATCCCGTAGATCTCGCCGCGGCGGATGGATATCGTCACGTCGTTGACGGCGACCACCGGCTTCTTCTTGCGACCGACCACGAACCGCTTCGTGGCGTGGTCGATCAGCATCGCCGGCTGCTCGCCGGGCGGTGGCGGACCGACGCGTCGGACCGGCTCACGTGCCGCGGCTGGCATCGGCGCTGTCGTCTTCGGTTCGTCCATGACCTCGATCATCGTCGTGTCCCTGTCATCTAGGTTGTCGCGTGGTGAGGAGCCGGAAATGGAGAGAGCCGCGGCTCCGATGCGCTCGGTCCGCGGCTCCGTCCGATGCCCCGTGAGGCATCAAAAAACCGTGGACCTGATCCGGCCCACGGCTCGTGGTGTTGGCGTCGGCGATGCGTTACCGCCGGTGCTCCACCTCGAGTGAGGGCACAGATCTCCCGTCGACATCGCTGCCGGTAGGCGCGAGTCGCGGTGCGTTGAAGGCGCGAATGCGAAGGTGCATTGCCGTCAGATCGCTCCTCTGTGCTGAAGGGTTGGTTGCTCGCCGGGCACACGGGCAGCATCGGCTGCAGTCCGGGTGCGGGCGGAGTCTACGACCACGGCTTGCTCGCTGTCAACCACGCAACCACCTCCGCGAGCAACCCCCCAAGATCACAGCAGTGTTACCGGCGCCGACCACGGTTACTACTACGCCTACTACCCCTCGCAGCCCCCGACGCCGGCAGAAAGCCGCCCGCCAGGCCCCAAGCGTCCCATGAAGCCCGCCCCCGCTTCGGCGTCCCCTGAAGGGTCGCGGGCGGAGAGCCGCGAACGCCAGGCGACCGAGGCGGACTGACGCCGAAAGGAAGGGCCGATAGTGCTGCGCTGGCTGCGCGGGACCCGCTCCAGGGCGCATCGCCCTGACTACGCCCGGGTGGCGCCATGGCTCCTTGTAGGTCCCGTGCTCGATGCTTCGGGATACGCCCACCTCGCCGACGAGGGCGTCACGCACGTGATCGACCTCCGCAGCGAGGCATCCGACGACCCGGCGGTCATGCGTTCATTGGAGCTCGCCTGGCGACGCGTCCCCATTGACGACCGATCCGCCCCGACCAATCAGCAGCTGGCCGAGATCAACGCCTGGCTTGATGCGAACGACGAGCAGCCGGTCGTGTACGTCCATTGCGAGGGTGGCCTTGGTCGCGCGCCGACCATCGCCACGGCGCTGCTCATGCAACGCGGGTTCACGCGCGCGGAGGCGCATCGGTTCATCCTTGCCGTTCGCTCCGCGGCCTCGCCGACGCCGGACCATGATGCCTGGCTATCGGCGATGGAGGCCGAGCTCAGGATTCGCTGAATTCCGCGGCGAAGCCTGCGGCCAATCGCAACGAGCAGCGCTCCGCTGGGCTCAGGCCGCGGGCGCGATCAGTTCGAGCTTGGGGAAATAGGTGCGATAGC
>JBPCOK010000009.1:0-6532 GCA_051000335.1 Candidatus Limnocylindria bacterium | reverse complement strand
CATCCGGCACCGAGGCGTGAAGTGCGTCGAGCGAATGGACGACCGAGGCCAGGCCGATCCGCTCGCCCCAGGCGAGCGGACCATCCGGCCAGTTCGTCGCCAGCCGCATGGCGATGTCGATGGACTCCGGTGACGCGACCGCGTCCGCGACGGCAGATGCCGCCTCGTTCACGATGGCGGCGAGGATGCGAGCCCCGATCTGGGTCGCGTCCAGCTGCCTGATGTGCTGGCTCGCGGCCGAGAGGTTTCCGATCCCGCCCCAGGCAGGCCCGCGGCTGCCATCGGCGTCGTAGTCGTAGTACCCCGCGCTCGACTTGCGGCCCAGCCGCCCGGCATCCGCCACCCGGCGTTGGACGAGGCATGGTCGGAAGCGCGGGTCGCCGTAGAACCCTTCGAAGATCGCGGTTCCGGCCGCCAGGTTCACGTCGGTGCCCACGACATCGGCCAGCTCGAAGGGTCCAAGGCGGAACCCGATGCCGCGCATGGCGTCGTCGATGGCCTCGACACTCGCCGTACCGGCCTCCAGGATGCGGCACGCCTCGAGGTAGTACGCGCGCTGCACCCGGTTCACGATGAACCCGGGCGAATCCGCCGACACCACCGGCGTCTTGCCCAGGAGCCGCGCGAGGTGGGTGACGCTCTCCGTCACGGCGGGCTCGGTCATCGGGCCGGGAATGACCTCGACCAGGGCCATGAGCGGCACCGGGTTGAAGAAGTGCATGCCAACGACGCGCTGCGGGCGGGATGCGGCGCTGGCAATGCGGACCACCGGCAGCGAGCTCGTATTCGTGGCGAGGATCGTGGCCTCGGGGGCGGCGCCATCGAGCCGTCGGAAGGCGTCCCGCTTCAGCTCGATGTCCTCGGGGATGGCCTCGACCACCACGTCCGCCACGGCAAGCCCCTCGAGCAGGGCGGTCGGCTGGATTCGCGCAACTGCGGACGCCCGATCAGCGTCGGTCAGCTGGCCCTTCTCCGTCTTGCGAGCCAGGAACCCGGCGATCCGGTCTCGTGCGCGATCGGTGGCACCGGCCACCGGATCGTGGAGCAGGACCTCGAGGCCCGCCTCGGCCGCGACCTGGGCGATGCCGGCGCCCATGGTGCCGGCACCAAGCACGCCGATCGTCCGGACTTCGTTCATCGACCGCCGAACCGCGGCTCGCGCTTCTCGCCGAACGCGGCGACGCCCTCGGCGTGGTCCGCGCTGCGCCCCGCGACGTCCTGGAGCGCGGCCTCCGCGGCCAGGCTTTCGGCCAGGACTTCGTTTTCGGCGGCGTTCACCAGGCGCTTGGTCAGACCGATGGCGGATGTCGGCCCGGACGCCAAACGGTCGGCGAGTGCGCGGGTGGCATCCGCCAGCTCGTCCGCCGGCACCACCGACGCGACGAGCCCGGCGTCCAGCGCCTCCTGCGCCCCGAGCGATCGCTCCCCGAGCAGGACCTCGAGGGCCCGATGGCGGCCCATCGCCCGCACCAGCGTTCGTGTCAGCCCCGAATCCGGGACGAGCGCGATGCGATGAAAGGCCGGCACGAAGCGCGCGTCATCGGCAGCGATCACCAGGTCGGCGGCAAGCGCCAGGCTGACGCCCGCGCCGGCGGCCACGCCGTTCACCGAGGCGACGACCGGCTTCGGGACCCCGCGGATGGCCGCGATGAGCGGGTTGTACTCGGTCGTCAGGACGCGCCGGAACTCCCGCTCGGCACCGCCGCCACGGAGATCGGCTCCGCTACAGAATCCACGTCCGGCGCCCGTGATCACGATGGCGCGAACCTCGGCGTCGCTGGCCGCCTGCTTCACGGCACGCAGGAGCTCACCGCGCATGGCGGCATTCAGCGCGTTCAGCGCATCGGGACGGTTGAGCGTGATGGTGACGACACCGCCGGCGGATGCGCCCAGGAGCGTCTCGTACGTCTGCTCAGGCATCGGCGCCGATTGTAGCCGGGGGGCACGCGAACGCCCGGCGCCGAGTGCACCGGGCGTTCGCCTTGGAGCGTGGGGCCTCAGGTCGTGGTGCGGTTCCGGCCGGTGACCATGTTCCAGATGAACACGACGATGATCGCGCCCACGATGGCGGCCAGGATCGTTCCGATGTTGATGCCGGTGATCAAGTCGTCACCACCGGTTAGGACGCCGAGCAGGAAGCCGCCGACCATGGCGCCGACGATGCCGGCGATGATGCCGCCGAGCACGCCATAGCCCTCATCGCCGGGCATGACCTTGCTGGCCACCCAGCCGGCGATGGCGCCGACGATCAACCACGAAAGAATGCCCATGAAACCCGTCCTCCGTCTGTGCTGCGATTCTGATGCGCGAGCGATGGCTCGACGCGCCGCCATCCCCTGCATGAACCCTGCCTACAGCAGCGTCGTCCGGCCCCTGCTCAGCGCTTGAGTGTGAAGAAGCTCCCGACGTCGGACATGCCGGCGGCGGAGTACAGCCGATGCGCGACGCCGCGCTGGTGGCCGGATTCGAGCGCCGCGGCGTAGGCTCCGCGCCGGATCGACTCGGCAAAGGCCGCGTCCAGCAATGCCGCCCCGATGTCGTGTCCCCGGGCCGACTCGGTGACGATGAGATCGGGAATCCACGCCTGTGGGGCGACCGTGAAGAACGGATGGCGCATCTCGAGGCTGACGAAGCCGACCGGCTTGTCGTCCAGGGTCGCCAACAATGAACCGGTGTCATCGCGCGCGATGTGGGCTGCGTACGTCCGGCGCAACGCCGGGAGCCTCTCCTCGTTCGGCGCGGGCCGCCCGAGCTCGGCGAGCAGACGGGTCACCGCACCGAAATCCGCATCATCGTCAACGACCGGCCGGATCGTGACCCCATCGGCCGGATGGATGCCGCGCGACCGGATCGGTCCGATCTCGAAGTACTTCCCCTGGTCCAAAAATCCCATCGCCTCGTACAGGCCGCGGGCCGCCGTCCGGTCCTGGCCCACCTCCAGCATCATCTGGTGACCGCCGCGCAGTCGCCACTCGGCGATGGCCGATGCGAGCAGTGCCCGTCCGATGCCCCGCCCGCGGAACGGCTCCGTCACCACGAGGTCGCTGACCCAGCCCTCGAAGGTCGCATGGTTGAGTCGGCGTCGGAATGCGAAGCCGATGAGCCCCGCCGGTGCTCCATCGGCGACGGCCAGAAATGGCGCGGCGTCGACGTCGTTGACGAATGCCTGGAAGCGACCTCGATACGGCGTCGAATCGGCGTCCGGGAGATCGTGCAGCTCACGGACGAGCGCCAGCGCATCGCCCAGGTCGTCGCGCCCCAGCGGCCGGATCTCCACTCCCGGCGGACGTGGCACCGCCAGTCCACCGACCGCGTGGTCGGGGTTGCCGAGGTTCATCGGCCGCGGAAGTCGGGTTCCCGCTTGTCGAGGAAGGCGGCCATGCCCTCCTTCTGGTCCTCGCTCGCGAAGAGGAGGTAGAAGAGCCGGCGCTCGTGAGCCAGCGCATCGGTCAGGCTCATCTCGAAGGCCGCGTTCACGGCTTCCTTCGCGACGCGGAGCGCGATCGGCGACTTGGTGGCCATCTTCGCGGCGAGCGCCAGCGCATCCTCGACCACCAGCTCGTCCTGGGTCACGCGTGCCACGAGGCCCGCTCGCTCGGCCTGCGCGGCGGTGATCGGCTCGCCGGTGAGCACCATCTCCATCGCCTTCGACTTGCCGATGGCGCGCGTCAGCCGCTGGGTCCCGCCCGCGCCGGGAATGACGCCGATGCCGATCTCGGGCTGGCCGAACTTCGCCCCCTCCCCCGCCACGATGAGATCGAGCGTCATCGCCAGCTCGCAGCCGCCGCCCAGCGCCCAGCCGTTCACGGCCGCGATCACGGGTTTCGTGATCTTCCGGATCCGGTCCCACTGGCCGATGCGGTTCGTGAGCAGCATGTCGATCGGGGTCGCTTCGGCCATTTCGCCGATGTCCGCGCCCGCGGCAAAGGCTCGCTCATTGCCGGTGACGACAATCGCGCGAACGGCGTCGTCGCGGTCAAGCTCCTCGAGGGCGAGGCATAGCGCGTCCATGACCTGCCCGTTGAGCGCGTTGAGCTGCTTCGGCCGGTTGAGGCGAACCAGCGCGGTTCGTTGTTCGGCCTGGCGCTCGACGACGACCAACTGCTCGTCGATCATGCCAGCCGCTCGATGCGAGCAGATCGCGCGCTGTCAGTGTTTATATCAGCAATGATATAACCGCCGACACGCACGGACGCCCAAGCTGGGAAGGACTCCACCCGAATCACTCCCCGTTCCACGCGTCGGGAAGCTCCACGCCGCAGGAACCACAGAACCGGTGCGCTGCGGGCAGGCCCGTCGCGCCGCACGCTGGACACACGCGTCCCTCGCCGGCCTCCACGCCGCGCAGCTGCGCGAAGCGCGGCTTGCGCTTCTCGTGGAAGGCGGTGACCGCCTCCTTCGTCTCGTCGGCGGTCGAGTGGACGGCGAGCCAGTCCCGCGCGTGCTCGATCGTCTGCGACCAGACGAGGTCGCGCCACCAGTTGAGGTGCGTCTTCGTGTAGCGCATCGCCTCGGGAAGCTTGCGGGCCAGCTTCGCCGCCATCTCGTTCACGGTCGCGTCGAGCTCGCCGCGGGGAACGACGCGCGAGACAAGGCCCCAGTCCAGCGCCTGCGCGGGCGCCACCGCCTCGCACAGCATGATGATCTCGCGCGCACGCCGGTCCCCGACCATGATCGGCAGCCACTGCGTCGCACCGCCGGCCGGCACCGAACCGTGCTCGGTCCCCACGTGCCGAATGTACGCGTCGTCCACGAGAACGGACAGGTCGCATGCCATCTGGAGCTCGTTGCCACCCCCCACGGCCGCGCCGTTGATGCGTGCGATCGTTGGCTTGCCGATGTGGCGCAGTTTGTCGTGCATCTCGATGAACGCGCCCATCCAGCGCCAGTACTGGCCGCTCGTCGAGCCCATGAGCGCCTGTTCGTCAAGGTCGGCGCCGGTGCAGAACGCCCGGTCGCCGGCCCCGGTGACGACCACCACGGCCACCGCGTCATCCCAGGACGCCTGCTCGAAGGCGTGCGAAAGCTCCTTCAGCGTCGGGAGATCGAGCGCGTTGAGCACCTCGGGCCGGTTGACCGTGACGGTGGCGACCCCAGCGTCGATATCGCGTGCGTAGAGGATGCGCCGGTACCCGAGGGCCGACGGATCGGTGGGGACCGGCGAGCCGGGCTCAGGCATCGGCACCGTCGGGAGCGATGAACATCGTCACGCCGGCACCGGCGAAGTTCCGCAGGTCCTTGGCGCTGGCGGCTCCCGCCTCCGACATCACGGCCTCGTCGAGATCGGCGGCCGAGTCGAACAGCATCTCCGCCATGAGGTAGTAGGCGGCATCACGGCCCGCAACACCGGTGAGCTTCGACAGCCGCACGTCCCGCAGGTTCGGATAGCGGCTGACGATCGGCGAGTGGACGTCACGGTAGTGAGCGTCGAACGCATCAGCGTCGTCGGGCTGGTTGTAGAGGACGACGAGGCGCGGCATCGGCTACTTCTTGAAGTAATCGGCGTTGATCTGGATGTACTGCACGTGGTTGTCCGGGACCGCGTCCTCGGCGAAGATCGCCGTCACGGGACATTCGGGCTCGCACGCGCCGCAGTCGATGCACTCGTCGGGATCGATGTAGAACTGCGGATCGTCGTCGGTGGCGTGGATGCAGTCGACCGGACACACATCGACGCAGCTCGCGTCCTTTGTGCCGATGCACGGTTCGGTGATGACGTAGGTCATGGGTGAACGATGCCTTCGTGAATGGGCTGAGTGATCGAACGCAAAGTCTACACATTGGCGGCCATTCGTCCGCGCGGCCCGCGACGCACTAGCATGGCGACGTGAAGAAGCTCACCGACCTCGACCATCGGCCGCTCATCGTGGCGGCGGTCACGCCGCTCAGCCCCGATGGCTCCGCCGTCGACCCCGATGCGATCGCCCCGTATGCGGCCTTCCTGGAATCTCACGGGGCCGACGGGGTGTTCGCGTGCGGGACGACCGGCGAGGGCGTCCTCCTCACGCTCTATGAGCGTCAGCGGACGGCGCAGGCCTTCCGCCACGCGCTGGCGGGCATCCTCATCGTCCACGCTGGAGCCCAGACCACCGCCGAGACCGTCGCGCTGGCCTCCCACGCCGCGGAGATCGACGCCGATGCCGTCGCGGTCATCCCGCCCCCGTACTACCCGCTCGATGACGACGCGCTGACCGCGCACTTCGTGGCAGCCGCGCACGCCTGTGCTCCCCTCCCGTTCTACTGCTACGCGTTCACCGCGCGCTCCGGCTACGCGCTTCCGACCGCGGTCATCGAGCGCATCGCCGACGCGACCGACAATCTCGCCGGACTCAAGGTCAGCGAGTCACCGTTCGAGCGTGTCGCTCCGTACCTGGACCTCGGGCTTCCCGTGCTCATCGGTAACGAGCCGCTCATCGCGGCCGGCCTCGAGCGCGGCGCCATCGGCACGGTCTCGGGCATGGCATCGGCCTTCCCCGATGTCATTCGGTCCGCGCTCGACGTGGGGAACGAGGATGCGATGCAACCATTGCGG
>JBPCOK010000185.1:0-3408 GCA_051000335.1 Candidatus Limnocylindria bacterium | reverse complement strand
GCCAGGAACGGATGGCGGCCCGATCCGGGCATGAGTACTGCCTATCCCAGGTGCCGATACAGGAAGTACATGACCCGCGCGCGGTACGCAGCGGGGTCGACGGCGTAGGCCTCGGCATGGCCGGCGTTCTCGACCACCATGAGCTCCTTCGGCTCACCGGCAGCCTCGTACAGCCGCTCGCCCTGGTGCCAGCTGATGAGCTGGTCCTGGCGCGGCGCGATGACCAGGAGCCCCCGGGGGGCGATGTCGCCGACACGCGCAATCGGGTCGATCAACCTCGTCCGTACCCGCACGGACGTGCCAAGGACGGCCAGCCGGGCACCGATGCCGGCCAGCGGATACCCCAGCTGGCGCATCCGGTTGGCGACCGGGTGGTGCAGCTCCGCGAATGCGGCGTCGGCGATCACCGCGGCGACGGGCAGGTCGGGTGCCGCCAGGATCGCCGCCGATCCGCCCATGCTGATGCCGAACAACGCCGTGGGTCCGAGGCCCCGGGACTCGAGGAACCGGACCGCGGCCGCGATATCGCGTCGCTCCGCCGTGCCGAGCGTCACCAGCCCCGGGCCGCTCTCGCCGTGACCGCGGAAGTCGAACTGCAGGACGTGGTGCCGCTCGTGCAGCCATGGCACGAAGGCCGCGAGCTCGGGCAGGCGGTGGCCGGAGAAGCCGTGGAGCACGATGACCGCCGTGCGCGTCTCACGCGCGGCCGGAATCAGCCAGCCCGACAGCGTGACGCCATCGTCGGTGGTGAAGCGGACGAGCTCGTGCTCGAGGCCGATCTCGGCCGGATTGGCGGGGAGGTCGGGCGTATCGGCCTGGAACGGCCGGAACTGCGGCCGGACGAGCTCTCGCGACCCGCGGACGGTGACGATCGCGAGATAGAGGCCGGTGACGAGCCCGAGCACCCAGCCGGCAAGCGCGAGGACGGGAGGGATCATTCGCCGGGCGACGTCCCCGACGATTCAGCCGACGCCGACGGGCGCATCTGGCGCATGGCTCCGGTGATGGGCCGCGTGAGCTCGCTGAGCTCCATCGGCACGATCCACTTCGTGCTTTCGCCATCGGCCAGTGCCTTCAGTGCGTCCAGGTACTGGAGTGCCATCGTCTTCTCGTCGATGCCCTTCGCGGCGCTGAAGATCGTCTGGAGGGCATTGGCATAGCCTTCCGCGCGCAGAATCTGGGACTGGCGCTCGCCCTCGGCGCGGAGGATGTTCGACTGCTTGTCGCCCTCGGCCACGTTGATCGTGGCCTGGCGCGTGCCCTCGGACTCGGTGATGTTGGCGCGGCGGTTGCGCTCCGCGCTCATCTGCCGGTTCATGGCGTCCTGGATGTCGCGGGGCGGCAAGATCTCGCGGATCTCGACGCTCGTGATCTTCACGCCCCAGCGCTCGGTCACCTCGTCCAGCTTGGCTCGGAGGATGTGGTTGATCTCCTCGCGCTTGGCCAGGACGTCGTCGAGCGGAATGTCGCCGATGACGGCGCGCAGGGTCGTCGCCGCCAGCGCCTGCGATGCACCCGTGAAGTCGACGACCGCGGTGACGGTGACGTCCGGCTGGAAGACCTTGGAGTACACGAGGAAGTCGATGCTGATCGGCGCGTTGTCCTTCGTGATGCACGTCTGCTGCGGAACCTCGAGGAAGCGCTCGCGCAGGTCGACCTTCACCGCCTGCTGAACAAACGGGATCAGCAGCACGATGCCCGGGCCGCGTGAACCCTGGAGGCGCCCGAAGAAGAAGACGACCAGGCGTTCGTACTCACGAACGATGTGGACGATGCTGAAGAGCAGCCACAGCCCGATGGCCAGGCCGATGACCAGGAAGATGAGTCCGGTCAGGTTCTCCATGATTGGTCGCTAACCCTCCGTTGCTCCCCCGTCGCCGGCTGGCGCCGGCTCGACGATCAATTCGAGCCCCTCGACTCTGACGACCCGCAGGGGTGCGCCGGCCCCGATCTCAGCGCGCAGGCTCCGGGCCGACCAGCTCTCGCCTCCAGCATAGGCGATCCCCGTCGGAGCGATGAGCGTCTGGGCTGTCCCCGATGCGCCGACCAGCGCCGCCACGGGCGCCCCGCCGATGCCTCCGGAGCCACGCCGCATGTGGAGCATCGCCCGTACCAGGACCCAGATGTAGACCACACCTACCGCCACGACGATGAGGATGATTATCGGGCTGACGGTGAAGCCGGTGAGGTCGATGGCGTCGATGCCCGGTTCGACCCCGGTCCACAGTGCGAACGCGCCGAGCACGAGCGCCACGATGCCGCCGATCGTCATCAGGCCATAGCTCGTGACCGTCACCTCGAGCGCGAACAGTCCGACGCCGATGAGGATGAGCAGCAGCCCGCCGACGTTGAGCGGGAGGGAGTTCGAGCCGATGAACGCGAGCACCAACGCGATCGCCCCCAAGATCCCGGAGAAGAAGTTCGGGTGGAACAGCTCGGCGATGATTCCGTAGAAGCCGATGGTGAACAGGATGAAGGCGATGTTCGGGTCGCTGAGCACGTGGAGGAACTGTTGGCCGAAGTTCATGCCGAGGTCCCGGATCGCCAGCCCGGACAGAGGCGGGATCGGCTCGCCGTTGAAGCTGAATGCGCGACCATCCGCCCGCTGACCCGAGTCGATCGTCGCCAGGAGCGAGTCCACGTCGGCCGCGATGAAATCGGCGACCGGGGGCTCCATCGCCACGGCATCGGCGGCGCTGATGCTTGCGGCATCGCGAACAGCGGACTCGGCCCAGTCGGCGTTGCGGTCGTGCTCGTTGGCCAGTGAGCGGATGCGGGCGACGGCATCGTTCGTGACCTTGGCAGCCAGCGTCTCCGGGAGCTCCTCTCCCCCGCTGCCCACCACGGAGGCGGCACCGATGTTCGTGTTCGGCGCCATGGCAGCCACGTCGGCGGCCAGGGTGATGAAGGTGGCGGCCGATCCGGCGCGGGCGCCCTCGGGGGCCACCCAGGCGATCACCGGGACCTCGCTGGCGAGGATGGCCTTGATGATCCGGTCCATGCTCGTGAGCTCGCCGCCGGGCGAATCTATCTCGATGATCGCGGCGGCGGACCCCTCGTCCGCGGCCACGCGCAGCGCCTCTTCGATGAACGCGGCGTTGACCTGGTCGATCACGCCGGTCAGCTGGATCCGGGCAATCTGGTCCCCGTCCGCGGCAGTCGGCGCCGCGATCCCGACGATGCCGAGCGCGAGGCTCAGGGCAATGAGCGCACGACGAAGCATGGATCGAGTATAGGTCGATTGCTGCGACACCCCTGTCTTGCGACCAGGCTCAGCCCGCCACCAAGGTTGGCGTCCTGACCGATGGCGAGCACCCAAACGGTTCCCTGGCCAATGACGTGAGCATATGGCGTCGGAGTGGACCGGCCGGACCCTAGAGACGGATCTCGTCGGTCGCAACGCCACGC
>JBPCOK010000182.1:0-2961 GCA_051000335.1 Candidatus Limnocylindria bacterium | reverse complement strand
TCAACCCCGATGGCGGCGAATGCGGGTGGTGTGTTTGTGGGGGTCTGGGCGGGAGGGGTTTGTGGAAGGCCGCCGGCTGGTCCCCGCCCGGTCCGTGTTACTCGTTGCCGACGACATTGCCGACGAGGACGTCGATGAGGACGCCGAGCGCGGCGACGGCCGCGGCCTTGGCCATCAGGCCGACGGGAATTGCGATGGGCATGGTGATCTCCTTCCGATGGGTGGTTGTTGACTACTTGCGTCGGCTGCCGGGCCGGCCCTTGACCGAGACGATCACGGTCCTGGCCTTCCGGCTGCCGGACGGGCGGTTCGAGGTGTGCACGGTCACGCGCGTGCCCTTCGGGCCGTTGAACGTCGGCACTAGCTCCGTCGCACGCAGCGGGGGCCGCCGCCGGGCGTTTTCGGCGGCAGCCCGGTGCCGGGGAAGCCGGGGCGCGGCCGGCCGATGATGTGCTTCATGCTGCTCCTCCTGCCCTTGTGGGCGGGTCGGGTTCGTTGATGAAGCGCATCTTCGGGATCCGTTGAACGCGAGACAGGTCTTTCGACGAAAGTGGAATCCCGCTTCTTAAGTGGGATGAGGTCCGGTACCTTCGCCGCTAATGGACGCGTCGCAGGGCGAGAAGCAGCACCGCGAGCGGGGAGAAACGGCCCCCGATCCTCACGAGGTCATCCGAGCACGACGTCGACGGTTCCTGAGCACCGACGATGCGCTCGCCCGCGAAGCACTAGCCCGCGACATCACCATCAACCTCGGCCGGTCCCAGGTGACTGGCAGGTCGATTCAGAAGATCGAGCTCGGCGAGGCCGTCGAGCCTCATGCTCTCGCCCTCGTGCTCATCGAGCTGGGGTTACGGGCACCGCCGTCGCCCAAGGCTCCCGCCGACGGTGAGACACCGGGTGCCTGGTGTCAGTCGTCGCGTCTTGCCCGCGGATGCTCCCGACCCATGTTCTGCGCTCCGCGGCCTGGGTGGCAATACCTCGACAAGCTCTCGCCACCGTACGTCGGCAAGGTCGAGGGCATGCACATCGTGCCCACGTTCCTGAAGCTGGATGCCTTCAGCGAACGATTCGAGCAGCACGGACTCCGCATCGACGGCGGCACCCTCCAGAAAGCATGGTGGAGATGGGACCGCGCAGCGGCTGCCTCAGCGTGGCGGGGTCAGCTTGAGGAAATCGGGGAGATGGTCAGGCTGAAGCACGCCCGGACAATCGTTGCCCAATCCGCCGCAGCGTCAATGCCGCAGCTCCCGGCAGGTGCCGCGCTCCGTCATTCAGCATTGGCGCCGATCCGCGGCAAGAGCGGACTACGAGTCGTCGGCCGAATCGCATCAGCCCGGCTGGGATGGCTGGTCATTCCAGTAGCGGCCGTGGCCAACCGCGCCGTGGAGCAACGCAGGCAGGCGGTATACGTCGGCTACGGCGACGACGAAAACGATCTCTGCATAGCCCGCCTGTCCGACGGGTCACCGCTGAGCGCGTCCGCTATCGCTCGCGCGTTACGTCTCCAGGAGGAGATGGGCGTGCACGTGTTCTCGTAGCGGTACGGTGGCGCGGGTTCAGTAGGCCGCCGACACGTGGCGGATGCTCGCGCAGGGCGGTCCAGGTCGCCGCGACGCAGTGTGATCGAGCAGATCGCCTACGAACCGACGATGCCTGGCATGCCGACCTCACGCCGCTCGTGCAGCGGATGGCCGACCGCGACACGGCCGTCAGCATCCGCGGCCTCGCCGCCTCCACGGCGCCGTCGCTCAAGAAGCCGAGGCGCGCCGTACCCCGGTATCGCCTTGCGCGGGCGGCGCGCCTTCTGCACCATGTCCGCCGCGTCGGCCGGCGGACGCCACGGCTTGTGCTCCGGCGCCGACCGCGCGGGGTGGCGACACGCCGTCCCGCAGACGAGGTCGCTCGTTCCCAGCCGCGGAAGATGGGTGACTCAGGCCCGCTCAAGAAGTGCCGCCTAGTCGACCGGCGGAGCGTCTGGCATCGTGCACGGCGATGTTCGTCCCGGCTCGGTCGCTCTTCAATGAGGTGTCGCGACTCGTCGCCCGCGAGAATCGGCTACCAGCCGAAGATCGGCTGACCGAATGCGTCGGCGCGGTACTCAGACGGTGGCCTGAGCTGGGGCTAACGATGGCGCAGGCGTGGCTCGACCCCTTGCAACAGCGTGCCGGAGGTGGCGAGCGGGTTTCTGCGACGGGCGAGGCAGCGGATGCCTTGAGCGCTATGCCCGCCGATGCGCTGCGCCGCGTTCGGACACAGGTTGTAGTAGAGGGCGGCCGCGTCGACCTAGAACTCTGGTTCTCGCCCGAGGCGGACGCTTGGTCAGACGCAGTCGTCGTGCGGGTCGAGGTGAAGCATGGCTCCGACCCGCACTCAGATCAGTTGCGGACCTACCAGCGAACCCTTCCGGCAACATCAAACCCCCACGCTGTCGTCCTGCTCGCGTCACGTGCCAGGCTTCCATACGAGTACGGGCGGGAAATCCCTCCCTCAGTGCCACAACGCTCGTGGCAGCAAACCGCGCGTTTGATCGCAAAGCAGAGCACCGAGGATCCCGTTCAGGACTGGCTACGAGACGAATTCTGCACGTACCTAAGGGAGGAGCAACTCATGGATCCCGAGGCGCTACGCCCGGAGCACTTGACGGCCTTGGCGTACATGGACGAGGCGACTACCTCGCTGGCACTGGTTACAGAGCGTGCCTCGGAGTACCTACGCAGCGCTGACGCGCTGGGCGCACCGAGCGCGGAGGACCACGCCCCGCGCTCACCGTTCGGAATTGGCTACTCAGGGTGGTGGTACGAGCCACCGGGATGGGACACATCCCGCTGGAAAGGGGCTCTCCGAGGGTGATCGTAGGTGAGGTCACGCGAACGTCGGTTCGTGTGGGAGCGTGAGTTTGACTGGTCCGCAGGTGAGGTGGATGAGCGCGAGCGCGGCGCGTGCGGAGTGAAATCCGTAGGC
>JBPCOK010000167.1:0-3147 GCA_051000335.1 Candidatus Limnocylindria bacterium | reverse complement strand
TCAGGCCGGCCGACCCCGAGTCGACGAGGGCGCCAGGCCCATAGGAGGCGGGGAGCGCGTAGATCGTGTCCAACACGGTCCGCTGCCAATCCTCCGTCGCTGCGTGCGGCGTCAGGACGTCGTCGTATCGGCAGGCAGGCAGTGATCCGACGGCCGGAAGTGGGGATGGCGGCGAGATCGGTTGCTCGACGCGCCGCAGGAACGCCGCCATCTGACCGCGAGTCACCGCCATCGACGAGCAGAAGACGTACTGATGGCATCCGGCCGTGATGCCGGCCATCGCGGCGCGGTCGATGTCGCCGCGATGCATCGAGCGATCGTCGTCGAGAAAGTAATCGGGCGCGGCACCGCCGATATCGGCGGCACGGACCAGGAAGGACGCCATCTGGGCACGTGAGACCGGCGCCCGAGGACAGAACCGCCCGGCTCCGCAACCGGCCGCGATCCCGGCAGCGGCCAGCCGATTGATGTTCGCCTCGTGCACGCTCCCCGCGTCGTCGGCGAAGTAGTCGCGACCGGTCGGCGGCAGGGAGAACATGCGGACGAGCATCGACGCCATCTGCTCGCGGGTCATCGTGGCGTCGGGACAGTAGCGATCGCGATCACATCCGGCCGTGACGCCACGGCTCGCCAGCCACTCGATGTCGCCTCTGAAGGGTGACGCGGCCACGTCGACGAACGAGCCGGCCGCGGCGACGGGTGCCCGCACGCCGAGCCCAACACTGGCGACGAGGGCGAATGCTAGAAGGAGTCGGGCCGTGCGCCCGATCATCGGCTTGGTCATGCTCGGAAAAGTACCTGCGATCTCCGTGCCATCACATGCGACATCCGTACGGGGCCAAACCGGCGCAATCTCGTAGCCGGGTCAGACGAAGCGGAGCTCATCGGCCTCGGGGCGCTCCACGGATCGGGCGCAGGTCGGGCACCACAGGCGGGCCTCGACGGGCGTGCCGCACAGGGCGTGGCGCATCGGCTCGGCATGGGCGGACCCGCGGGAGCCCCAGTCGGCCAGCAGGCGCAGGACGCCGGCGAGCTCGAGCCCCTCATCGGTCAGGGCATAGGTGAACCGCGGCGGCCGCTCGGAGTACGGCGTGGCGCGCACGATCCGCTCCCCCTCCAGGCGCTTCAGGCGCTCGGACAGGATGTTCGGCGCGATGCCGGCGACCGCCTCCGACAGCTCGCCGAAGCGGCGCGGGCCGTCGAGCAGCGCCTCGATGAGCAGGAGGCTCCATCGGTCTCCGACGCGCTCGAGCGCCGCGGCGAGGGGTGTCTGAGCGGCCATGCCGCGATCGTAGGGCATCGGGCTTGACAGCGGCTGCCGAAGGAGTAACTTGCGCATTGCAAATCACATCCTACCCTTGGAGAACGCAATGACAAGCCTGGCTGAGCTGGGACAGGAGATCGGGCAGATCGCGGAGAAGGTCGGACCTTCCGTGGTCGGCATCGGCAACCGATGGCGCGGCGGCTCCGGCGTCGTGATCGGCGAGAACCGGATCCTGACCAACGCCCACAACCTGCACGGTGACGAGGTCACCGTCACCTTCGCCGATGGACGGAGCGCCGATGCGAGGGCCGTCGGCGTCGACGCCGATGGCGACCTCGCCATCCTCGAGGCCTCGACCGATGGCGCGACCGCGCTCGAGTACGGGACCGATGCGCCCGGCGTCGGCGCACCCGTCGTGGCCCTCGGCAATCCGAATGGCCATGGACCCCGGGTCACGTTCGGATTCGTGAGCGGGACGGGCCGATCCTTCCGAGGTCCGCGCGGACGGCGCGTGGCCGGCGCTCTCGAGCACACCGCGCCGCTGATGCCTGGGTCGTCGGGCGG
The DNA here is from genome assembly GCA_051000335.1 of Candidatus Limnocylindria bacterium. Classification (GTDB taxonomy): domain Bacteria; phylum Chloroflexota; class Limnocylindria; order QHBO01; family QHBO01; genus JACDBZ01. The sequence goes on along the minus strand of JBPCOK010000167.1, from coordinate 1,319 downwards.
GCCGGTGGTCGACCTCGACGGCAAACTGCTCGGCATCAACACGAACCGGCTCGGCAACGGCTTCTACCTGGCGATCGCCGCCGATGAAGCGCTGCGTGACCGGGTCACGGCACTGGGCCGTGGCGAGTCGCCGACACGGCGCCGCCTCGGCGTCGGCCTGGCACCGTCGCACGTCGCGCGCCAGCTGCGCCGCGCCGTTGGCCTGCCGGAACGCGATGGCCTCCTCGTGCGCGAGGTGGAGGACGACTCGCCTGCGGCGAAGGCCGGCATCGCCGAGGGCGACCTCATCGTGGCGGTCGCTGGCCAAGAGATCACAAGCGCCGATGACATGTTCGATGCGCTCGGGACGAGTGGACCGCTGGAGATCACCGTCGTCCGTGGTGCCGACGAGCACAAGGTCACGGTGGCCGAGTGATCGCCCTGGATCCTCAGGTGGCGAAGGTGCTGGAGCACGGCGAGGCGATGGACATCACGACCACCGGGCGGAAGTCCGGTGAAGCGCGTCGCATCGAGCTCGTCTATCACAACGTCGACGACAAAGTGATCATCAGCGGCCATCCCGGCCGGCCCCGCGGCTGGCTCGCGAACCTGAAAGCGAACCCCGGGTTCACGTTCCACCTCAAGCGCTCCGTCCAAGCCGATCTGCCGGCGACGGCGCGCGTGATCACTGATCGCCAGGAGCGCGAGCGCGTGCTGGCGTCGATCTCTCGACTGTGGCGGCTGGACCTTGACCTCATGGTCGCATCGGCGCCACTGGTGGAGGTCACCTTCGACTGAAGCCGCGTGCCGGGGTTGTGCCGTCGGGCTACCATCGAACGGATGCCCGATCCTCACTCACACGAGAGAGCCCAATGATCCTCGTCTGCGGCGGCACGGGCATGCTCGGATCGCGGGTGGCCGCCCGGCTCCGACAGCACGACCACCCCGTTCGGGCCCTCGTCCGACCGGCCTCTGACGCCAGCCAACTCGAGGCCATCGGCGCCGAAGTGGTGGGCGGTGATGTTCGTGACCGCGACAGCCTTCGGCAAGGGCCGAACGCCGCATCGGTATATCGCCGTGGATGACGTGGCCGCCGTCATCGTGCACGTGCTCGAGGCCGATGACCCACCAGCGATCCTGGAGATCGCCGGGCCGGAGGCAATGACGCGTGTGGAGGCAGCGAAGGCCTACGAAGGGGCCACCGGCAGACCGATCAAGCGCAGCCACGTCCCACGCGCCGGCCTCGCCGTCGGATCGGCGGTGCTCCGACCGTTCAAGCCGGTGCTGTCGTCGATCATGGGGCAGGCGCTCGCGTCGGACCGCACGCCGTCCACCGCGGA
>JBPCOK010000093.1:0-4065 GCA_051000335.1 Candidatus Limnocylindria bacterium | reverse complement strand
CGACCCCGCTCCAGACCCGCGCCTTCGAGCTGCTCGGGATCAACCCGGCGCGGATGTAGTCAGAACCGCGCAGCCCGCCGGCCGCGATTCGTGCTCAAACCTGCCGGATCGGGGCTGGAAGTTGGGTCTAGAGGCGCTCGAGCAGGGCGTTGACGTCGATGGATCCTCGCACGAGATCGATGATCGTGCTGATCTTCTCCCGATCACTGGCGTGCGTCTTGACGAGGATCTCGTCGACCGCCTGTGCCGTGCGGTACGTGTCGGTCGGGACGAGATAGGCGAACAGGTCCTCCGCGTGGAGCGCGTCCACGAGGTCGTCCGATGGCCGGTACCCCCCGGTCAGGACAATGCCGCTGACGAGGGGCGCGGTTCGATCCCGGCCGTTCGCCGCGAGGGCCGCCCGCAGGAGATCCTCGCGGTCTCCGGGTGTGATGAGCAGCGTTCGGTCCTCGAGATGCGCCACCGCGTGCTCCGCCTGCATCGCCCCGATGGCCACGTGGCCGATGGTGCGGCCCGGCTCCGCGCGCCCGGAGAGCAGCTCACCGTCGAGGTGCGTGACGATCAGCTCGAGCGATGGGTTGGCGAGGAACTCGGAGTACGGGATGCAGCCGAGCAGGTCGATGTCATGCAGCGCAAGCCCGCGGCGCAGCACGTCCGGCAGCTGGGGGTGCGATACCACGTCGACCTTGTTGACCACCGCGCCCAGCACGGTGACCCCGTGCGCCCGGAAGAGCGAGTGGTTGAGGACGATCTCGTCGATCGGCCGTCCCACTCCGCCCTCGCTGACGATGATGACCGGCGCTTCGAGGAGGGCGGCTGCCTGGGCGTTGGACAGGCCGATGACCGCCCCGACACCCGCGTGCCCGGTCCCCTCGATCACGACGAGGTCCTTGGAACGAGCCACGCGCTCGTACGCGCTGCACACCTGGCCCTCGAGGTCGTCGCTGATCCGGCCGAGGATGAAGTCCGTCGTGAAGCGGCGAGGGAGCGTGACCGGCGACATGTCGTTCAACGCGTCGGGCAGGCCGAAGACCTTGCTCATCAGCACGGCATCCTCGTCGGCCCGCGTTCCGTCGATCACCAGGTATCGCTGGCCCACCGGCTTCATGAAGCCGAGGCGGAGACCTCGCTCGCGGATGGCGGCGATCAGCCCCACGCTCGTCGTGGTCTTGCCGCGATTCTGGCCGGTTGCCGCAAGGAATACCCGCTTCGTCACGGCCCGACTCTACCCTGCGGCCATCGCGGGTTGGCGGGTCCGGGCGGGTTCGTCCCGGCTGGTGTTGCGCTCCGCGGTGCGGTCCGAAGGCACCCCGGGCGACTCAGCGCCGTGTGGCGTGGGATTCAGGACCGCGTCTTCGTCCGGCGCTCCACGAGCTCGACGCCCTCGCGCAGGCGTCCGACGAGCTCCGCGTCAACCATATCGGGCTCCAGGTGCTCGCCCAGGCGCTCGAGCATGTCGGCGGCCACGCTGAACAGGACGTCCGCATCGGCGATGAAGAACTGGGGCTCGTTGTTGTATCGGACCAGGGTCAACCGGCCCTGGAGCGTGAGGCCGGACTCGGTGTGCGAGAGCTGCGTCCCGAAGTTGTGCCCCTGGATCCCGTCGGGGTTGTTCAGGAAGTTCAGCGCGTTGTCGATGACCAGCCCGAATCGGGCACGCCAAGAGACGAGCCTCTCGTGCACCTCCGGCGTGAGGCCCATCTCGCCGAGCTCCTCGAAGACCGCGCGGTCGACGGTCAGCAGGCCCACGAGGGTGGATCCGGCCCGTCCGCCGAGCATGACCTGCAGCGAGCGCTCGAGCGTGAAAACGTCAGCGTCGAATCGAGGACTCGTGGTCACCTCGGCCAGGAGATCCTCCACGTTGTCCAGCTGGCCCGGATCGGCCAGCGAGTTCGCCAGGTTGTGGATCTCCTCCCGGAACAGAAACCGCTCTTCGTGATCAAGCATGGGAGCTCTCCTCTCCTGGCTGGGGCCGATGCCGTCGCAGCCGCGCCGGTGCGCGGCATCGGCGCCTGGTCGTCTAGGGGTAGAGCCCGCGAAGCATGGTGCCCTCGGCGACGCGCGCCACGGCCACCATGTAGGCCGCCGTGCGCATGTCCACCTCGTGGCGCTCGCTCATCTCATGGACCGACTCGAAGGCTCGATCCATGATCTCCTTCAGGCTCTGGTTGATGCGCTCCTCGGTCCAGAAGAAGCTCTGCATGTCCTGCACCCACTCAAAGTAGCTGACGGTCACGCCGCCCGCGTTGCACAGGATGTCGGGGATGAGGAACACGCCACGGTCGCGGAGGATGGCATCGGCCTCCGGGGTCGTGGGGCCGTTGGCGGCCTCCGCAACGACCTGTGCCTTGATCCGCGGAGCATTCCCGCGCGTGATCTGATTCTCGAGCGCCGCCGGGACGAGGATGTCGCAGTCGAGCTCGAGAATCTCCTGGTTGCTGACCGCGTCGGCGCCGGGGTATCCGACGACCGTGCCGTGCTCGCCCTTCCATGCGCTCACGCGTGCCGGATCCAGACCGGTCGGGTTATGGATTCCGCCAGTCGAGTCACTGACAGCGATGATCGTCGCACCCTCCTCCCGGAGGAGCGTCGCCGCGATGCTGCCGGCGTTGCCGTATCCCTGGATCACGACGCGCAGATCGGTCAGCGGCTGTCGCGTGGCCTCCGCCCACTTCAGAAGCGTGAACACCGCTCCGCGCGCCGTCGCCTCGTTCCGACCGAGCGAGCCGCCGATCGCGATCGGCTTGCCGGTCACGACCGCGGCGATCGTGTAGCCGTGATGCATGGAGTACGTGTCCATCATCCATGCCATGGTCTGGGCGTTCGTGTTCACGTCCGGCGCCGGGATGTCCCGATCGGGTCCGATCAGGGGGCTGATCTCCGTGGTGAAGCGCCGGGTGAGGCCCTCGACCTCGTGGATCGACAGCTTCTTGGGATCGACGACCACGCCGCCCTTGGCCCCACCGTACGGGATGTTCACGCAGGCGCACTTCCAGCTCATCCACATGGCCAGCGCGCGAACCTCGTCGAGCGTCACGTCCTGGTGATAGCGGATGCCTCCCTTGCCGGGGCCGCGGCTGACGTTGTGCTGGACACGGTGGCCGGTGAAGACCGTGACGCTGCCGTCGTCCATGGTGACCGGGAAATTGACGGTGAGCTCACGCTGCGGAACGCGAAGGACGCGACGCATCCCCTCGTCGAGATCGAGCTTGTCGGCGGCATGGTCGAACTGGGACTGGGCGACGGCCCAGATGTTCGGAGCCTCCGCCACCGGGTTCTGGCTGGCCATCAGGTGCGCTGAGTGCCTCCTGTTTGCAGTCGCGATTCCGGCGCCTCTACGCGCCACGAACGTTTGGAAGGCGGAAGCAGGCCGGTCGCGGGTGACGGTTGCCGATTCTAGCGCACCGTCGACGCCGATAGCGCCCGCCTCGAAACGTTGACCCGCCGGTGAGTCGGTCTGCCGGGACCCTCAGCGCGTGCGGCCTGCCGGAGTTGGTGGGCGGGCGGTAGGATCGCCCGGATGAATCCCGAGCCGGCTGACATCCTCGCCGTCGATCCTCCCGCCCTCACGCCTGGCGAGGCGATCGAGGTTGCTCGCGCGACATTCGGGGTGAGCGGCACGGCACGACCCCTCGTCAGCGAGCGAGACCAGAACTTCGCCCTCGATTCCGATGACGGCTCCCGTTGGGTCCTCAAGGTTTCGAACGCCGCGGAGGACGCCGGCGTGGTCGAGATGGAGGTCGCTGCCGTCGAGTGGATCGCGGCGGTCGACCCCGAGCTTCCCGTCCCGCGCGCCCATCCGACCATGGACGGGACGCTCGTTGCCCGGATCGGGATCGGAGGCGCGACGTACCTCGTTCGTCTCCTCCCGCTCCTGGGCGGCCGCAATGCCCGCCCCGACGAGCTCGACCATGCAGGCGTGCAGGGCATCGGCCGGACGACGGCACGTGTCGGTCTCGCGTTGCGCGGATTCTTCCACCCCGCGGCCGGTCGCCACATCTGGTGGGACCAGCAGCACCTGCCGGGGCTCTTCCCGCACGCGGAGCTGATCGCCGATCCACGCCG
>JBPCOK010000032.1:0-3804 GCA_051000335.1 Candidatus Limnocylindria bacterium | reverse complement strand
CGTACCCGCGGCAGCGGCTTCGGTACCGAGGTCAAGCGCCGGATCATGCTCGGCACGTACGCCCTCTCGGCCGGCTATTACGACGCGTACTACGTCAAGGCCCAGCAGGTGCGCACGCTCATCAAGGGCGAGTTCGACGCGGTGCTGGAAACGGTGGATGCCATCCTGGCTCCCACCTCCCCGACCGTCGCGTTCAAGATCGGCGCGAAGGTGGACGACCCGCTGGCCATGTACCTCAACGACGCCTGCACGCTGCCGGTGAACATCGCGGGACTGCCCGGCGTCAGCGTTCCGTGCGGCCTGTCCGACGGGCTGCCGGTCGGCTTGCAGGTGATCGGGCGCGCATTCGACGAGGCCACCATCCTGCGCGTCGCCGATGCCTACCAGCGGGTTGCCGGCTTCGCCGACCTGCGAGCACCGACCGCGCATGCCTGAGATCAGCCACGTCCGCATCCAGGTGCCGGAGCAGGGGCCGCTGAACCGGATCCTGCGCGAGGGCGGGGCGCAGCAGTTTCCGCAGTGGCTGTACGCAGAGCCCGGCGACGACGCCCGGATCGTGTGGTGGGGCGTCCGCGACGCTCCGACGCAGATGCTCGACGTGCCGGACGTTTCGGACGCGAGCCACGGGCTGTTCCCGCGAGCCATCGACGACTGGACCGAGGCGCCGCGCGGCCTGGTGATCGCCACGGTCGACGCTGAGCGCGCCGCCGCGGACCTGGCGCCCGCGCTTGGCGACCAGTGGACCGACGCCGCTGCCGATGACCTGCTCGGCGCGTACTGCCGGCGCATCGCCCTCGGCCGCAGCACGCTGATCCTGGCCGAGCCCAGCACCGAGGGCTACGCCGCGGCTTGCCTGGCGCGCTTCGGGGAGGGCCCGATCGCCATGGTGCTGGATGGCACAACCAGTGCCGGTCGCGCGTCGACCACGAATCCCGTCACCGGCAGTCCGTCCACGTACGTTCGCATCGGTCCGGGAACGGCACCGACGCTGATCTTCCTGCCTGCCCGATGACCGAGGGCGGAGCGCATCGCCGCATCGTGGAAGCGTGGCGCGCGCAGCGCTACGCCGCCCTGCGCCGTGACATGAGCTGGCTCACGCTCGCCGGCCTCGACTGGCTGCGCGACGGGGTGAACCGGGTCGGCAGCGCGGCGGATACCGACGTCATGCTGCCCGGCGGTCCGGCGCTGGCGGGCACGCTGACGGTGGAGTCCGGGACCGTCACGGCGGAGGGCGAATGGACGCATGCCGCCGCGCCGGTGGACGGCCTCCGGCTGGTGGACGATCAGCACGGCGAGGCCACGCTTCTCGAGCTCGGGTCGTTGCGCAGCTGCGTGATCGAGCGCGGGGGCCGCCTCGCGCTGCGCACGTGGGATCTCGATGCGCCGCCGCGGCATGCATTCGACGGCATCGACCATTGGGAGGTCGATCCGGATTGGTGTGTCGAGGCGCGCTTCGAGCGTGCTGCCGATCGAACGGTGGCCGTCCCCGATGTCGTCGGGACGGCCGAGACGAAACCGTCCCCGGGCGACGTGGTGTTCGAGCGTGACGGCGCGTCCTTCCGCCTCCAGGCGCTGGAAGGGGGCGAGCGCGGCGAGCTGTGGCTCGTCTTCGGCGACGCGACGAACGGATCGGAGACCTACGGTGGCGGCCGCTTCCTGTACACCGAGCCGCCGAACGCCGAGAGCACGGTGGTCGTGGACTTCAACCGGGCCTACAACCCCCCGTGCGTCTTCACGCCGTTCGCGACCTGCCCGCTGCCGTGGCCCGAGAACCGGCTCGCGATTCGCGTCGAGGCCGGGGAGCGCGCATACCTTCCGGGAGGATAGCCGCCCCGGAGTCCGCGGCTCCGCGAACGAAGGTACCGATCACAACAATCCGACTGCGTTCCAGACTGCGCTCAAGCTGCCGAACAACCGAGCCGTACGAGTGCATGACCATGACTGATCCGACGCCCAGCACCCCTGCCGAGCCTGCACGCGACGAGCGGCCCTTCCCGATGGAAGCCGCCGGCCGCTCGCTGGCCGCGAGCCCGCGACCGGCAGGCACCTCACCGTTCGCCCACTCGGCACCTGCGCCCGACGCCACGCCGGCGGTGGACGACGAGCCCGCCTGGCCCGGCGCGGCGCCGCGGTCCACGCCCCCGACCGCGGTGGTCGGTCGCCTGACGAGGATTCGCGCGTCCGAGATCTGGGCGGATGGGCAGGCCATGGCGACCTGGCTGGCCGCGAACGGTGCCGCCATCGCCGAGGTTCTGGGTGTCGCGTCGGTGACGCTCGAGGCGACGGATGCCAACATCGCGCTCGGATCCGTTGCCGAGGGCGGCCCGGTCTGCGTGGTCTGCGAGGTCGGTGCTTCCACCGACGAGAAGCTCGGCGTGCTTCTGCGCATCGCGGCCGTTCAGGACGGAGGAACCGTGGTCTGGATCGCGGGCGACCCGGGCGACACGCACGCCGCCGCCCTCAGCTGGCTGAACCGCTCCACCAGCCCGCGATTCCACCTCGTCCGAGTTGCCGCCGCGCGCATCGACGGATCGGCATCCGCACCACTGTTCGACATGGTGGTCCGTCCGCCGCGGGCCGGCGACGTTGGTCACGCCCCCGCTGGTGACCTGGATGGTCCGCGACGCCGGGTGGAGGACTACGTGAGCGAGGGCTGACCCGCTCGCTGCCCCCTTCCCGGGCCGCTAGACTTGGCCCGATGACGACCCAGCCGCCGCCGCGCCGCGCCACCGCCGATTTCCTGAACGACACGGTGCGCGCGATCCCGCCATCCGGCATTCGGCGCTTCTTCGACATGCTGGCGGAGATGACCGATGTCATCAGCCTCACGATTGGTGAGCCTGACTTCACGACTCCCGAGCCGATCACGCGCGCCGCGATCGACAGTCTCGAGGCAGGCGAGACCCACTACACGGCCAACGGAGGGATGATCGAGCTGCGCGAGCTGATCGCGGCGAACCTTCGCGATCGGTATGGCGTCAGCTACGACCCACGGACCGAGCTCGTCATCACGGTGGGCGCATCGGAGGGCGTGGACGCCTCTCTGCGGGCGACCCTGAACTCGGGCGACGAGGTCATCTACCACGAGCCGTGCTTCGTTGCGTACGCGCCGTGCATCGAGCTCGCCGATGGCCGCGCGATCGCGGTCAGCACGACGGACGAGACCGACTTCCGGGTCACGGCCCCGATGATCGAGCGTGCGATCACGCCCCGCACGAAGGGGATCTTCCTCGGCTACCCGAACAATCCCACCGGCGCCGTGCTGAATCGGACGGAGCTCGAGGCCATCGCAGCGGTCGCCGACCGTCATGACTTGCTCGTCTACTCCGATGAGATCTACGATCGCCTGGTCTATGGCGACCACGAGCACACCGCCTTCAGCGCACTGCCCGGTATGCGCGACCGCACGATCCTGCTCGGCGGATTCAGCAAGAGCTACGCGATGACCGGCTGGCGCATCGGCTACGTGGCCGCCCCGGCCGAGCTCATGGAGGGGATCTCCAAGATCCACCAGTACGGGATCATGTGCGCGCCGACCCCGGCGCAGTACGCGGGCATCGAGGCGCTCCGCAGCGGCGAGTCGCACGTGCAGGCCATGCGCGCCGAGTACGACCGCCGGCGACGGTACATGACCGATCGCTTCAACCAGATCGGGCTGCATTGTTTCGAGCCGATGGGCGCCTTCTATTGCTTCCCCAAGGTGTCCGAGGCGACCGGCATGGACGACACCGCCTTCGCCGAGCGACTGCTCGAGGAGGAGCGTGTCGGCGTGGTGCCCGGCACGGCCTTCGGGCCCTCGGGAGC
>JBPCOK010000165.1:0-5006 GCA_051000335.1 Candidatus Limnocylindria bacterium | reverse complement strand
GAGGCGTTAGCGAGTCAAAGCTGCGGGCGGGCGGCCGAGGCAAGGCTCGCCACGCTCAACGAACGCGGCTGGACCGCCCGATCCGGACCCGCTGCCCGCTAATGCGCATCACCCGGGCGCTTGGCAGGGAGTGGAACCAGAGGACGCCGCCTGGCGGCGGCTGCTGCGCGTCCGGCCGGCGGATCCAGCTGATCGCCGCCCTGCCGACCAGTGAGAACCGATCAAACAGCACGGCGTGGCTTGCCAGCCGTCGTCGGGTGGTTCGGTCCTCGAGGAACACGATTGCCGGGACGACCGCTCGCACGTTCCACCCAAACTGACCCGCCAGGCGGGGCGCAATTCGCACGCGGATATCCATGGTACCGAGCAGATCCTGGACGTCGACGAGGTCCGTCTTGATCTCCACCACCATCAGGACGCGGCTGGGAGCATGCCAGGCGAGCAGATCGATCCGGCCACGATCCCCGTAGTGGTTGAAGCTGACCTCGGTTCGCACGACCCATGACCAGCGCTCGAGGTCCGCCTTGATTGCCGCCGCCAGGCTCGCGTGATCGGCATCAAGGAGGCGGTTCAGTTCGGCCCCGTTCCACCTGATCGTCGCAGTCATCTCCGCACCGAGCGCGTGGAGGATGCGCTCGACGCCCGCAAGCGTGAGGCGTGCCGCCTGGCCCCGTTCGAGGAGGGAGACGGTCGATCGGCTGACATGTGCCCGATCGGCGACATCGGCCTGGCGCAGGCGTGACCTGAGCCTGATCGCACGGACGTTCCGACCGAACCTGATCCAGTTCATCGGCCGAAGGATCGCGCGGTGATGGTTACGCGGCACGTACCAGCCGCTTATCGCCAGAATGAGCCGATGCCCGAAGGCGACACGATCTTTCGCACGGCCACCGTGCTGCGTGCCGCCCTCGCCGGTCGACAGATCGTGACGGCTCGAGCGCAGGCCCAGCCGGGACTGCGGCGCGTTCCCGATCTGTCCCGGCTGATCGGCGCCGCGGTGACGACGGTCGAGGCGCGGGGCAAGCACCTCCTCATCGGCTTCGACAACGGGCTGACGATTCGCAGCCACCTGCGGATGACCGGATCGTGGCATCGATACCGTCCCGGGGAGCGTTGGCGGAAGCCGGCACGGCAGGCGACCGCCATTCTCGAGACCGCGGACTCCGTCATGGTCGCCTTCAATACCCCGGTCGTGGAGCTGCTGACCGAGACCGAGCTGCGCCGATCCGTGCCGCTGAGCACGCTTGGTCCCGACCTGCTGTCCAGCACCTTCGACATGGAGGAGGCGCTGCGCCGCTTCCGAGAGCGCGATTCGGCCGAGCTCGGGTACGCGCTGCTCGACCAGGGCGCGGTCGCCGGCATCGGCAACGTCTACAAGTCGGAGGTCGCCTTCCTGACGGGCCTGGATCCGTGGGCGTTGGTGGCCCGCGTCACCGATACGGAGCTCGAGGCCGCGCTGGGATCCGCCCGCCGGCTCCTCAAGGCCAACCTGCGTGGCGGGGCTCGCGTCACGACGGGGCTCGCAGTCCCCGGCCAGGGGTTGTGGGTGTACGGGCGGGCCGGTCGACCGTGCCGGCGCTGCGGAACGCCGATCGAGATGCGCCGGCAGGGGGAGCTAACGCGCCTGACCTACTGGTGTCCCCACTGTCAGCCCGCGCGGCCCTAGGCCTCGATCCGGTTGATCCGCGCGCCGAGAGCCACCAGCTTGGCCTCGATCTGCTCGTAGCCGCGGTCCACGTGCTCGATCCCGGAGATGACGCTCGTCCCGCCTGCCGTGAGGGCCGCCAGGATCAGGGTGGCGCCGGCGCGCAGGTCCGCGATCCCGACCTCGGCCCCGTACAGCTTCGTCGGGCCGGTGATCCGGGCGCGGTGCTCATCGACCCGCTCGACATCGGCGCCCATTCTCACCAGCTCGAGCAGGTGGTCCAGCCGATCCTCGAAGATCGTCTCGTGGATGGTCGAGACACCGCTGGCCTGCGTCATGAGGACCGAGAGCGGCGCCTGGAAGTCGGTGGCGAAGCCGGGATAGGGGTCCGTCCGCACGTCGACGGCGCGGAGCCCATCGTTCCGTGCTCCGTGCACGGTCAGCGACGAGCCCTCGGCATCGGCCTCGTAGCCGATCCCCATCTGGTCGCAGACGGCCAGGAACGCCCCGAGGTGCGACGGATCGACGCCGCGCGTCACGACGCTGCCACCGGTGGCCGCGGCAGCGATGGCGAACGTCTCGGCCTCCAGCCGGTCTCCGAGCACGTGGTGCTCCGTACCGTGCAGCGACGGCACGCCCTCGATCTCGATCCGGCGCTCGCCGGTCCGAGCGATGTTCGCCCCCATTCCCTGCAGCATGACGATGAGGTCATCGATCTCCGGCTCCCGCGCGGCATTGTCGAGCACGGTGGTACCCGCGGCCAGCGTTGCGGCAAGCATGGCGTTCTCGGTGCCCATCACCGTCACGGTCGAAAACTCGATCCGTGCGGCGTGCAGCCCCTCGGGAGGCGCTGACGCGTAGTAGTACCCGTTGCGGTAGCTGATCGTGGCCCCCATCTGCTCGAGGGCCGCGACATGGAGATCCACCGGCCGACGCCCGATCCGATCACCACCCGGGTTGGGCAGGATCACGCGGCCGAATCGGGCGAGCATCGGCCCCAGGAGGATGAAGCTCGCGCGCAGCTTGACGCCCGCCTCGAGTGGCACGAATGGCCACTCCGCATCCGTGGCCCTGATCTCGAGGGCATCGCCATTGACGCGACGCACCTCGAAGCCGATGTCGGACAGCAGCTCGCGCAGGATCGCCACGTCGCTGATGTTCGGGACGTTCCGAAGCAGGCAGGTCTCGCCCGTCAGCGCGGCCGCGGCCATCATCTTCAGGACGGCGTTCTTGGCACCGGCAATCCGCACCTCGCCGGAGAGCGGCACACCACCGGTGATCACGAATTTCTGCATTGGAAGCGTGCAGTCTAGCCGGGATACGCTTCCTTCCACTCGTGGCCGCCGGTGTGATGGCCGTCGCACAGGCCGACGCGACCGCCCATGTGGCGCGAGGGCAGGTACGGCTGCATGCCCGCCTCGAACGGCGTCGGCTCACGATTGCAGATCATCATCTGCGCCTCACGGGCCCACAGGTACAGGTGATCGGACGAGCAGAACCGATACGGCTTCGTGAAGTTCACGGTCTCGCCATGGGCCGGCGTGGAAGGCAGCCCGATCGGGCCGGTCTCCCGGACCACCTCGATCCGAACGGGCAGCTGGGCCATCCGGGTGCCGCACTGGTCGCAGCTCAGCATGGCCGATCCGGCCGCCGATCAATCCAGGTAATGGGCGCCATCGTCCTCGCGGTGGTTCGCGACGAAGGTCGGGTCCAGGTTCGGGTCCTCCCCTGGCGGAGAGCCCCTGTGCGGCTTGAAGTCGACCGGGCAGATGAACGGGTACTCGCGGCCGATCTTGCGAAGCTCCTGCATGCGCCGATGGCCGGGATCGGGCTTCCCCTCCGGCCCGCGCAGGTGCGCGCGCTCGGCCTCCTCGGGTGTCATCGGCGCGTCCTGAGCCGGCGTGTCTTCCATGCACCGATCGTACCGTAAGGGACCACGAGTGAGCCATCAGAGGCTGCGGCTCGGTCCGGCTCCTGACATCTGCGCGCTGAGGACGCAGTAGCCGATCGCGCGGCGCCCGCGGGGCGCGGTCTGAGCGTAGAGGCAGGACTGCCGACGCGACCGCACTCGCTAACGTTCGGCACGGGCGCACTTGTCAGAACGAGGGGACCCAGCCGGTCAACTGCGCACGGGTCGAGCATATGTCGGAATGGCGCCCACAGGTCACCCCCGAGATCGGCGGCGGGTGGCGATCCGCTCGCGCATCAGCGCGGTCTGCAGCGATGCCCGGACGCGCGCGATGTCGACCGGGTCCTTCGACTGCTGCAGCTCCGCCTCGGCCTGGCGTCGCGCCTCGACGGCCTTTGCCTCGTCGATCTCGTCGGAATGCTCCGCGAGGTCGGCCATGATGATGACCTTGTCCGGCCGGACCTCCACGAAGCCGCCGCTGATCAGCAGCGACTGCTCCGTGCCGCCCTTCTTGATCCGCAGCTCACCGACGCCCAACGAGCTGATGAGCGGCGTGTGGTGCGGCAGGATGCCGAGCTGGCCGTTGCGCCCGGGGACGATGACCATGTCCACCTCATCGGTGAAGACGCGGCGCTCGGGCGAGACGACCTCAAGCTGAAGCGGCATGTCAGCCCATCTTCTCGGCGTTGGCGACCACGTCCTCGATCTTGCCGGCCATGAAGAAGGCCTGCTCCGGCAGCTGGTCGTACTTGCCCTCGAGGATCTCGCCGAAGCCGCGCACGGTGTCCTTGAGCTCCACGTACGCACCGGGACGGCCCGTGAACTGCTCGGCCACGTTGAACGGCTGGCTCATGAAGCGCTGGAGACGGCGCGCCCGCGCCACCGACACCTTGTCCTCCTCGGAGAGCTCGTCCATGCCGAGGATGGCGATGATGTCCTGGAGATCCTTGTAGCGCTGGAGCGTCCGCTGGACCTCCCGCGAAACCTCGAAGTGCTCGTCTCCGACGATGCGCCGATCGAGCACGGTCGAGGTCGAGGTCAGGGGGTCCACGGCCGGGTAGATGCCGAGCTCCACGATCGACCGCTCGAGGCGGATTGTCGAGTCGAGGTGCGCGAAGGTTGTCGCCGGCGCCGGGTCGGTGTAGTCGTCCGCCGGCACGAAGATGGCCTGGAGCGAGGTGATCGAGCCCTTCTTGGTCGAGGTGATGCGTTCCTGGAGATCACCCATCTCGGTCGCCAGCGTCGGCTGGTAGCCCACGGCGGAAGGCATGCGGCCCAGCAGTGCGGACACCTCGGACCCGGCCTGGGTGAAGCGGAAGATGTTGTCGATGAACAGGAGGATGTCGCGTCCCTCCTCGTCGCGGAAATATTCGGCCATGGCCAGCGCCGTCAGGCCGACGCGCTGTCGGGCGCCGTGGGGCTCGTTCATCTGGCCGAAGACCATGACGGTCT
>JBPCOK010000031.1:0-25595 GCA_051000335.1 Candidatus Limnocylindria bacterium | reverse complement strand
CCGCACCATGCCGCTCCGCCTGCTGCCTGCGCCAGCCATACGGCGTCAGGCCCCGCGGCTTGTAGACGTTCAGAACCTGGACCACGAGCAGCACCATGAGCCCGCCGATCGGGTGCACCAGGGTCGGAGGCAGCGCACGGAGCTGCGCGGACGTCGTCGAATCATCCGCCTGTGCGTGAAACGGTCAAGAGACCAAGACCTTTCGAGCCCTCACCACCTAGTCCTACAGTCTCCAACGCCCCGCAATCTCCGCCTGCTGCGCTCGAAGCCAAGCCGGCGCGTCTCCTCGGCCCTGTGAAACGTTCCGCAAGCCCTGGCGACGCCGCGAGCGGTGTGCTAGCGTTCTGTTCTACAGAAATCCATTCTGGAGGTAGCTCGGAGATGACGAGGCAACTGACTTGCCAGTGTGGCCACGAGGTAGCGGCCGACGATGACTCTGCCCTGGAGGGCGCGGTGGCGCGCCATATCGAGGGTGATCATCCTGACCTCTCCGTGTCGCGCGATGAGATTCGCGGCATGGTGGCCGCTCAGGCCAGCGACGCGCCTGGGGAAGCCTGAGCTCTACCGGGCGCGAGTGACGAAGGGAACTTCCCCGGGTTGAGGAGTCCCTGAGGGTCAACGAGGTCCTTGATCCGGCGAGCAAGGGCGAGCGCCGCACGATCCAGTTCGCCAGCGGCAGCGGCCGGTTTGAGCACCCCGACCCCATGCTCGCCGGAGACGGTGCCTCCCAGACGAAGCGACATTGCGAGGATCGCTTCGGCCGCATCGCGAGCTCTCCGTTCAGCCTCGGCATCCGTTGCCGCCCACACCAACGTGGGGTGAAGGTTGCCATCGCCGACGTGCCCGAACGTCCCAATCTCGACCCGGTAGTCATTCGCGACGACTTGGATCTCTTCAACCGCTTCACGGACCGCCCCGAGCGGGACGGCGATGTCTTCCAGCATCCACCGTCCGCGTCGCTCCAGTGCCGGAAGGGCTGCGCGCCGTGCATCCATCAGGGCCTCGGCCTCGACCGCATCGGACGACACGAGAACCTCAACGCAGCCGGCTTGACGGCACGCTCCTGCCACGGCGGCTAGCTCCGCTTCCGCGGCGGACGAGTCCGAGCGCATGATCAGCGTTCCGGCAGCCGAGCGATCAAGGCCCGGGCGCCGCCAGTCCTCCACCGCATTGACCACGGTTCGATCCATGAGTTCAAGGACGGACGGCGTCACGCCGAGCGCGCGAATCGCCTCCACTGCCCGCATCAGATCGACCAGGGTCGAAAAGGACGCCACAAGGGTTGCCGAGGCCGGCGGCCGGGGTCGGAGCCGCAGCATCGCGCGCGTGATCACCCCGAGCGTCCCCTCGCTGCCCACGAAGAGCGCCGTCAGGTCGTATCCGACCACTCCCTTGACCGAGCGGTGGCCGGTCCGGATGACCGTCCCGTCGACCAGCACGACTTCGAGTCCAAGCACCGAGTCTCGCGTCACGCCGTACTTGATACATCGCAGTCCCCCGGCATTGGTCGCGAGGTTGCCGCCGATGGTGGAGATCTCGTAGCTCGATGGATCGGGCGCATACATCAGTCCGACGCTGTCTGCTGCGCGCACCAGGTCAGCCGTGATCACGCCGGGCTCCGCCACAGCCACCATGTCCGCCGGATCCAGCTCGAGGAGGCGGTTCATTCGCTCCAGCGAGAGCACGACACAGCCGTCGACTGCGTTGGCGCCGCCGGCGAGGCCGGTGCCGGCGCCCCGCGGCACGATCGGCACGCCGCAGTCGGACGCCAGCTTCATGACGGAGGCGACCTCATCGGTGCTGGTCGGGAACGCCGCAGCCGCGGGATGTCCGGGCTCGAGGATCCCTGCCTGGTCTCGACTCAGGCGCCGGAGGGTGTCCGGATGCGCCGTCCAGCCTCCAGCGGGAAGAATCCCCCCGAGCGCCGCGGTGAAGTCGCGCGCCGCCGTCACCGTCCGGGCGCAGAATCTTCGGCGCGCAGGACGTAGCGCGTGCCGACCGCGTTCGGGACGAAGACATCGGGAAACTCGATTCC
Organism: Candidatus Limnocylindria bacterium; assembly: GCA_051000335.1. Lineage (GTDB taxonomy): Bacteria > Chloroflexota > Limnocylindria > QHBO01 > QHBO01 > JACDBZ01. The sequence continues at coordinate 23,560 of JBPCOK010000031.1, read as the reverse complement.
GAACCGATGCAGTGCCCGCCAGCCGGTGCAGTGGCCGGGCGCGATCATCGCTGGAGCGAACTCGTGAAGCGCAGCACATGTCTGCGGAATGAGCGCTTCGTACAACGGACCGTTCAGATGCAGCCCGCCCATCACAGCGTGGATCCGGTCGATTCCGGTGATGCGCTGCGCGTGGCGGAGTGTGTTCACGATCCCGGCATGGCCGCAACCGGTGAAAACAACCAGACCCCGGTCCCCCAGGCTCAGGATCAGCGCTTGGTCATCAAGCACCAGCGGATCCGCTTCCCAGTGATCCGCGCGCCACGCCTCCTGAAATGGGAACCCGGGTTCGAAGTCCGTCGTCCGATCAATCTCACCGGTGACGAGGGCCAACCCATCAAGGACGAACGACGGCTGTGCGTTGTCGATGACGTCGAACCCAGCTTCGAGTAATGCGTTACGGCTGGTTGTGGGCAGCTCCCATGGCTCTCGGCCAGGCAGCAGTAGGCGCCGCCGATGCCAGAAGTCCGGGTGGATGAGGATCGGGAGCCCGCTGCGGCGCAACATATCTGAGAGGCCGTCCAAGCCCGTGGCGTGATCGAAATGGCCGTGGCTGACGACGATCGCTTCGATGTCACGCGGCTCGATGCCAAAGCATCGGATGTTGTGGGCGAGGCCGTCGGGCGTTCGCCCGGCGTCGAAGAGGATCGTATGCCTCCGGTCCCCAGCGGCGACGGATACCAGCGCGGCGAATCCATGTTCTGATCGAGGATGCTCGTTGACGAACCCCCCCTCCATCAGACGGCTGACCCGGTTGCCCACTGCCGTCCCATCGCGGAATCGCTGCGCGGCGCCCTGATCGGGCATGAAGGCGTCGATGGTGTTCTCAACGAGCGTCGTGACGATGATCTCGTCGCAGGCCTCGAGTTCGAGACGCTCCATCTACCGGCCTCCTGTTAGACCTGCCATACTCAGCTCCGATGGCTACCAGAGCAGAATCTCATTCTGCAGCGCAGATTCGAAATCGGCAACCAGCGTCTCGAGCCGACTCGAGCCAGTCGGCCATGCTCGGCGAGAAGCCGAAGTACCCGATCGAATCGGTGGACAACGCGCTGCGTCTGCTGCTCGGATTCCGGGAGCATGCGACGCTTGGCGTTTCGGATGCCGGCGAGCTGATCGGCGTCGCCCCCTCAACGGCTCACCGGCTGCTGAGCATGCTCCAGTACCGCGGCTTCGCGATGCAGGATGACGAGCGGCGGATGTACCGCGCCGGACCTGCCTTGATCGAGATCGGGCTGAAGGCGGTGCGCGACCTCGACCTTCGACAGGCTGCCCGCCCGCACCTTGAGCACCTCAACGCCGCGGTCGACGAGACGGTTCACCTGCTCCTGCTCGAAGGATCCGGGGCACGATTCATCGACGGCGTCGAGAGTTCACGCGCCCTGCGCGTGACGTCCAGGACCGGCATGTTGCTGCCGGCGCACTGTACCGCGGGAGGAAAGGCTCTCCTGGCCGCACTGTCGCAGGAGCAGCTACGGGCGCTCCTCCCCGACGAGCGGCTCATCGGCCTCACCGCCAAGTCAGTCGTGACCAGGGCGCAGTTGGAGGCGGAGTTGGCCGAAGTGGCTCAACGCGGTTACGCGACCAACACCGGCGAGAGCGAGGATGACGTGACCGCCATCGGCGTGGCGATTCGTGATCAGCGGGGCCGCGCCCGAGCGGCGGCTGCCATCGCCGTACCCTCATCGCGCATGGACGCCGGCCGGGTCGAAGCCTATGCCGCGGCACTGATCGAGACTGCTGTTACCATCGGCACGACCCTCGACTGATGCTCGCGCGGGCGGCCGGAGACCAACCCGCACCGAACCCATGAGACTTGACAATTGCCGCCTTCGGCTGGGAGACTTGCTACCAGAATCGTGTTCTGTCTTGCAGAACGCGTACCGGAGCGGAGGCAGAGCAGATGATGCGCGGTACCAGTCGTCTACGTTCCCCCGAGCGTGCCTTCACTGGCCGCACACTTCTCAGAGGCCCGGTTGGGCTGGGCATGACGCTGTCGCTCGTCATGCTGGTCGCGGCGTGCGGCCAAGAGCAGGTGGCGTCCCCGTCTGCCTCGGGTTCCGACGCAGGTTCGGCGGCTCCGACATCGAGCCTCACCCCCGACGCGAGTGGGGAATCTGGCCGCGGCGGCACCTTCGTGATGGCCGTCGGCGAGATGCTGCCGATGGATCCCTTGAGCTCGCAGACGTTCGCCAACCTCCAGATCTACCAAGCGCCCCTTCGGCGGCACCCGACCGAGTACGGTGAGTTCCTGCCCGGGTATGCCGAGGGGGTCGACGTCTCGGATGACGGGCTGGAGTACACGATTCACATCCGGCCGGGCGTCATGTTCCACGACGGATCGCCCCTGACGGCAGAGGCGTTGGTCTTCACGCTCGAGCTCCAGGCATATCCCGACAACGAGTTCCACAACGGCGGTGAGCTATGGGCAAGCTGGGCGCGGGGCAACCCCGGCGTCGTCACGGCGATCGAGGCGGTGGACGAGATGACGGTCCGTCTCACCCTGAGCGAGCCGGTGGTGGACATGGAGTTCGTGCTCGCCGACGAGCAGGGTGGGTTCGCGGCGGTCAACCCCGACGTGATTCGCGCAGACCCCGAGGGATTCGGCCAGGACCCGGCCGGCGCCGGCACGGGGCCGTTCATGTTCGCCGAGCGCTCGAATGACGCCGTCACCCTGGTCCGCAACGACGACTACTGGGATGAGGGTCTCCCGCTTCTCGACCGCTGGATCCTGCGGGTGATGCCGGATCCCGGTGCCCGCCTGCTGGCGCTGAAGGCCGGCGAGATCCATATGTTCGACGTTTCCGGTCCCGAGATTGCCCAGCTCGAGAACGATCCCGACATCAACCTCCTTACCGTGCCCCCGATCTTCGGCAGCTTCATCGCCTTCAATTACGACGACCCGGTGACGGGCATCCCCGAGGTCAGGCAGGCAATCAGCCAGGCGATCGACATGGACAGCATCGTTGGCGAGCTGTCGCCCTTCGCAACGGTGACCCCGACGTTCGGCCTGTTCCCCGGGCTCCCGGGCTACCGCGACGACCTGACCTGGTATCCGTATGATCCCGCGGCCGCCCGCGATCTGTTGACATCCGCCGGCTTCCCCGACGGGGTCGACCTCACCTTTACGTTCTCCACGCCGCCGGTCGGCCTGAATCACCAGCTCCTGGCACAGGCGCTCCAGGCGCAACTGCAGGAGGCCGGATTCCGGGTCACGTTGAACCAGATCGATGGGCCGACGATGTTCCAATCAGGCTTCGGGCCTCCCGGACGCGAAGACTATCCATTCCAGATGGCACTCAACCTCACCGGCAGCGATGGGAACCCCGTGGGGATGCTGGCAGGCTGGACCTCGCGATCGAATTACGCCGCGCAGCACCCGGCCTTCATGGAGCTGTTCGGTCGGATGGTGACGACGACCGATCCCGACACGTTGCTCGAAATCTTCGGGGAGATGCAACAGACGCTGTACGACGACGTGGCGTACGTCCCGCTGGCGCACACCGAGGTGGTCCGTGCCGTGGCGAAGAACGTGCACGGCATCGAGACGGCGGCGTACCATTTCCTCGACGTGTGGGTTGAGGAGTAGCCCATGGCACACGGCCATCCAGCCCGTCACTGCGCCCGCTGAGGGAGATGCTCCGATTCGGCGTCAACCGGCTGGCCAGTGGATTTCTGACGGCCTTGGTGGTTGTGACGGCCACCTTCTTCATCGTGCGTCTCGTACCCGGCGACCCGGCGACGGCCATGGCGCCCCCCACCGCCACGCCGGCGCAGGTCGATCGCATCCGCGAGTACCTGGGTTTGTCCGAGCCGATCTGGGCGCAGTACGGGATCTATCTCCAGCATCTCGCACAGTTCGACTTCGGCACCTCAATCCGCACGGGCCAACCGGTGGTCGAGGATCTCGTCTCGCGACTCCCGGCGAGCATCGAGCTCGCCCTGGCTGCCCTGATCCTGGAGCTGCTCATCGCCATCCCGGTCGGCATCGTCGCCGCCGTGCGGCGCGCATCGGCATTCGACTATGTATCGCGGTTTACCTCATCGGTCATCGTCGGACTGCCCGTGTTCTGGGTCAGCCTGATGTTCCTATGGATCTTCGCCTTCCTGCTCGACCTCTTCCCACTCGGGAATCGGCTCGACATCCAGACCAGCCTCACCTCCGTGACCGGGTTCGTCCTGGTCGATGCACTGCTGGCCGGGCGACCGGAGGTGGCGCTGGAGGCCCTGCATCACCTCGCCCTCCCGGCGGTGGCGCTCGCTTTGCCGTCGATCGCCTTCTGGACGCGCCTCATGCGGGGCAGCCTGCTCGAAGTGCTCGGTGAGGACCATGTGCGCGCTGCCCGGGCCAAGGGCCTCGGCCGGCGGCAGGTGGTCATGCGCCACGGCGTGCGCAACGCGCTCAACCCCATGGTGACCGTCTTCGGTCTCGAGCTCGTCTCCCTGCTGACGGCCGGCGTTTTGGTCGAGATCGTCTTCTCCTGGCCCGGCGTGGGGAACTATCTGTTCACCTCGCTGCAGGTCCGGGATTACCCGGTGGTGCAGGGCACCGTCATCGCGATCGCGTTGCTGTACGTGACTGTGAATTCGATCGTCGATGTCGTCCAGGCGCGACTGGACCCGCGGATTCTCGCCACCATGCAGGCCCACGCATGAGCGCTCGCATCACCAAACGAACCCACGACGCGGACGAGTCGGCGACCGCCGACGCGCCACCACGGTCCGCTCCACGACGCCGTATCGGGACAGGCCCGCGCGGGATCGTCACGGCGGTCCAACGATCGTCGAACGTGCGGATCGGCCTGCTGATCGTTACCGCGCTGTTCATGGCTGGGCTGCTCGCCCCGTTCCTGACGCCCTACTCGCCGACCGATATCGACCTCGCGAATACCCTCCAGCCGCCATCGGCCGAGCACTGGCTCGGAACCGATGAGCTCGGCCGAGACCAGATGAGCCGACTGCTGTTCGGTGCCAGGGTGTCGCTGGTGATGGGCCTGCTCGGGGTGACCATCGCCGCTTCGGCCGGTGCGACCCTGGGGCTGATCGCGGGCTATGCGGGAGGGTTCGCGGACAGCCTCATCATGCGGGCGATGGACGCCATCTTCGCGTTTCCGGCTCTGCTGCTGGCGCTGCTGGTCATCTCGATCACGGGTCCGGGGATTACGCAGGTGCTGATTGCGTTCGGGATCGCGGGCATTCCGTTCTACGCCCGCCTCATGCGCGGCATGGTGCTGGCGATCCGGCAGGAGGAGTACGTCATTGCGGCGGAGGCGCTGGGTGGCTCACCGGCCCGCGTCATCCTGCTGCACATCCTGCCGAATGCAATGACGCCCCTCATCATCACCACCACGATGGCGATGGGCTTGGTGATCGTCGGGCTCGCGAGCCTCGGTTTCCTGGGCCTCGGGGCCCAGCCACCCACCCCCGAGTGGGGCGCCATGCTGAGCGGCAGCCAATCCAGATTCTTTACGGCGCCGTGGCTGCTGCTGTCGCCCGGCATTGCCATCGTCATGGCCGTCGTCGGCTATGCGCTCATCGGCGATGGCCTACGAGACTTTCTCGACCCGCGCCTGCGCGAGTACCGATGAGGCGCCCGTGGCCCTCCTGAGCGTCCGCGATCTGCGCACCTGGTTCCATGGTGGAAGTACCGTCTCCCGTCCAGTCGACGGGGTGAGCTTCGAGATCGAAGCAGGGCAGACGGTCGGGCTCATCGGCGAGTCGGGTTGCGGCAAGAGCCTGACCGCCCTATCGATCCTCGGCTTGATCGATCCCCCCGGGCGGATCGAGCAGGGAAGCGAGATCGTGTTCGAGGGCCAGGACCTGGTCGGGTTGAGCGAGCGTGATCTCGAGGAGGTGCGAGGCCAGGGCATCGGAATGATCTTCCAGGAGCCGATGACCTCCCTCAACCCGGTCTACCCGGTCGGCGCCCAGATCGCGGAGGCGGTCCTCGCCCACCGCCGCGTGGGCCGCCGCAGCGCGTGGGAGCGGGCTGTCGAGATGCTGCGCATCGTCGGTATCGCGGCCCCGGAGCAGCGGGCATCCAGCTATCCCCACGAGCTGTCTGGTGGCATGCGACAGCGCGTGATGATCGCAACCGCCCTCGCCTGTGAGCCCCGCCTGCTGATCGCCGATGAGCCGACGACCGCGCTCGACGTCACCATTCAGGCTCAGATCATTTCGCTCATGGCCGAGCTGCAGGAGCGTCTCGGCATGGCGATCCTGCTGATCACCCACGACATCGGAGTGATCGCCCAGGTCGCGGACGAGGTCGCGGTCATGTACGCCGGGAGGATCGTGGAGCAAGGCTCAGCCGCGACGGTCCTGGATGGCCCAGAGCACCCCTACACCGAGGCCCTGCTCGCATCGGTGCCGATCCTGGGCACGCGCGCGGACACGGGGGCCCTGCGCGTCATTCCGGGTACCGTTCCCAGCCCGCTCGCCTGGCCGAGCGGCTGTCGCTTCCGAGCGCGCTGCGAGCATGCATTTGGTCGCTGCGCCGAGGAGGAGCCGGCACTGCTGCCGGCCGGCGGCCAGGCGGCGGCGTGCTGGCTGTGCGAGTCGGGGTCGCGCCATGCCACGGCGGGTGAGCGCCATGTTGTCTGACGCCCCTCTCGTTGAGGCCCGCGGGGTCCGCGTCTGGTTCCCCATTCCGGGCGGCTTTCTGGGCCGCAGCGTCGGCCACGTGCGGGCGGTTGATGGTGTCGATCTCGACATCCAAGCTGGCGAGACGCTCGGTCTCGTCGGCGAGTCAGGGTCAGGAAAGTCGACCCTCGGCAGGACGCTGCTGGGACTGGGGCGTCCGACCGAAGGAACCATTCGCTTCGCAGGCCTCCCAATCCACGGACTTCGAGGGCGGCGCCGGCAGGCGCTGCGCCGGGACATGCAGATCGTCTTCCAGGACCCGTTCGGCTCGCTGGATCCGCGGCGGACGGTTCGTCAGTCGGTCGGAGAAGGGCTCAGCATCCACCGGGAAGGCCGCGGACCGGAGCGCGAGAGGCGGGTTCTCGAGATGCTCGACCGGGTGGGGCTGGGGGCCGACAGCCTCGACCGCTTTCCGCATGAGTTTTCCGGCGGGCAGCGCCAGCGGATCGGGATCGCGCGCGCCCTGATTCTCAGACCCCGCTTCCTCGTGGCGGACGAACCGGTCTCAGCGCTCGACGTATCGGTGCAGTCGCAGGTTCTCAACCTGCTTGTCGAGCTCCGACGCGAACTCAACCTCACCTATCTGTTCATTGCGCACAACATCGGCGTCGTCGCGTACATCAGTGATCGAGTGGCGGTGATGTATCTCGGCAAGATCGTCGAGATTGCGACACCGGCCGAGCTGTTGGCCAGGCCGCTGCACCCATACACGACCGCCCTGCTCTCGGCCGTGCCGGATCCGCGCCAGCACGGGCAGCGTCCGGCGATCGTGCTCGAGGGCGACATCCCCAGCCCTGCCGATCCGCCCTCGGGCTGTCGTTTCAGGACGAGGTGCCCGCTGGCGCAGCCGGTGTGTGCCGAGGTCGAGCCGCCCTTGGTGGAACATGCAGTCGGTCACCGGGCGGCCTGCCACTTTGCCGGCGAGCCGTTCCCCGTCGGGCGTTCGCCCACTGCCACCTGAGCGCCGTCGCTTGCTTGCGGTCTGTCAGGTGTGCGCGACGCCCTCCGCGCGCTCCGCAAGCCGCGCGACGTGATCGATGACGCGCTCCCAGATCTGCCTCGGGAAGTCGTGCGCAACGTCCGGCATGATGACGAGTTCCGCGTCCGGCATGGCAGCCTTCGTACGGTGGGCGTTCTCGACGGGCAGGTGCGGGTCGAGCTCACCGTGCAGGATGAGCGCGGGGACCTTCACGTCGCGCAGGGCGGCCGCCCGGGAGGCTCCGGCATGGACGGCTGCCGCCTGGCGCTCGACGCCTGCCGGGTTCTGCGCCCGCTCCATGGCACGGCGAACGTGTCCCCGAACCGCGTCGCGGTCGAACCACTGCGGCGTGCTCATCCACTGGATCTCGTCCAGCCGCTGCTCGATGCGAGTGTCGAGATCCGGCTCATTCGGCGCCTCGTCTGCTGACATTCCGAGGACTGCGTACTCGTAGTTGCCGTACACGTTGTCCGGCCCACCGACCCCCGAGGCCATGCTCACGAAGCTCAGCACGCGGTCCGGATGACGAATGGCGAGCACCTGGGCGATGTAGCCGCCAAGCGAGATGCCGACCACGTGCGCGGCTTCCGCGCCGACGGCGTCGAGCACGCCGATGGCGTCGTCGGCCATGTCCTCCAGGGTGTACGGCGTCGGCTCGAGACCATCACGGACAGCCGGGACATTGGGAATGCCCAGCTCATCGAACGACGTCGACAAGCCGACGTCGCGGTTGTCGAATCGGATGACCTGGAAGCCGCGCGCCGCCAGCTGTTCACAGAATTCAACCTGCCAGAACGTAAGCTGCGCACCTCCCCCGCTGATGAGGATCACGCTCGGCGCCGATGGATCGCCGAAGGTCTCATATTCGATGTCGACGCCACGGACGGAGGCTCGGGGCATGGCGATGGCGTTCCTTTCAGTCGTGTGGATGCCTCGACAGACGATGAGCGACCAGTCTACCATGGTAATCTGCTGTGCAGAATGGTGTTCTGCTTGATGGAGGAACGGAGTGGCGGTGACGACCGATGAGGGGGTCCTGAGCACCGGAACGCGATACCGTATCGACGTGCCGAGTGGCGGAAACGAGACCCTCTTGCTCTACAGCCGACCGATCCCGGTCGGCTCCGATGATCCACCCTGGCCCGATGACGATCCCATAGTTGCCGACCTCGTCGGGCGCGGTTATGCGGTGGCGGGCACGGCGAACACGATCTTCTGGCCGCTGGAGCAAGCGGTGGCCAACGCACCCGCGCTCGTCGAGCTGGCCGGCGCCCATACGACCGTTCGCCGGGTGATTCCATTCGGGCTGTCCATCGGTGGTCTGATCGCTGCCGCGATCTCAGCCGCATACCCGTCGATGGTCGCAGGCTCGCTCCCGATGTGCGGCAACCTCGCCGGAGCGGTCGCGGTGCACAACCGCGAGCTGGACATCGCGTTCGTCATCGCCACGCTGCTTGGTCCATCCGAGGCGCTCGAGTTGGTTCGCATCAGCGACCCCGATCGGAACCTTGAGCGCGCCCGCGCCGTGCTCGAGGAAGCGCGGACGAACCCGGCCGGCCGCGCCCGGCTGTCGCTGGCCGCGGCGGTAGGGCGAATCCCAGGCTGGCACGCCGACAGCGACCCCGAGCCGGATCCCTCGGACGACGAGGCCCGGGTGCTCAACCAGATCGCGTGGTACGACGAGGTTGGCTTCCTGGTGTACTTCTGGGCACGCGAACAGGTTGAGCGCCAGGCGGGGGGCAACCCATCGTGGAACGAAGGGGTGCGCTACGACGAGCTCCTAGAGGAGGCGCCCGAACGAGGCCTCGTGGAGCGACTGTACGCAGCAGCATCTTTATCGCTCGCCGATGATCTCGCTCGACTCGCCGCGGCGCCGCGCGTCACGGCCAATCCGAGTGCGGTGGACTACCTCGAGCAGAACGTCGTGTTCGACGGTAATCTGCATGGGATCCCGACCCTGACCCTTCATACGGATGGTGACGGCCTGGTCACCCCCGACAACGAGCAGGCCTTCGCCGAGGTCGTCCATGCGGCGGGTTCCGGGGACGAGCTGCGCCAGCTCTGGGTGCACCGTGGCGGACACTGCAGCTTCACGATGGCCGAGCTCCTCACCGCGCTCGAGGCCCTTGTCACCCGGATCGACGATGGCACGTGGCCAACGCTCGATCCGGACCGGCTCAACGGAACGGCGCTGCGCCACGGGACGGCCGCCAATGTGCTGCGCACCGGCACCGCGGCGACGCCGGGCTTCTTCGATTACCGGCCCGCGGCCTTCCCCCGACCCCACGATGCACGCCACGCTCGGCGACGATCGGAACAGGTCGGAACGGTCTGAGCGATGGTGGTGCGCTCGTGGACGGACGAGGAACTCGAGGAGCTGGCGGGGCGGCTGGACAATAACGGTCGCTGGGGACCCGATGACGAGCTCGGGACGCTCAACCACATCACCGCCACAAAGCGCGTCGAGGCAGCCGGTCTCGTGCGTTCCGGCAGGGTCGTGTCCCTGGCGCGGCCGCTGGTCCCAGACGAGTCGCCCAGCACGCGGGTGGATCTGGAGCACCGCGTCGTCTACGCGCGCATGCCTGACGTGCGGCTGGGAACGCCTCCTTTTGCCGGCGACTACCTCGGGGTGGAGTGCCACCAGCCTGGTGTCACCCACCTCGATGCCATCGGTCACATCGGCAGCCTCGACGGACGAACATGGGGAGGGCGCCCGTACGACGAAGCCGTCGACGACGATGGCCTGCACTTCGGGTCGATCCAGGCACAGCGCCACGGCGTCGTCTCACGGGCCGTGCTGCTTGACATCCCTGCTTCGCAGGGGAAGCTATGGCTCGATCCCGCTGCGGAGATCGGCGCCGCTGACCTGGACATGGCCGTCCACCACGCTGGAGTCGAGGTCGGCCCAGGCGACGTCATCGTGGTGCGCGTCGGTATCGAGGCCCGCCACGCTGCCCACGGCCCTTCGGTCCTGGCGCCCGGGCCTGGGGCCGAGGCAGCCGAGTGGATCCACCGGCGCGAGGTGGCGTGCTATGTCAGCGATGCGCCCGAGCACATCACCGCGCTGGGTGCCCGCATTCTCGGTCGCGGCGAGGTACGGAGCGATCCGGGCTTCGATCGCCGAACGCGGTTTCCGCTCACCTTCCACCAACTGGCGCTCCCGCTGATGGGGCTCTGCCTGCTCGACCACGCCCATGTCGAGACGTTGGCGGAGGTGTGTGCCGAGATCGGTCGCTATGAGTTCCTGTTCATCGCGGCACCGCTGGTCGTTCCTCGGGCGACCGGCTCGCCGGTCAATCCGCTTGCGATCTTCTGAGCCGATGGAGGATTCGAGAACCTGGCCGCACGCATGGCGTGGGCGATGGATCTGGGACCGCCGCCCATCGGAAGCGTTCTGGTGGCGTCCGACGCCACTCGACGACCGATTCGTTCTCCTCCGCCGCCGATTCGAGATCGAGAACATCCCGAACAGCCTGCCGGTGCGGGTCTCATGCGACGCACGCTACGTCCTGCACCTGAACGGCGACATCGTGGGTCGGGGGCCGGTGCGGGGCGAGCCCGAACACCTCGGCTGGGACGAGCTCGATCTGGCACCCTGGTTGATGGCTGGGTCGAACGTGCTCGTGGCTCTCTGCCGCTTCTATGGGGCGCCCGGACCGTGGTGGCTCCCGGCCTCGCCGCTCGGGACGCTCGGACGCGGATCCTTCTGCCTGGACGCCCTCGTAGACCACACGGTCGACCTGGTCACAGACGAGCGCTGGGAGGCGATGCCGGCCGCATGGGGAACCGCCGGGCTCGGCAACATGCACGCCTTTCCCCCCGAGATCGTCGACGGAGCGGGCCTCCCGGCCGGCCTCCACGAGCCAACGGACCTCGATCCGCGCTGGGCCCCGGCGGTGGTAGTCAGCGGTCGCGGACACGGGACCGTCCTGGATCGGCCGCCGGCGGCACCGTACATGACGCCGTTGCGCCGACCGATCCCACAGCTCACACGCATCCCGGTCGAGCCCACGCTTGTCGAGGGCGAGATTCCGGTCGATGTGGCAATGGAGGCCGATCCCCATGCCAGCTGGACCGGTGTGCGCCGTGGATCGGGGCCGCGCCTCGCATCCGTCTGGGATCTCGGTGGCATAACCATCGGTCATGTCGGCCTTCGGATCCGCGGCGCCACGGCCGAGCACGCTGGTGAAGCGATTGACGTGGTCGGTGGCGAGGACCTGCGGGAGGACGGCCTCCCCGAGGTCGCGCCCCGCGAGTGGGCGGCCCGCTATCGGGCCGCTGACCGCCCCGAGCAGTCGGTCACCTTCTTCGATCCGATTGGGCTGCGCTACTTGGCCGTTCACGGCCCCGCCGGAGTCGACGTGGAGGTCACTTTCGAGGAGGCGCGCTATCCGCGGGAGGACGGAGCCTCATTCTCGTGCGCCGACCCGCAACTCAACCAACTGTGGATCGAGGGGATGCGCACCGTCGACGTGTGCGCCACTGACGCCTTCACCGACTGCCCTGGGCGCGAACAGCGGGCCTGGGTGTCAGACGCGTACCCGCAGATCCTGGTCGCGCTGACAACCAACCCCGATCAACGCCTGGTTCGGCACCACCTCGACCTGACCTCGCGCAGCCGCCTCCCGGGCGGGCTCCTTGCCGGCGCGGCCGGCTGCGACTTCGCCCGCATCGGCTTCACCATGCCGGAGTATTCGCTGCATTGGATCCGAAGCGTGGCCGCGTACTGGCGCTACTCGGGGGACGAAGAGTTTGCCCGCGGGATGTTGCCGATCGCCGAGGCGATCATCGAGCGCTACGAACTGCAGCGTGGCGCGAGTGGACTGCTCGAGGACTTTCCCGGCTGGGTGTTTCTCGACTGGGCACAGGTCGATCGCGACACGGTGACCGCGACCCACGATGCGCTGTATGCCGCCGCCCTCGCGGCCTACGCGTCCCTGCCGGGCGCAGCCGACGTCTCGTCGCAGACGGAGCAGACCCGGGTCGCGTTCGAGGCACTGTGGGATGAGGAACGCGGCGCGTACGTCGACGCCATCGGAGATCGCGGCCGAAGCCGACGGATGAGCCAGCACACCAATGGCTCGGCCCTGCTGGCCGGCATCGTGCCGGCTGCTCGAGTCGGGCGGGTCCTGCGCCGAATGACGGACCCGGCGAGCCTCTCGGACGCCGGCCGCATGGTGGTGACTGAGACCTCAGCGGACGCGCGCGCCGAAGGACGCATCCCGACCTTCCAGTACGAGCCGCCAGTCGACTTCGACGAGGAGTGCGACGTGGTGGCGGCCCAACCGTGGTTCTGTCGCTTCCTGCATGAGGCCTACGACGCCCTCGGCCGGCCCGACCTCATCGTCGAGAGCCTGCGGCGCTGGCGCATGATTCCCGGCAACGGCACGCTTCAGGAGTTCTGGGACGCCGAGCCGGGGCGGTCGAGTCGCTGCCACGGCTGGGCCTCGAGCCCGACCTACGACCTGACGACGTACGTTCTCGGCGCCCGACCCGTGACACCCGGCTGGAGGACGCTTCGCGTCGATCCCGTCCCGGGCGCCCTCGGTCCGTTGAGCGCACACGTGCCCACGCCGCACGGCTGGCTGACGGTCGAGGTTGACGAGGGTGAGGTCCTCGTCGATCTGCCCGCGGGGACCCAGGGTTCCGTGATCGGGACAGAAGTGGGGGCGGGTCGGTCGCGGATTCCATGGTCGCGGGACGAGCGGTGACGCGAACCATCGGGCGTGCGGGCGTCGACGTCGCGGTGCGGGTGGTCGCCGACATCGGCGAGGGCCCGACCTGGGACGACCGCACCGGCGAGCTGCTGTGGGTCGATATCCCCAGGGGCCTGGTGCACCGCCTTCGCGGCGGAGCGATCTCCACGATCGAGGTCGGGCAGCCGGTCGGCGCGGTCGCGCTTCGCCGGAGCGGCGGCCTGGTCCTGGCGGTACGCGATGGCTTCGCGCTGTGGGAGGAGGGCGCGGCCACCCTGGTAGCGCCGGTCGAGCGCGACCGGCCGGCTTCCCGCATGAACGATGGCAAGGTCGATCGCGCCGGACGCTTCTGGGCCGGGACGATGTCGCAGTCGATGCAGCCATCCGTGGGCGCCTTGTACCGGCTCGACGGTGACCTCGACGTGGTTCGGATGCTCGAAGGCCTGGGCGTGCCGAACGGGATCGGCTGGTCGCCCGACGACCGCACGATGTACTTCATCGACTCGCTGAGCGGTCGAGTCGACGCGTTCGACCACGATGCGGGCACGGGACGGATCACCGCGCGCCGGCCGGTTGTCACCGTGCCGCGCGAGCTCGGCATGCCGGACGGGATGACGATCGACGGCGTCGGCCACCTGTGGGTGGCCATCTGGGGTGGATCGTGCGTGCGGCGATACGCTCCCGACGGCGCGCTCGACACGGTGATCGAGCTGCCGACGCGCCACATCACGAGCTGCGTGCTCGCCGGTCCGCGGCTGAATGAGCTGTATGTGACCTCGGCCTCCGCGGACCTGTCCCCTGACGAGCGGCGAGCCGAGCCCGAAGCCGGCATGGTCTTCCACGTCGAGGTCGATGTCCCTGGTCTCCCGCCGGAGCGATTCGCCGGATGAGTGGGACGAACACCGTCATCGATCACCGCGCCTGGGGCGTGAAACTGGTGGCGGTGGAGCGCGGACCGCTGGTCGAGGCGGTGCACGAGGGCACCGTCGCGGTGGTGGATGCGGATGGAGCGCTCCTGGCATCCGCCGGCGATCCACGAAACGCGATCACCTACATGCGCTCAGCCATCAAGCCAATCGGCAGCATGGCCGTTGTCTCGACCGGTGCCGCGGATCGGCTCGGCCTGGGTCCGGCCGATCTCGCCATCACCAGCGCGTCGCACAATGGTGAGCCCGGGCACATCGAGGCGGTGACCGCCCTGCTCTCGCGCCTGGGGGTGGAGACCGAGGCTCTGGTGTGCGGCATCCATCCTCCGCTGCGCCCCGACGCCGCCGACGCGCTGGTGACGGCCGGGCGACTGCCGGACCGCCGTCACAACAACTGTTCCGGGGCGCACACCGGCATGCTCGCCATCGGGCTGCTGGGCGCCGGGATCGACGGCTACGCCGAGGCCGACCATCCTGCGCAGATCGAGACGGTGGCAACGCTGGCTCGCCTGGCGGACCTGGCGCCGGCCGACGTGAAGCTCGGCCTCGACGACTGTGGATCGCCCTGCCATGGGATCAGCCTGTACGGGATGGCCCTCGCCTATGCTCGCCTCATGGCCCCCGACGACCTCGAAGCGCCCCATCGCGATGCCGCGCTGCGGGTGCGGGAGGCGATGACCTCGCATCCCTGGCTGGTTGCCGGCACCGGCCGGTTCGACACCGACCTCATCGAGGTCGGTGGTGGCCGGCTGATCGCAAAGGGTGGGGCCAGCGGTGTGCAGTGCATCGGCGTCGCCGGCGGCATCGGCATCGCGCTAAAGGTCTGGGACGGCGCGACCGGGCCGAGTTCGCCCGGGCAGCCGACGACGCTGTCCTCAATCGAGGCGCTGCGCCAGCTGGGGCTGCTCAGCGCCGACGACTTGGGGCGACTTGAGGCACATGCCGTGAGACCGCTGAAAAGCCGCGAGGGCCGCGTCGCCGGGCAAGCTCGGACCACCTTCGAGCTGCGTCACGCGCCGGCCTGATGCAACGGCTTGGCGGATGTTTCAGCGCGGAGGCGGATCGGGTCCGGTACGCGCGCCACGGCTGGCAGATCCGACGAGCATCGCGTACTTCGCCAGCGCTCCGGTCGGATATCGCGGGGTCGGTGGCGTCCATGCCGCCAACCGTCGCTCGAGGTCGACATCCTCGACGTCGAGCCGTCGCGCGTCAACGTCGATGGCGATGATGTCCCCATCCCGAAGTCCGGCCAGTGGCCCGCCGACGGCGGCTTCGGGAGCGACGTGCCCAATCATGAGGCCGTTGGTTGCCCCGCTGAATCGCCCATCCGTCACCAGGGCGACGCTCGAGCCCAATCCCTCGCCGAGAATGGCGGCGGTCACCGCCAGCATCTCCCGCATCCCGGGCCCGCCCCGGGGGCCCTCGTACCGGATCACGACCACCTCACCGGGCACGATGCCGCCGCCCACCACGGCCGCATAGGCATCCTCCTCACGGTCGAACGCGCGCGCGGGGCCGCGATGCGCGGTCAGGGTGTGCGCCGTGATCTTCGTGACGGAGCCTTCCGGGGCGAGGTTGCCGCGCAGAACCACCAGTCCGCCCTCGTCGCGGAGCGGGTGGCTGACAGGGACGACCACTTCCTGACCAGGCGTCTCGACAATCTCGGCGACCTCCTCGGCCAGGGTCCTCCCGGTGACGGTCAGCGCCGACCCGTCCACGAACCCGGCGTCGATCAGCCGCGCGGTGAGCAGACCGATACCGCCGGCCGTGTGGAGATCGACGGCGGCGAACCGGCCGCCGGGCAGCAGGTCGCACAGGAGCGGGGTCCGGCGGCTGATGCGGTCGACATCGTCCAGGTCGAACATCACGCCGATCTCGCCTGCAAGCGCCAGGAGGTGGAGCACCGCGTTCGTCGAGCCGCCGCTAGCGGCGACCGCGGCGACGGCATTCTCGAAGGCCGTGCGGGTCAGGATGGCACTCGGCCGCACGTCGGCGCCGAGGGCATGCATGAGCTGGGCGCCCGCGCGCTCCGCGGCGTCAAGCTTCTCCGGATTCACGGCCGGGATCGAGTTGAAGCCGACCGGAGACAGGCCGATGACCTCCATCACCATCGACATCGTGTTCGCGGTGAACTGGCCGCCGCAGCCGCCGGGCCCGGGACAGGCGACACGCTCCATCTCGGCGAGGTCGGCATCGGTCATCCGGCCGGCGGCGACGGCGCCGATGGTCTCGAACACCTCTCCCATCGTCACGTCGCGTCCGCGGAACCTGCCGGGCAGGATCGATCCGCTGTACAAGATGATTCCCGGACGATCGAGGCGCGCGAGGGCCATCGCGGCCGCCGGGATGGTCTTGTCGCAGCCGACCACGCAGGCCAACGCATCGAACGCATGGCCGCGCGTGACGAGCTCGATCGAGTCCGCGATGAGATCGCGACTGATGAGCGATGTCTTCATGCCCTCGGTCCCCATCGTGACCCCGTCGGAGATCGCCACCGTGCTGTACTCCATCGGCGTCCCGCCGGCCGAGCGGACGCCCACCTTCACGCGCTCGGCCAGCTGACGATGGGTGAGATTGCACGGCATCGTCTCCGTCCAGGAATGCGAGACGCCGACGATCGGCCGCTCCAGGTCCTCGGGCGAGAAGCCGGTGCCGTAGAGGTAGGCGCGCGCCGCGGCGCGGGATCGGCCACGGTAGAGTCCATGGCTGGGACGCGCCGGATCGGACGGAGAGCGGTCGCTCACGGGCACCTCATGATTCAGTAGATGCGGGCCAGCAGCCCGCCGTCGACGACGATGTCGATGCCTGACAGGTAGCTGCCCTCATCGGACGCGAGGAAGAGCGCCACATTGGCGACGTCCTCCGGGCTCGCGAACCGCCGCAGCGGATATCGCTCCGTCACCGCCGCGCGGGCGGCGGCCGGGTCGGGCTGGTGGTCGAAGTAGTCGGCCACCATGGGTGTCTCGACATCTCCGGGGCAGATCGTGGTGCACCGGATGTTCTCGGGACCGTGCGCGGTGGCAATAGCTCGGCACAAGGCCCGCAGCCCGCCTTTCATGGCGCCGTAGGCGGGCATGTCAGGGTCGCCGACGATCCCCAACAGAGACGCGGTGATGACGATGGAACCCCCGCCCTTCACCCGCAGCGCCGGAAGAGCCTCCCGAATTCCCAGGTAGACCCCGCGCAGGTTCGTCCGATGCAACGCGTCCCAGTCGTCCTCCGCCGTGGCCTCCAGCGATCCCATGCGCTGAATCGCCGCGTTCGCGAACAGGATGTCGAGCCCTCCGAGGCGCGCGGCACCCTCGACCATCGACCGATTGCCCTCGACCGAGGCGACGTCGACCTCCAGCGCCACCGCCGATCCGCCCTGCTCGGTGATGGCCCTCGCGACGCGCCTGGCGGCATCACCCGCGATGTCGGCGCACACGACGCTCGCGCCCTCGGCCGCGAATCGTCGCGCTGTTGCCGAACCGATGCCGCCACCGGCCCCGGTGACGATCGCAACCTTCCCGGAGAGTCTCATGGCACAGCTATCCGCTGCGCGGCCATGGCGGCTCGCAGGGACTCGGCGGCTCGCGCGATAGAAGCGCGCGTCTCGAGGAGGTCGCCATCCGAATGCTCCGTGGAGACATACAGCAGGCCGCGCGAGATCACGTGCACGCCCTCGTCGAGCAGTGCCGCCGCGAAGCGACGATACGCCTCGGTATCTGTCCGACGCGCCGAGGCCAGGTCCGGTATCGGCGCGTCGCTCCAGAACGCGTAGCCCATGGCCCCGAGCTGGTTGACGACAAGGGGGAGACCGGCCGCGGTCATCTCCTCGCGCAGCATGCCGGCGAGCTCGTCGCCGAGCGCGGCGATATGCGGGTAGATCTCATCCGCGCGTCGCTCCAGCTCATGGATCGAAGCGATCGCGGCCGCGGCCGCGATGGGGTTGGCATTCGTGGTCCCAGCGTGGCGAACGCGCCAGGTTGCAACCTCCTCCATGACATCAGCCCGCCCCACGACGGCACTGATCGGGAAGCCCGCCCCGAGCGCCTTCCCGAGCACCGCAAGATCGGGAACGACGCCGAAATGTCCCTGCGCCCCCCCGAGCCCAAGCCGGTACCCGGTGATGACCTCGTCGAAGATGAGCAGCGCACCGGCAGCAGCGGTCGCCGCTCGAACCTCCTCGAGATAGCCGGGCTCCGGCAGAAAGCAGCCGCCATTGACAGCGAGCGGCTCCATGATGACGGCCGCGACCTCGTCAAGGTGGGCGGCGCGTAGCGCCGCGACGTCGTTCCACGGCAGCACCTCGATCGACGCCGACGCCATCGGGTCCTGTCCGGCGCTGGCCGGATCATCCGGCAGCTCCGAGCCGGGGACGCCAATGGAGAGCGGATCGAGCCATCCGTGAAAGTGCCCGTGAAACTTGACGACTTTCGTCCGCCCGGTGGCGGCGCGAGCGATACGAAGCGCCGCGGCAACCGCTTCGCTTCCGCTGTTCGAGAAGATCGCCCGCTCTGCGCAGGGCACGGTGCGACAGATGGCCTCGGCCAGCTCGGCCTCAGCCCGATGGGAGGCGCCATACCCGATTCCGAAGTCAAGCTGCGCTCGCACGGCCCTCATCACCGCGGCCGGAGCGTGTCCCAACAGCATCGGCCCGAATCCGAGGGTGTAGTCGATATAGGTGTTCCCGTCGATGTCGGTCAGGTGCGACCCCGCGCCCCTGGCGAATGCGATCGGCCACGGCAGCTGAGGCGCCCGAAACGCGGTCGCGACACCCCCGGCCAGCGAACGGCGAGCCCGATGCTGATGGGCCCTGGACCGCTCGTACCTACCGCCGTTTGGCGCTTCACCATCCATCAGCCGACGCTCGCCGGGTTGAAGTATGCCCGTACCCATTCGAACATGCCCTCGCGGACGCGGACGATGTTGACGCCACGGAACGGGTGGCGGACCCCGGCATGATCGATGAGGACGGCCTCCCATTCGAGCGACGCCTCGGCACCGTGACGAACTTCGTGCACGATTGTGACCTCCAGCCCGGGATAGTCACGCATCTCGTCAACGTAGAAGGCGGCGATGCCGGCTCGCCCGACGAACGGATCCCCCGCCGGTGGGTAGACGACCGCATCCTCATGGTAGAAGCCGAGGACCGCATCAAGATCTCGCCGGCATTCGGCCGCCCAGTAGGCTTCGGCAACTTCGCGTGGCGATGTCGGTGGCATGACCTTGGCTCCGTCAAGATTCTCGATGTACTGTCGCGGTTGGCCCATTCTGTAGAATAGAATGACATTCCGCAAAGGGTCAAAGCGCAATGACAGCCGAAAGCCCGGCCCCATCCCTCGATAGGCGCCTCGACGAGTTCTATGGCGATCTCGAGGCCGCCCACCTGGCACCGCTGTGGCCGATCTCTGCTCGGCTGATGCCGCCCACGCCCGAGCCGCGGGCAATCCCGTACCTGTGGCGCTGGTCGACACTGCGGCCGCTCGGCGAGCTCGCTGGGAAGCTCGTCTCGATCGATCGCGGTGGCGATCGGCGCGTCCTGTCATTGGCGAACCCGGGACTCGGCGGCGAACCGTATGCGACCTCGACGCTATGGGGGGCGATCCAGTATCTCGGTCCCCATGAGTCCGCGCCGGGCCATCGCCACACCCCGGCCGCGATTCGGTTCGTCCTTGAAGGCACAGGCGTCTGGACAACGGTGAACGGCGACGCCTGCACGATGACGCCCGGTGACCTGGTGCTCACGCCAAGCTGGCACTGGCACGACCACAACAATGAGGGCGATCAACCGATGATCTGGTTCGATGGCCTCGACCTTCCGACCGTCAAGGCGCTCGATGCGGTCTTCTTCGAACCCTATGAGCCGGACGAGCTGCAGCAGGTCGTCGGCCGCGACATGTCGGAGCGCCTGTGGGGTGCGCGGTCGGCCGCCCCGCGCGGTGATGATCGACCGAAGCACGGGACCGCCTCGCCGCTACTGGTCTATCGCTGGAACGACATCGATGCGGCACTCGACGCGCTGCACACAGAACGCGGCGGCGCTGAGACGATTCTCGAGTACACGAACCCGGTCACGGGAGGCCCCGTGATGCCGACGCTCGCGTGCGAGATGCACCGGTTGCAGGCGGGGCAGCGGACGCGCGGGCGTCGCTCGGTTGGGAGCTCGATCCATGTCGTCCATCGCGGCGAGGGCACCTCCATCATCGGCGGCCAGGAGTTCCGGTGGGGCCGCGGGGACATCTTCGTCGTGCCATCGTGGGTCCCCGTCGAGCACGAGGCCGACGCCCCGAGCGACCTGTTCGTGCTCACCGATCGGCCCATCTTCGAAGCGCTCCGCCTCTTCCGCGACGAGTGGCTCGACACACCGCAGGCGGTCACGGGGACCTTCGATTCGGTAGCACCCGTGGGCGCCGCCTGATCGCGGCGCGAAAGGAGCATCTGCTGTGCGCCTCGTGACGCTGCGGATCGACGGTGGAACCCGAGCCGGCAGAATCGACGACGCCGACGTCGTCGAGTTGCCGTTCGAGGACGTGGGAGCACTCCTCCGCTCCGGCGACGATTGGGTCGCCACCGCCACCACCGGTGATGGCACGCGACACCGCCTCGACGGCATGGACCTGGCCCCGCCGGTCGTGACACCGAGCAAGGTCATCTGCCTGGGCTTGAACTACCAGAGTCACATCCAGGAGCTCGGTCGTGCGCTGCCTGCGCATCCGACGCTCTTCGCCAAGTTCGCCCGCACCCTCACGGGGCCCCACGATCCGATACCCATGCCCCCCGAGTCGAGCCAGGTGGACTGGGAGGTGGAGCTGGCGCTCGTGATCGGTCGCACTGTGCGTCGGGCATCCGCGGAGGAAGCCCCATCGGTGATCGCCGGCTACACCGTGGCGAATGACATTTCGATGCGGGACTGGCAATGGCGCACCGACGAGTGGCTGCAGGGAAAGGCATTCGAACGGAGCACGCCGATCGGGCCGGCGCTCGTGACACCCGACGAGCTCCCGGGCCCCGCCAACCGGCCCGATCTCGAGGTCCGGTGCGAGATCGACGGTGAGGTCGTGCAGAAGGCCCGAACCGGAGATCTGCTCTTCGGCCCGGCCGAGATCGTCGCCTACGTCTCCCAGATCGTGACGCTCGATCCGGGGGACGTCATCCTCACCGGCACACCTGCCGGCATCGGCGCTGGTCGCGACCCGCAACGCTTCCTGACCGACGGCGAGACCGTGCGTACCTCGATCGAGGGGCTGGGCGAGCTCGTGAACCGGTGCGTCACGGAGTCGGTCGACGCGCGACAGGCCGATGAGGTCGCAGCCCGATGACGCCTGAGCCTGACGGTCGACCCGCCGCGGCCGGATCGTCGCCACCGTGGCCGGGATTCACCCCGGCGGAGGTGCAGTACATCGGTGAATTCGAGACAGCGCGGCTCGGGACGATTGACCGGCTCGGGCGTCCACACGTCGTACCGGTCGGCTATCACTTCGAGTCCGGCACCGGGCGCTTCGTCGTCGGTGGACCGCACCTGCTGCACACCGCGAAGTATCGACACGTCGCATCCGGCCGGGTAGCGGTGGCGCTCGCGATCGACGACAGGCTCCGATCCGGTCTCGCTCGGGGCATCGTCATCCACGGCAAGGCGACCCTCGCCGACGAGGGTGGTCGCCTGATTCATCCGCAGTTTCCGCCGGCCGCGATCTGGATCGTGCCGACTACTGCTCATTCCTGGCGCGTCAACAAGGACGACTGACCCTCGTCGGTCGCGAAACAATGCGGGAGCCCGGCGCGGACCATCGCCCCTAACGAGTAGCGCGGACTACTACAGGGTTGGCCCTGATGGCTGAACAGGCAACACTGGCTGGCTCGAAAGAGCGCCAGCGAGATCTCGCTACCCCGCCCTGCCCGCTCACGCGAGTGGCTCAGAGTCGCGCTGAGGTGTTCCCGCTAACGACGTGTGGCACGCACAACTCGGCCGGCGACTGTAGGCGAGCCCACAGCCCCGGGGCAGCGGTCACGGCCATCCTGCGCCAAGATTGGCGGCCGAGGAGATCACCCCATGGCGAAGCGACGACGAAAACGGGAGCGGGCCGCACAGCCGAAGCGCGTAGCGCAGCCAGCAGCTGCCGCAGTTGGGACGCCGGCGCCGCCGGCGGCCGACCACTCCAAGGCTGCCCGCATCAAAGTCCTGCGCCAGCAGCGTCAGCGAACCAGCCGAATCCGGTGGCTGCTGGGCGGCTCCGGCGGTCTGGTGCTGGTGGGTGCGCTGCTGTGGTTCTCCGGCGTCGGCCAGCCGGATGTCGGTGTGGCCGCGCGGTCGGAGGGTGGGGTCGGGGTCCACATCGGTCGCGGCCAGCCCCTGTCGCAGGTCAACCGACCACCCTCCTCGGGCCCACACTACGCGGCACGCGCGACATACGGGGTCAGCTCGCAGCCGATTGAGCCGGGCTCCTGGATCCACGCCCTCGAGCACGGCGCAATCGCGGTCCTCTACAAGTGCAACGGGGCGGAAGAGTGCGCCCGCACCGGTAGCGAGCTGCGCAAGCAGGTGTACGAGCCGGCCAGAAACGGGCGCCTGGGCGAACGGAAGCTGGTGATCGCTCCCTACACCGATATGGACGCACCCATCACCGCGGTCGCCTGGGGACGAGTGCTGGAGCTGCCGACCCTCGACGCGGTGCAGATCCTCGCCTTCTACGAGCGTTACCTGGACCGCGGCCCGGAGCAGGCACCCTAGGCGGAGCGGCCCCAGGGCCACGCCCGGCATGACGGCTGGCGCTCCGCTGGCCGACCGGCATTGCCGCACAGCGGTCTGGCCGCGCGATCACGATTTGTAGACGTTAGAGCCGATCGAATGTCAAGCGGATGGCCGGGATACGACGCTCGATTCGATGTCGCGCCGCGCAATCGCCTCGCTTGTTCGAGGGGCCGTCATGCGGACACTGCGGCGAGCACGGCGTCGGCCGGCGTCCACTCGTGATCGCGCCCGCAGACCGGGCAGGCGGTCAGGAGGTTGTCGGCTTGCAGCTCATCAAGATCGTTGACATCCAGGCCGGTGGGAATGAGGTCGTCGGTGATCGGACACGTGATCAGAACGGGTGGCATGGCGACTCCCCTCCATATGGACATTCAGTCTGCGCCTCGCCTCATAATCGGCGCCAGCGCGTGACCGTCGGAAGCGGACAATCACGGCTCCTCACCCGACGGCGGATCGGCGCGGGTCCGGTCCGCACCATGCCGCTCCGCCTGCTGCCTGCGCCAGCCATACGGCGTCAGGCCCCGCGGCTTGTAGACGTTCAGAA
>JBPCOK010000004.1:0-9333 GCA_051000335.1 Candidatus Limnocylindria bacterium | reverse complement strand
GGCGAGCTCATGGGTGAGGCCGAGGCGGGGGTGATCCGCGAGGGCGGACCGGCCGATTTCTTCCTCGTCCACGGCGACCCGCTCTCGGATCCCGAGGCGCTGTGGCGGGTGTGGCGGACCGCGTGGGCTTCGCCCGCGGGCGGGATCACGCCGCGGAGCTGAGCCGGGTTCTCGCACGAAACTCCGAGGCGCCGGGAGCGGCGTTGTGACATCTGACCCCGGGGCGAGCGTTAGCGGTCCCGGCACCGCTTTCGAGCGCGCTGTCGTGCTCAACCCTTCTCGGCAGCGGGCATTGCGCGTCGCTATTGCGCCCGGGCGGAGCGGTTGACTGCATCGGCGATACGCGAGGGACAACCGCACTCGAGGCGCGCGGTTGGCCGATCGGGGTGGTCGCCGGGCGCCCGTTGCGATGGCCGAGATGACGGAGCGGCTAGTTGCGCAAGCAACCAATAGCGCGTAGTATCGGAGGCCCGCCACAGGAGCGAACGATCATGACCACCGACCCGGGTCCGCCAGCGCCGCCCTGGCTCCCGCCGAGCTGAGCTGCGGCGGGACGTCCGATGGGGCGCCACGTAGGGTCCAGTACCGCTAAAATTGCAATGGTGGGACGAAAGGCGCGAGACCGGCGGATCCGCAAGCCGAAGGCTCGAACATCGCGTCGGGCTGCACGGGGTGACGCCAGCCCGGACCCGAACGCGATCTTCAAGACGATCGCCGAGGGGACGGCGGGGCTTGCCGGCGCCACCTCTGTCGAGGCGGAGGTGTACGCCAGCAGCGTGTGCGTGGCGATGCGGCCCGGCCTCGGCATGGATGCGGTCACGCGCGCGGCCTTCTCCATGGAGCTCATCGCCCATCTGCGACAGCGGCGCACGCCGGACATCGTGGCGGCGCTCCTGGGGCTCTCCGTCGTGGCGGGGCAGCCGCTCGGCGACGACGCGGCTGCTGCCGCACAGGCGCTCGTGCGCCAGGGTGTGAAGCCGCCGGCCTGGGCGAACGAGATCGGCCGGGCGCGCATTGCTGCGGCGTGGCTGGCGACGGACGAGTTCGGGGATCAGGACTTCCTGGCCATCGGCTTCACCGAGGCCGGGGGTGGAGCGCACACGATGACCGCGCTCATCGACCACAACATCGGCGGCATCGTCAAGGATCTGATGGTGGCGCCCGACGGCGTGGATCGGCTGCTCGCGACCTGGCATGCGGTCCCCGACAACGATCTCGAGGCCCGTGAGATTCCCGCCGAGGAGGCCGCCGGTCGGCTCCGGGATGCGCTCAACGCATACGACGAGACCTTCGACCCGCCATCCACGGATGCGGTGGCCTTCCACCGGCAGTTTGCCCTCGCGCGCCTGGCCCAGATGCCCACGCCGCTCCGCCGCAGTGAACCGAAGCCGATGAGCGAGCGAGATCGGACGAAGCTGGTCAAGGAGTTCCTCGCCTCGCAATACGCACCGCGCGACGCAACGGTTGAGCACCTTGCCCGCGCCCTGGTCGACTTCAAGGCCGACTATGCGGATGGCGATCCGATGCGCTGGAGCCCGATCGTGGTCGAGGTGTGCCTGCTTGACTGGTTCCCTCGAAAGATGGCGCTCGATGCTGATGAGGTGGGCGCGCTTCCGGACATCGTGCGCGGCTGGGCCCGGTTCGCCGGCGAGCGGCGGGGGTTGTCGCCCCGCGGCATCGAGGAGACGATCGCCGCGGTCAACGCGCTGGCGCCGGAGTTCGCGACGGCCATGGCGGATGACACCCGTGCCGGCCCGGCCAAGGCGCTGTTCGGCGCGATGGTCGCCGATGGCGTCGACGTGACCGACCAGTCGGCCATTGACGGGTGGATCGCTGACTTCAACCAACGGCCGATGTCCGAGCGCGACGCGGTGCTCGGCCCGCCACGAGGCAGTCCCCGCGGTCTTCGGTGATCGCGACGAGGAGGCGCTTCTCCTGGAGCATGGCTCGCGCCAGCCCGACCTCTGGGGAATCAACCTCTACCCGGCGGAACACGGAGGACCCGACTGGATCGAGTACGACTCGATGATCAACGTGCGCCCCAGCCAGGTGAACCGATCGCGTTCGGTGAAAGATGCCTCCGTTCAGCAGCGCATCAGGGACATCGTTGATCGGCTGGTGGTTGGGTGAGCGCCCACGCTACCTTGGCCGGCGGGCGCTGGGCGACCCTGACTCTGGTTGAGCAGCTCGCCAACATCGGCAGCGAGGTGGGGCGAGCCAGAGCCCAGGGCAACGAGCAGCGCCTTGCTCCAGCGTTGGATCGCGCTCTCGAGCTCTTCGACCTGACCCTGGCAGACGACCGGTGGAGGGCTCGCCTCAAGGAGATCGCGCGGTCTCGGGAGGTCGCGTGCGACTTCCTTGTTGGCGTCAATGTGTATCGCTCCACCGCTGGATCCTTGGAGGCGTACTTCCTGCCGTTTGCCGTCGCGGCGAGGAAGCGCTGGTGATCGGCCGTGATGATCGGAAGCATGATGCGGGTGAAAGGTTTCTGTCCAGTTTGCTGACGGTGTCCGCATCAACTTCTCATCGTGCCGCACGCGGAGCAGCGAAAGTGTTATGTTCGCGCCTGTGACGGGCTACGCATCAAACTCGTACAATCACGCTCGCCTGCAGCCTCCCGACGCAGGAGGACCTCCATGGAAATCGAGTACGGGCGGACCAAGCGCCGGATCGAGCTGTGTCAGGCGGTGGATGAGGCGCTCGCGGACCTGCGGCGCGTCGGCGGACTGCCAGATCCCGCGGAGGCCGACAGCATCTGGCGCGGGATCTGGCACGAAGAGACCCACAACTCGACCGCGATCGAGGGCAACACGCTTGCGCTGCGCCAGGTGGCCATGCTCCTGGAGCACGGGCTCGCCGTGGGCGACAAGGAGCTCCGCGAGTACCTGGAGGTGACGGCCTACGGCGAGGCAGCGCAGTGGGTGTACCAGCAAGCCGCCGGCGAGAGCGAGTGGCAAGGGGACGAGATCGTCACCGTCACGGAGCTCCGGCACATCCATCGACTCGTGGTCGAATCGGTGTGGGCGCAATCACCGCCGACCGAGCTCCACCCCGCCGAAGGACCAGGCTCCTTCCGGCATCACGAGATCGCGGCATTCCCCGGCGGCATGCAACCGCCGGCATTCGTGACGATCCCGGCTCTAATTGACGACTGGATGAAGGTTGCGCAGTCGGGAACGCGCGACGATGAGCACCTCATGGAGCATCTCGCCGCCACCCACGTTCGCTTCGAGAGCATCCACCCCTTCCGGGACGGCAACGGCCGAACGGGTCGGCTGCTGATGAACCTCATGCTCGTTCGCCGCGGGTATCCGCCGGCGATCATCTACAACCGAGATCGGCCGAAGTACATCGCCGCGCTCATCCAGGCCGACCGCCGTCGGAACATCGGGCCGTTGGCGGCGTTGATCGCCCGTTCGGTGAAGGACGGGATCGACCGATTCCTGCTGCCCGAGCTGGCCGGACCCCAGCGCATGGTTCCGCTCAGCGCCCTCGTTCGGACGGACCTGTCGGGTCCGGCGCTGCGACTGGCGGCAGAGCGTGGCCGGCTGCGCGCCCAGCGGCGGGGCACTCGGTGGTACAGCACCAAGAAGTGGGTCGACGAGTACCTGAGCTCCAGGTATCGGCGGCGCTCGAAGGCGGAGTAGGCGTGGCGATCGTCGTCGACGAGCCGATCATCAATGACCCGTTCACGGAGCCGGTCGCCCAGGGGGAGCAGCCGCTGCTGCCGGTGCTGGACGATCTGGCGCCCATCGGCTCCACCGCCATCACGCCATTCATGACCACCAAGCCGTGCGCGCCTGCCCTGCGCTCGCATCTCTCGCACGCGGTGGTCGATTCGGGGTGGGAGCGCACCGTGGCCAGGGCCATGGACGAGTCGCCGCGCGTGCGGGCGTGGGCCAAGAACGAGCGGCTCGGATTCACAATCCCGTATCGGCACGGCGGCACGATGCACGTTCACGTGCCCGATTTCCTGGTCGAGCTTGTTGATGGGGGCTTCCTCGTGATCGAGGTCAAGGGCATGGAGCGCGAGCGGGACCGATCGAAGGAGGCCGGCGCTCGTCGCTGGATTGAGGCCGTGAACCATTGGGGGCGCCTCGGTTCGTGGCGCTACGCCAAGATCCGGAGCCCACACGATCTTGCTTCGGTCCTGGCTGTGGACCCCGAGGCGACCGATCCAGCGTAGTGCCCAGCGACAAACCGCCAGACTGACACGAGGGCCTCCCACGTCAGGGAGGCCCTCGTGTCAGCGTCCGTTCAACGAATCACGGGTTCATGGCGCCTCAGCCTGCCCTCGGCGGAGGGCGAGGACCCCGATGGCCACGGCGATCAGCAGGCTTGCGAGGAGGAGGGTTGCATCCGATCGCGGAGCCGAGGTCGCCGTGTCAGGCAACGTCCGGCCGCCCCCGCCACCAGCGCCCGGCGCGGCGCCATCATCGGCATCGGTTGTGTCGATATCGGTGATGATCGGATCTCCGGTCGGCGAGGTGGTGGCGGCAACGCAGATCACGTCGCCCACCTCGACCCCCGCGGCCGCGGCACCGGCGAAGATGAAGGTCACGTCACCGAGGGTGACCGTGTCATCCGTCACCGCCGTCACCTCGGCGCAGACCTCGATGGTCACCGTTACGCCAACGCTCGTGTTGCCGCCGGTACTCGATGCGTCCACTGCCGCGCAGGCGGTGCCATCGGCCGTCGCCGTCAGCGCCAGGAGCGCGGTCGCGTCCGCATCGAGGAGAGTGGCATCGATCGTGACTCCGTCGATCGTTGCATTACCACTGGCATCAACGGTGACGCCGCCGCACAGGTCGATCGAGGCGAAGAGGTTGGCCTGGACGAGGCTCGTGTCGTCGACGGTCACGGTGATGCAGGCGTTGACATCGGCCGCGACAGCCAGGGCCAGTACCGCTTCCGCCTCCGCATCGAGGAGCGTCAGTGGCACGTCGACGCCGGCAATGGTCGTCGAGTCGGCGTCGAGGGCGACATCGCCGCACAGTTCGAGAGTGGCGTTGAGGTTAACGGTGGTGATGAGGCCAGTGGTGGCGTCGATGGTCACGTCGACGCAGACACTCGCTCCCGCCGTTGCGGCGGCGCCGAGCAGGGCCTGCAGGTCCGCGTCCGCCGACACGAGGCCCAGCGGCAACGCCACGTCCGCCACGCTGTACACGTCGGTCGCGGTATCGAGCGTGACGGCGCCGCAGATCTCCGCCTGCGCCGCGATTGCGAGATCCACGATGTCGCCGTCGACGTTGGCGGTGACTGTCAGGCAGGTGGTTGCATTGGCTGCGGCCAGGACCGTCAGGACGGTCAGCGTCGCGGCGTCAACGGCGCCGAATGCAGAGCTATCGATCGCCTCGACCGTTCCGTCGATGGTGATGGAACCGTCGACGACGGCTGTGGGAGCCGTGAAGGCCGTGACCTGGCCGCAGAGCGTGCCAGTTGTCGCCGCGCTCGACGGTGCGGCAATCAGCAGGCCGAGCAATGCCGCGAGCACGACGGCCATGGGCAGAGTGGAACTGCGCATGAGGATTCCCTCCAGTGATGCCGCCGTGCCCGGAGCCGGGCAGCTCGCGGCTCCGAAGCGGATTCTCGCACGCACGATGCCGCCCTGCACGGCATTTCGCCTGGCCCTTTGGGTGGCTTGCTTGCTCGCTGATAGTGCCAGGTTGCGAACCGCACCGCCCACGACGTCACCGCTCGGCCCCGGTGAGCGGCAATCGCTGCGAGTAGGGCACGAGCGGCGTCGATCTGAAGCACTTGCCCGCATAGCGTCCAACCCAATGCTGAACGTCGGCAGGACCTTCGTTCGGTGTCCTGCCTCGCGACTCCCTGGCTAGGGTGAAGCCATGCACTCACGAGAGGCCCGCCACATGGCGTGGATTGGACTGGTGTTTGGCATCGCCGCGACCGCCATCGCCCTGCTCGTCGGTCCGGTTCCAGCCCTCACGCTGGGTGCGGGCGGCCTTGTCGGTGCATTGAGCGCGAGGCGTGGGCTGGCGGACGGGATCGCGCACCACGCCCGACAACTGGCTCAGGCGACGGCGGCGGCTCTCGAATCACGTGACGCGGGACGTCTGGATCCGACGACATTCGGTCCGCTCGCGCCGGTCGCGGCCGGCATCGCCGAGCTCCGTGCCACGTTGGAGTCTGCCGTGGAAGCCGCGATCACCGACCGATTGACGCACGTCGCCAATCGGCCGACGCTGCTGGCCACGCTGTTCGAAGAGGTTGAGCGCGCCGCCCGCTACGGCCGCCCGCTGACGATTGCGTTTCTCGACGTCGACCACTTCAAATCGGTCAACGACACCTATGGCCATGAGATCGGGGATGCGGTGCTCGGCATGCTCGGCACGGTACTCGCCGACAATGTGCGGACGAGCGACACGGTCGGCCGCTACGGCGGCGAGGAGTTCGTCATCATCTTCGCCGAGACGGCGGTGGACGAAGCGACCGCGGTCGCGGAGAAGCTGCGGCTCCTCATCTCAAAGCAGCGCGTGCCGGTCGATGGTGGGGAAGTCAGCGTGACGGCGTCCATCGGCCTGGCCGGAGGTCATGGCCAACCGCTGCGCGTGGATGATCTGCTGCGCGACGCCGATGCGGCAATGTATGCAGCCAAGTCGCTGGGACGCAACCAGACCTACGTCTTCGCCGAGGTCGACGACGATAGCGCCCGCATTCCCCGCTCCCCGATCAGCCCGGAGGCGCGGGCGGCTGCGGCCGACGTGGGTGATCAGGCGCGCCGCGCGGCCGAGTCAGCGCTCGCGTCGGTGATCATGCCCATGTCCCACTACCGCGGCAAGCCATCGGCCCTGATCGCCACCATTGCCGTCAGAATCGCCCGGCAGCTCGAATTGCCCGATGCAGAGATCGAACGTATCCGGGTCGCCTCGTTGCTTCACGACATCGGCAAGGTGGCGGTACCGCCCGAGATCCTGGAGAAAGCTGGTCCGCTTTCGGCCGATGAATGGCAATCGGTCGTCCAGCATCCGCGGATCGGGCAGGAGATCCTGAATCGTGTTGCGACCGTGAAGGACGCGGCGGCCATCATCCTGCATCATCACGAGCGGTTCTCGGGCCACGGCTACCCGCATGGACTCCGCGGGGCAGATATCCCGATCGGCGCACGCATCGTGTCCTTGGCCGATGCCTACGAGGCCATGCTCAGCGATCGT
This sequence comes from Candidatus Limnocylindria bacterium, assembly GCA_051000335.1. Taxonomy (GTDB): domain Bacteria; phylum Chloroflexota; class Limnocylindria; order QHBO01; family QHBO01; genus JACDBZ01. The sequence goes on along the minus strand of JBPCOK010000004.1, from coordinate 2,161 downwards.
CCATATCGCGCCGCCATCGGCCATGAGGCTGCCATTGCCGAGATCCGAGCGCACGCCGAAACGCAGTTCGACCCGGAGCTGGTCGAAGTCTTCTGCGCGCTGTTCGCCGATGCGCCGCCCGAGGCAGATCGGACCCTGCTGATCATGCCCCAGGCACCAGCCGAGCTGCACCGCCGACCCGATGCGAGGGGTGCCCGGCGCGCGAGGTCGCGGACGATGGGGTCAGCGTCGGGCGCATGAGCGGACCGCTCCAGGACCGGACGCTCGTTGGCCTTCGTCGCTGGCTGAAGAGCGCCGACTCGCGGGGTGAAGGCCCCCGCTCGGAGCCGATGGAAGAATCGACATCGACCGGCTCGGTCGCGCGTGAGATCGAGTTCTCGGCCTACACCGAGGACTGCCGCATCTTCGGCTTCCTGCGGCTCGGGGCGGAGCGCCTGTCCGACGCCCTGAACCAGCAGGAGGAGCTGTTGCTGGTGTCGGTGCTCGCCGTGGCACTCGATGACAACCGCGCGATCGAGCTCCGCGAGTTGCGAGTGCGTCGAGACGATCTGATCGCGGTCCGCGCGTCGGGACCCCGGGGCAATGCTGCTCGCCGCACGCGCACCCGGCCATCGCCAGTCGCGATCAGGGCCGGACCGTACACCATCCGGGGCTACCTTCATCCACCCCCCGGCGGCGACCCACTACAGCATTTCCGGCGACGCGCGATGATGGTCCCCCTGACCGAGGCCTGGATCGAGTACGGCGCAGCTGGCACCGCTCACCGCGCACGCGTCGGCCCCATCATCGTCAATCGGAGCTTTGTGGATTCCGTGGCGCGCGCGAAGGAGACCGATGTGCGTGTCGACCTGCCGGTGGAGATGCGGGTCGATCCGCGGGCGAAGGACATGACAGGACATATCCGCTCCGCAAGTGCCGACCTCAGTGCCAAGCGATCACCGAGGCCACCATCGCCGAACTCGGTCGAGAGCTGACAACCCCCCTGTTGGCCCGTGGCTACTCGATATCGATCTTCTCATGGGAGCGGTTCGACTCCGCCTCCTCCTCTGAGTCGAGCCGCGCGATCCAGCGATCGAGGTACACGCGTGCGGCGAGCAGTTGCTCACGGCCCGCCTTCTTCAGATGGCCGCGCGCCTCGTCGGGGAAGACGGTATGCATCATCGCCCAGAAGGCGGTCTCGAGCCCGGATCGGCTCTCCTCCACCATGCGACGCGGCGTGCGACGCTCGAGCTCGGCGATGCGTGCCTCGAGCTCGGCGGTCGGATCCTGGGTCGCCGTGGTTTGTTCGTTCATGAGCTGGCCTCCTGTGCGCTGGCGGGGTTGGCAAATCGGATCTTGAGCGTTCCATCCTCGAATGTCGCGCCGGCGGTCGGGACATCCACCAGGATGCGAGGCAGGACGAGCGTCCGGCGCCAGGTGCCGAGGTCGATGACGAGCTCGTCCCGGTGGCGCGACAGGTCGATCCCTTCCTTCTCGGTGAAGGGGAGGTCCACCGACACGATATAGGCTCCGTCGTCACGCGCGACGGAGTAAGGGACGCCCTCGATACCGCGAAAGTACCGGTCTCCCGCGCTCGCCGGGTTCCCGCACGCACCACTTTTCTGCGTCGCATCGGCCTCTGTGTCATCGGATCGGCATACAATTCCGCTGTGGCCGCGTACCAACCGCGACGGCAGTTACGAAAGGGTTGACTCGAGGACGATGACAGTTCCCGGAGGTACCCACCGACGCACGCTTGCGCTCCATTGGAGTGCGGGCCGGCCGCCGCGTTGGCCGCACCTCGTTCTGCGGAGCGCCTTCGTCCTTGTCGCCTCGGCCGGACTGTCGATCGCGTTCACCCAGGGAGCCGCTGCCGCGGATCCACTCCTGCCGGCGCCGGATGGGTCGCCGAGCGAATTGATCGATTCGCCGACCGAAACAGTTGCGGGGCCGCTGGAAGTCGCTGCCGGGACGACGGAAACGGCAGCCGATGCCATTGCACCCGCTGTCGACGCCGTGACCCCCATCGTCCAGCCGGCGACCGACACCCTCGCCGCGATCGCCGAGCCGATCGGTGACGTGGTCGCGCCGGTCCTGGCGCCCATCGTCGATGCCAGCGCGCCGGTCACCGACCAGGTGGTGACCATTCTTGAGCCGGTCGAAGACGTGATCACACCCATCA
>JBPCOK010000143.1:0-3710 GCA_051000335.1 Candidatus Limnocylindria bacterium | reverse complement strand
GCCTCGACTACAACGGGGTCGGCAACCACGAGTTCGACGAGGGCATCTCGGAGCTGCTGCGCGTCGCCTACGGTGACAACAACTCCAAGGGCTACAAGCCCGCGCGCAAGGACGGCTGCCATCCGGTCGACGGCTGCGGCGACGGCGATGGCTACGGCGGCGCCGACTTCGAGTTCCTGGCAGCGAACGTGGCCTACAAGGACAGCGGCCAGACCATCTTCCCGCCGTACGCCATCCACAAGTTCCCCGGCGGCGTGAAGGTCGCATTTGTCGGCATGACCCTCGAAGGGACCCCGCTGATCGTCTCGCCCGACGGCATCTCGTCGGTGAACTTCCTCCCCGAGGCCGAGTCGGTCAACGCCCTCGTCCCGTTCCTCCAGCGCCGAGGCGTCGAGGCCATCGTCGTGCTGCTGCACGAGGGCGGGCGCGTGCCGGTCTCCGGCAACGGCGCCGGCAATGTTGCCGCCATCAACGACTGCACGAATCCCACCGGAGCCATTCCGCAGATCGTGCCGATGATGGATGACGCCATCGACATCGTCATCACCGGCCACACGAACTGGGCGGTCAACTGCCTGATCGACGGCAAAATCGTGACCGGCGCTGCCTCGCAGGGCCGGCTCATCACCGACATCGACGCCAGCATCGACCGCACGACCGGTGACTTCATCCCCGGATCGATCACGGTCAACAACCGGATCGTGACCCGTGACGTCGCTCCGGCCGGCTCGCTCACCGATCTGATCGCGCGCTACAACGTGTTCGCGGAGCCGATCGCAAGCGTGGTCGTCGGAAACACGTCCGTGCCTCTCGACCGCACGAACACGTCGGGTGGTGAGTCGCCACTCGGACGCCTCATCGCCGATGCGCAGCTCGCCTCGGCCCAGGCGGCCGGAACCGGCGCGCTGATCGCGTTCATGAATCCGGGCGGCATCCGGGCCAACCTGGATGCGGGTCCAATCACGCACGGTGAGGCGTTCAGCGTCCAGCCGTTCAGCAACATCCTCACCACGAAGACGATGACCGGCGCGCAGATCGATACGCTGCTCGAGCAGCAGTTCACCGTGAACAGCGGATCGAACGCCGGCAACGCGCGGACCACCATTCTCCAGGTGTCCGACGGCTTCACCTACAGCTGGGACGCGTCAGGCGCGCTCGGCAACAAGGTGGATCCGAGCACCATCAAGCTGGATGGGGTCACCCTCGGTGCGGACACCTCGTACCGAGTGACGATGAACAACTTCCTCGCCACCGGTGGTGATGACTTCCCGGCATTCACGCTGGGCACCGACTCCGTCACCGGCGCGGATGACCTCGTCGCACTCGAGGCCTTCCTCGCTCCGACGGTGAGCACCCCGTACGTCCCCCCGGTCGGGACCCGGATCACCCGCCTGAACTAGCTCTCGCGGGCCACTCGCGCATCGAAGGGCCGCCCCGGAAGGGCCGCCCCTTCACACGTTCGCGAGGCGATTCAGCGGTGCTTGCGGCGGCGTCCGGCGGGCGTGGGCTTGGCGCGTTCGCGCTCCGCTCGGCGCGGCGGCGGCACGTACTTCCGACGGCGGATCTCGGCGTTGGCGCCGGCGATGCGCGCGGGGAATCGGATGAACACGGCATGCGCCGCGAACCCCATTCCCGTCAGCACGATGATGAGCTGGAGGATCAGCGGCACGCCGATCACCACGAGCAGCGGGATCACGCCCCAGGTGATGATGACCGGCCAGAAGACCCACTCATGCAGCGCGAGGAGCTCCGGGTAGCGCCGATACCGCCGACCGGCCAGGTTGTAGACCACGATCGAGCCGATGGCGATGAGGATTCCGGCCACCCACATGTAGGTGAAGAGGTCCGGATAGGTCGCGGGCGTGAAGGGGTCGGTCAGGACGTTCATCGGCCGCGGAGTCTAGCATGGCGGTCCCCGAACGAGCCGTGAGAGTGTCGCGCGATCGGTATACTTCAGTGCCCCACCGCTCCATCCCGCACCACTTCACCACGCACCACGCACCACGAGGACGTCGATTGCGCGCCCTGCTCTCCGTCAGTGATCGTGAAGGCATCGTCGAGCTAGCGAAAGGCCTGATCGATGCCGGCGCCGAACTCTTTGCGACCGATGGGACCCGCGCCCACCTCGACAAGGCGGGGATCACGGGCATCCGCCCCGTCTCCGAGCTGACCGAGACGAACGAGATCCTGGGTGGCCGCGTGAAGACGCTCCACCCGAAGATCTTCGCCGGGCTCCTGGCGCGCCGGGACCAGCCGGATCACCTCGCGCAGCTTGCCGAGCATGGGATCGAGCAGATCGACATCGTGGTCGTGAACCTCTACCCGTTCGCGCAGACCATCCGGCAACCGAACACGGCGCTGGACCAGGCGCTCGAGCAGATCGACATCGGCGGCGTGGCGCTGCTGCGCGCGGCGGCCAAGAACTTCCCCGGCGTGGCCGCGGTCAGCTCGCCGACCCAGTACGCGTCGGTCCTGCGCGACGTGAAGGCGCAGGGCAGCGTCAGCCCGGAGACCCGCCAGAAGCTCGCCGGCGAGGCGTTCGCCGTGACGGCCGCCTACGACGCCCAGATCGCGAGCTACCTCAACGTCGCGAGCGGAACGGTCTTTCCGAGCCGTCTCACCATGGTCGTCGAGAAGAAGGCGGACCTGCGCTACGGGGAGAATCCGCACCAGCTGGGCGCGTTCTACACGGACCCGGCGCACGCCGGCGGAAGCATCAGCGGCGCGCACCAGATCGCTGGCAAGGATCTCTCGTTCAACAATCTGCTCGACCTGGACGCGGCGTGGAGCATCGCATCGGACTTCAAGACGCCGGCCATGGCCATCGTCAAGCACGGCAACCCGTGCGGCCTGGCCAGCGTGGTCGACCTGGCCGAGGCGTTCCGGCTGGCGCTCGAGGGCGACAGCGTCAGCGCCTACGGCGGGGTCATCGGCGCCAACCGCGCCATCGACGAGGCAGCGGCGCGCGCCATCCGTCCGGGCTTCTTCGAGGCCATCGTGGCGCCCGGGTTCTCGCCCGAGGCGCTCGAGATCCTGCGCACCAAGCGCGGCTTCGAGATCGTCGAGATTCCGCCGGCCGCGGACGAGGCGGACGAGCTGGGCATCGGCAAGTTCGACTTCAAGCGCATCGGCGGCGGCGTGCTGGTGCAGACCTTCGACAACCTAGAGGAGGACCGCGACAAGCTCCAGCCGGTGACCCAGCGACGCCCCACCCTGGACGAGCTGACGGACCTGCTCTTCGCATGGCGCGCCGTGCGGCACGTGAAGTCGAACGCGATCGTGCTGGCCAAGAAGCACGCCATGGTCGGAATGGGCGCGGGGCAGCCGTCGCGCGTGGTCTCGGTGGAAGTGGCGCTCCGGAAGGCCGGCGAGCGCGCGCCGTTGAGCGTCATGGCCTCCGACGCGTACTTCCCGTTCCCCGACGGCATCCAGATCGCGGCCCAGGCCGGGGTGACGGCGATCATCCAGCCGGGCGGCAGCATCCGCGACGAGATGGCCATCGAGGTGGCGGACCGGCACCACATGGCCATGGTCTTCACCGGCCGGCGCCACTTCAAGCATTGACGACGGAGCCGATGGACAAGCTCATCATCGCGGAGGCGGTGCGAGCGACGGAGGCGGGGGCGATTGCCGCGGCGCGGCTCATGGGGCGGGGCGACCGGATCGGGGCGGACCAGGCCGCGGTGACCGCCATGCGAAAGGCCATGGAC
>JBPCOK010000142.1:0-4090 GCA_051000335.1 Candidatus Limnocylindria bacterium | reverse complement strand
CGAGCGCGTCGGCCAGCGACATCCACGACGGCTCGAGCTGCTCGTCCTCGTCAGCCTGACCGGGGGAATCGGCCAGATCCGTGGCGAGGAACAGGTGCATGAGCTCGGTGCAGAAGCCGGGCGCGGTGTAGAAGCTCGGACCGGCCTCCCAGGTGCCCGCGGCCAGCCCGACCTCCTCGGCCAGCTCGCGCCGCGCGGTGTCGGCGGGGGGCTCATCGGGCTCCAAGGTGCCCGCCGGGATCTCGAGAAGCTCGAAGTCGGTGGCGTGGCGCCATTGTCGGACCATGGCCAGCCGCTCGCCGTCCCAGGCGAGGATCGCGACGGCCCCCGGATGCTCGATCACCTCGCGGGTCGTGCGGTGGCCATCCTCGCGCTCCACCTCGTCGACACGCACGGCGACCCGACGCCCGGTCCAGGGTCGGGTGCTGGCCAGAGTTCGCTCCTTCATCGGCGCAGGGTATCCGATGGGGCCCCACGGAGGCGCCAGCGGGCCCATGGGCGGCCCCGGGGATTCCCCGCTAGCATTGCGCCGTCCCATGAGTGAAGCGATCAGCAATATCTGGCGCCGTCCGCTGCGCACGGCCCTCACGATTCTCGGGATCGTGATCGGCGTGTTCGCGCTGACGGTGATGGGCGCGCTGGCGGAGAAGCTCAACGTCCTGGTCGACGGCGGCGACGAGTACTTCAGGACGAGGATTTTCGTCTTCGATCAGGGCGCGGCATCGGGCTTCCAGGCCAGCTCGCGGCCGGTGACGCGTGACCTGGTGGAGCGGATCCAGGAGCTTCCCGGGGTCGATCGGGCCACGCCGGTGCTCCAGACGCTCCTCAACCCGGAGGAGGCGGGCGGCTTCGACATCCCCGAACTCCTGACCGGGATCGAGCCCGAGACGTGGTATGACGACGCCGTGGAGCTTCGCGTGGATGCCGGCCGGCTCCTGGAAGCCGATGAGCGGGGCGTGACGGTCATCGGCGCCGACCTGGCCGAGCGCTACGACCTGCGCGTCGGCGACGAGTTCACGATGCGCGAGCAGCCGTTCGAGGTCATCGGCGTGCTCGAGCGGACCCTCACCTTCCCCGACAAGATCGCGTACATCCCGCTTGCCGATGCGCAGCAGATCTACGTCGAGTCAGTGCCGGATGCCTTCCAGGAGCGCACGGATGCGCTGGCCACCCAGATCGAGGTCTTTCCCACGAACCTCGACCACGCCGATACCGTCGCGGCCGAGATCACAGATGCCATCGACGGCGTACGTGCCGTCACGCCGGCCGAGGTGGCCGACCAGATCGGGCAGGCGAGCATCGTCTTCAACCTCATCATCGTGGGCGCCAGCGTCATCGCGGTCATCGTCGGTGGGCTGTCCGTGATCAACACCATGGTCATGACCGTGAGCGAGCGGGTGCGGGAGATCGGCATCAAGAAGGCCGTCGGCGCGCCGACACGCGCCATCCTGCGCGAGTTCGTCATCGAGGCGACGCTCCTCGGCGCCATCGGCGGGATCATCGGCCTGGGGCTCGGCGCGTTGCTGGTCGTCATCCTCAACGCGCAGACCGCCGGATCGGGGACGAGCGTCTTCCTGCTGACCCCGGTGCTCCTGCTGCGCAGCTTCCTGTTCGCGACGATCCTCGGCGCGCTGGCCGGCATCTACCCCGCGCTGCGCGCCGCGCGGCTCGACCCGGTCGCGGCATTGCGGAGCACCTGATGCCGATCCTCGAGGCACGCGACCTCGCAAAGGTCTACCGCCGTGGCGCGAGCGAGGTGCGGGCCGTGGACGGAATCTCGCTCGCGGTGGAGGCGGGGGAGTTCATGGCCATCATGGGCCGATCCGGATCCGGCAAGACGACGCTGCTCGACCTCTTGGGCTGTCTGCTGCGCCCGACCGACGGTGAGCTCGCGATCGACGGCCGGACCGTCATCGGCGCCTCCGACGGGGACCTGGCGACCATCCGACGCGAGCGCATCGGGTTCGTTTTCCAGGAGTTCAATCTCATTCCGACGCTGACCGCCATCGAGAACGTCATGCTCCCGCTTCGGTACGGCCCGCGGCGCCCGAACGGTCGTCGCGACGCCATGGCGCTGCTGGAGCTCGTCGGGCTCGCCGATCGGGCCAGTCATCGTCCCACGGAGCTCTCGGGCGGCGAGCAGCAGCGGGTGGCCATCGCCCGGGCGCTCGTGAACGACCCGGCCGTCGTCCTCGCCGATGAGCCGACCGGCGAGCTCGACTCGACCACCTCGGAGACGATCATGGGTACGCTCCGTGGACTGAACCGGGAGCGCGGGGTCACGATCATCATCGTCACCCACGATGCCGGCGTGGCCGGCGCGACGGACCGCGTCGTCCGGCTGTCGGATGGGGTGGTCGTGGCGGACGAGCGCAGCGGCTCCCGCGCATTCGATCGCGCGCTGTCGGGCGAGCTCGTCGGCGCGACCGGCGCGAACGGGGACGGCCGAGTCTGGGCGCGCCTCGGCGGCATCCTCGAGCGCGCGCGCGGCCGATGATCGAGTCGCTTGCCCTCACGAAGCATTTCCGATCGCTGACGGCGGTCCATGACCTGTCCTTCACGGTCGGCGACGGCGAGATCTTCGGCATCCTCGGGCCGAACGGGGCGGGAAAGACGACGTCGATCCGGATGCTGGCGGGGCTCATCGGGCCATCAGATGGGTCGGCGCGCATCAACGGGCTGACCCTCGGCGCCGACTCCCAGCGCATCCGTGCCAGCACCGGCGTCCTCACCGAGGCGCCCGGGCTCCATGACAAGCTCACCGCTCGACAGAACCTCGGCTACTACGGGCGGCTCTACGGGCTGCGCGGCGCGAACCTGCGACGCGCCGTGGACCGCTACCTCGGCATCGTGGGTCTGCCTGATGCCGGGGATCGTCGCGTCGGCGGCTTCAGCAAGGGGATGCGGCAGAAGGTGGCGATCGCGCGGGCGTTGCTCCACGAGCCGGAGGTCGTCTACCTCGACGAGCCGACGAGCGCGCTCGACCCGTCGGCGGCCAAGGTCGTGCGCGATTTCGTGGCCACGCTCCGCGACGCCGGCCGCTCGATCGTAGTCTGCACCCACAACCTGGACGAGGCCGAGCGGCTGTGTGATCGGATCGGCATCATGCGCGGCACGCTCCTTCTCGTCGACACCCCGGCGCGACTGCGTCGCCAGGGCCGATCGGCGCAGGTTCGGGTGGATCTCGTGGGGGCTCGTCGCCCGGCGTCCTTCCTCGACATGCTGGCCGAGCTGCCGTTCGTGGACGGTGCGCAGGCCGTGGACGGCACGCTGCGCGTCGAGGTCCGCGATCCACGCGGCGACAATCCCGAGCTCGTTCGTCATCTCGTGGAGGCCGGTGCCCGGATCGTGGGAATGACCGAAGAGGTCGCCACGCTCGAGCAGGTCTACCTCGACCTCGTCGGCGAATCCGGGCTGCGTGACGGGGTCAGCGCCTGATGCGACCGGGCATGATCGCCGCCGTGCTCGGCAAGGAGGTCCGCGACCTGCTGGCGAATCGGCTGCTGCTCGGCGCCGTCGTCTTTCCGGCCCTCGTCTTCGCCGCGATTCCGACCGGGATCGTGGCCTTCATCGAGGTCAACGAGCTCGACCCGGCCCAAATGGGCCAGATCCAGCAGTACATCAGCCAGTTTCCCGGCCTCGATCCGAAGCTGGCGGCCCAGGGGTTCATCGTTCTGAATTTCATGGCCTACTTCCTCCTCATTCCGGCCATGGTGCCGATGGCGATCGCCACGCAGTCGGTCATCGGCGAGAAGACGGCGCGCTCCCTCGAGCCCCAGCTTGCAACGCCGATGGAGGTGAGCGAGCTGCTCATCGGCAAGGCGATCAGCGCGGCCGCGCCCGCGGTGCTGGCGACGTGGGGCGTGTTCCTGCTCTACGGCTTCGTGAACGGGGCGATCGCGGAGCCCGTGCTGACCGAGCTCATCTTCAACGACGTGTGGAAGGTCGCGATGCTCACCCTCGTGCCGCTCATCTGCCTGCTCAGCGTGCTCCTGGGGATCATCGTCTCGTCACGGGTCAACGACGCGCGGACGGCGCAGCAGATCGGTGGCTTCATCGTGCTGCCGGTCATCGGCGTGGCGATCGCGGG
>JBPCOK010000133.1:0-7600 GCA_051000335.1 Candidatus Limnocylindria bacterium | reverse complement strand
TGCAGGGGAGCACCAGTTCTGGGACCGCCTCGCCGAGATCTGCCGTCGCATACGCTCGGAGAGGCTCACCGTGGGAAACTACGGACAAATGGGACGCTTGACACACGCCGGCGCGAATCCACCCTCCGCTACCAACGCTTCCAGCCTCGATCACCTCGCGGCCGCCGTGCAAGCCGGCGCACGCCACCTGGCCATTCCCGACGACGCATCCCTCATCCTCGCCGTGTCCGGCGGTGCCGATTCGATGGCGCTGCTGCATGGTGCGTCGCATCTCGTCCGGACGTCGGCGTGCCAATGGCATCTCACGGTGGCCCATCTCGACCATGGATTGCGGCCGCACAGCGCCGATGACGCCACCTTTGTCGCCGATGAGGCCGCCGCCCTGGGCCGTCCGTGCGAGGTGAGCCACGCCGATGTCGCCGCGCTGGCGCGCGCCGAGGGGCGCTCGATCGAGGATGCCGGGCGCGAGGCCCGGTACCGTTTTCTCGAGCGCGTCGCGCCCGACGGCGCGCTGATCGCCACGGCCCACACCGCCGACGATGCCGCCGAAACCGTGCTCCTCAACCTCCTCCGCGGGTCCGGGCTGAGGGGCGTCCGCGGCATTCCCGGGCGTCGTGGCCGGATCGTCCGTCCGCTGCTCCATCAGCGCCGCACCATCCTCCGTGACCTCCTGGATCAGACGGGCATTGCGTATCGCGACGATCCTTCGAACGAGGATCCTGCGTACCTCCGGAACCGTGTGCGCGGTGAACTCCTTCCGCTCATGGAAGACCTGCGGGCGGGGGCCGTGGAGCGCATCGGCCAATTTGCCTGGCTTGCGGCCGACGACGACGCGCTCCTGGACGAGCTCGCGGCCGTCGAGCTGGCTCGCCGCAGGACCCCGGATGGCGGGCTCTCCTGGCGCGATCCGCCCGCGCGGGCGCTGGGGCGCCGGATCCTGCGGCTGGCGATCGGGCACCCCGCCCCCAGCGCTGAGCGGACGGAAGCCCTCCTCGAGGCCGCGGCCGGGGATCGGGGCCGCATCACCATCGAGATCGGCGATGGCCGGACCGCGTCCGTCCTGGAGCGAGTGATCCGGATCAGTTCGTGCAAGTGACGACGAAAATGTGAGTCGCCCGTGACCTGCGCCCGTATCAATGGTGCGGACCGGTACTCATGGGGCGTTTGTTCGGCCCATCGGCCGCACCTATACTTGGCCGGCTCGGGACACGCTGTTCCGCGCCGGCGGACGGCCGCAGGCCGGATGCCGATCGCACGGAGGCGAAAGTAGAACCACGTTGACAAGCCGCATCGTTCGCAACAGCGTCGTGCTGGTCGTTCTGGCCGTCTTCGGACTGGCCGTGCTCTGGACCTTCACGGGCAGTAATGAGACCGCCAGCGATTACACCTATGGCCAATTGCTCGAAGACGCGCGCACCGGCCAGGTTGCGTCCATCACCCAGGAAGACTCCCGGCTGACCGCCACGTTCACGAACGGCGACGAGCAGATTGCGGTCATCCCGTCCGAGCTCACCCAGGTCGTCGAGGACCTTGGTTGTGGAGCCGGTGGAGATCCCGGGCAGTTCAACTGCGTGAAGCTCGGCGCGACCGAGCCGAGCGCCGCGGGCGGCGTCCTGACACTCCTCATCACGGCGCTGCTGCCCGTGCTCCTCATCGGCGGGTTCATCTTCTTCATGATGCGCCAGGCCCAGGGCACGAATAACCAGGCGATGAGCTTCGGCAAGAGCCGCGCTCGGATGTTCCTCGGCAACAAGACCGTCGTGACGTTCAACGATGTTGCGGGCGTGGACGAGGCGAAGCAGGAACTGACCGAAGTGGTCGAGTTCCTTAAGTACCCCGAGAAATTCAACTCGCTGGGAGCACGAATTCCGCGCGGCGTGCTGCTCGTCGGACCGCCCGGTACCGGCAAGACACTCCTCGCCCGGGCCGTGGCCGGCGAGGCCGGCGTCCCGTTCTTCAGCATCTCCGGCTCGGAGTTCGTGGAGATGTTCGTCGGTGTCGGCGCCAGCCGCGTGCGCGACCTGTTCGAGCAGGCGAAGCGCAACCCCCCATGCATCGTGTTCGTGGACGAGATCGACGCGGTTGGACGCCAGCGCGGCGCCGGCCTCGGCGGATCGCACGATGAGCGCGAGCAGACCCTGAACCAGATCCTGGTCGAGATGGACGGCTTCGACACGAACACGAACGTGATCGTGGTCGCGGCCACCAACCGGCCGGACGTGCTGGACCCGGCCCTTCTCCGCCCAGGCCGATTCGACCGCCAGGTCGTGCTCGACCGCCCGGACATCAAGGGCCGCCGCGAGATCCTCAGCGTGCACATCAAGGGCAAGCCGCTCGACAAGACGGTGGACCTCGAGGCGCTCGCGCGCCGATCACCCGGGTTCTCGGGCGCGGACCTGGCCAACCTCGTCAACGAGGCCGCCATCCTCGCCGCACGCCGCAACAAGAAGTCGGTTGGCAACGACGAGTTCAACGAGGCCATTGACCGCGTGATCGCCGGGCCGGAGCGACGGAGCCGGATCATCACCGAGGACGAGAAGGAGATCATCGCGTTCCACGAGGGCGGCCACGCCGTCGTGCAGCGGGTGCTCCCCAAGTGCGATCCGGTGACGAAGGTGACCATCGTCAGCCGCGGCATGGCGCTGGGCTACACGATGAGCCTGCCTGCCGAGGACCGATACCTCCACTCCAAGACCGAGTTCGAGGACAAGATCGCCGGCATGCTCGGCGGCAACGTGGCCGAGACGCTGGTCTTCGGCGACACGACGACCGGCAGCTCGAACGACATCGAAAAGGCGACGAGCCTCGCCCGGGCCATGGTGACCCAGTACGGGATGAGCGACAAGCTCGGGCCGCTGGCATTCGGCAAGAAGGAGGAGATGGTCTTCCTGGGTCGCGAGATCAGTGAGCAGCGCAACTACAGCGACGAGGTGGCCGCGAAGATCGATTCCGAGGTTCGGGCGATCATCGACAACGGCTTCGAGCGCGCCAAGGCGGCGCTGACCGAGCATCGCGCGGTCCTTGATCGGCTCGCCAGCCTCCTCATCGAGAAGGAGACGATCGAGTCCGAGGAGTTCGAGTCGCTGTTCGAAGGCGTGCTTCCGCCGCGCACCGGCGGGCCGACCCCGAAGCGCATGACGCGACTCGCTCCGGCCGAGGGCGAGACGGAGACGCTCGAGCCCGAAGCCGATGAGGAAGGCGGCGCGCGCCGTCGACCCGGACCGGCACCGCAGCCAGCCTGATCCCCCCCCCGTCCACCATCGGCGGCCGCTCCTCGGCGCAGATCCACGTCGAACGGCGTCGTGTCGGCATCCACCCGCTGGTACATGTTCAGCGTCGCTCAGCGGCGCAGTCGTGCCCGAAAACTGTTCCGCACGGATGGACGTGTGCTACGGTGCCACCGATTGTGCGCTTGATGAAGCTTTAACACGGATGGGGAGGGTTTGGTCCATGTCCCGACGCCATTTCACGAAGGTTTCCGCGCTTGCCTTCGGCCTGCTTCTGGCCGCCTGCACGACCAGCCCCGCAGGGTCACCGGGTGCCTCGGCCGGCGGCAGCGGGAATGGGGCGACCCCCGAATCGCTCACGGTGCTCTGCACGCCGCAGGAAGATTGGTGCCAGGCGATGGTCGAGGCCTTCGAGGCGGACACCGGAATCGAGACCAGCTACGTGCGTCTCTCGTCGGGCGAGGCGCTGGCTCGTCTCCGTGCCGCCTCCGGGGACCCTGAGTTCAGCGTCTGGTGGGGCGGTCCGGCCGACGGATTCGTGGCCGCCAATGCGGAGGGCCTGCTCGAAGCCTACGTTTCGCCCAACGCCGAACCGGTCGCGGCAGACCAGAAGGAAGCCGAGGGCGTCTGGACCGGCGTGTATGTCGGCGCGCTCGGATTCTGCTCGAACACCGCTGTCCTCGGCGACCTCGGCGTGGATGTGCCCACTTCCTGGGAAGCCCTGCTTGATCCTGCCCTGGAGGGGCAGGTTGCCGTGGCGCATCCGGCGAGCTCCGGAACCGCGTATACCGCCTTCTACACACAGGTGGCTCGTCTCGGCGGCGAGGAAGAGGCTCTTGACTACATGAAGGAGCTCCATCCGAACGTCCTTCAATACACGAGCTCCGGCGCGGCACCGGCCGAGATGGCCGGACGCGGCGAGATTGCTGTCTCGATCGTCTTCAGCCACGACTGCGTGCGTAACATCGACGCCGGCTTCGCTGACCTCGAGGTCTCGTTCCCCGAAGAGGGCACCGGTTACGAGATCGGCGGCGTCTCGCTCATCGCCAACGCTCCGGAGCCCGAGGCGGCCAAGATGTGGATCGACTGGTCCTTGACGGCCGAGGCGCAGGAGATCGGGGCAACGGTTGCCTCCTTCCAGTTGCCGACCAATCCGGATGCCGCTGTCAGTGAGCGATCGGTGAACCTCGACGAGGTGAACCTGGTCGACTACGACTTCAATGCGGCCGGGGAGGCGCGCGCCGACCTGACGGCACGCTTCGAGGACGAGGTTGCGGCCAAGCCGGCCGAATAGCCACGGCGATTCGGCCGATCATGGATCTCCGACGCGAGGCCGGCACGATGCCGGCCTCCCGCCGTCCATGACCGCCCCCGCTCCGGCGGCTCGCCGCCGTCGGCGTGCCATCGATCCCGCGATGGCCATCGCCCTGGCCGTCGGCGCCTTCTTTGTGATCGTGGCCATTCTGTGGCCCATCTTCGCCATGGTCGGGATCAGCCTGAGCACCGACGCCCTGCCCATCTTCATCCGGTATCTCACGCCACCCCAGGGCCAGATCCTGATCAACACGATCATCCTGGGCGTGGTGGTCGCAACCGTCGGATCGCTCATCGGTTTCCTGTTCGCTTACGTCCAGGTCCGGGTGCCCTTGCCCCGCGCGCTGAAGCGCTTCATGCACTTCATGGCGCTGCTGCCCATCGTCAGCCCGCCCTTCGCGCTCGCGCTGTCCGCCATCATCCTCTTCGGCCGCTCGGGCCTCATCACCCGCGACCTGCTGGGCCTCCAGGTCGACATCTACGGCCTGCCGGGTCTCACCCTGGTCATGTCGCTGAGCTTCTTTCCGGTCGCCTACATCACCCTGTCGGGCCTCCTTCGCGCTTTGGATCCGGCGCTCGATGAGGCGGCCACCAACCTGGGCGCCTCGCGTTGGCGGACCTTCCGAACGGTGACTTTTCCGCTTCTCCTCCCCGGCCTGGCGTCCGGCTTCCTGCTGCTCTTCGTCGAATCGCTGGCCGACCTGGGCAATCCCATCGTGCTGGGTGGCAACTTCCAGGTGCTGGCCAGCCGCCTCTACCTCGCCATCATCGGTCAGTACGACCTGCTGGCCGGAGCGGTGCTCGGTATCCTGCTGCTCGTTCCGAGCCTGATCGTCTACTTCGTGCATCGCTATTACGCCGAGCGCGCCTCGGTGGTATCGGTCACCGGCAAGCCATCCGGTCGGCCGGCGGAGCTGACGCATCGGCCCATGGCGATGCTGCTGACGGCGGCCGCGCTGCTGATCTCGCTGCTGGTGGTGCTGATGTACGGGACGATCCTGCTAGGCGCGGTGACCAACCTTGTCGGGGTGGACAACACGCTCACCCTCAAGAACTTCGGGTTCGTACTGTTCGGATACGGGCTGGAGGCGGTCACCGATACCGTTCTGCTGGCCGGGATCGCCACGCCGCTCGCCGGGATGCTGGGTGTCGTCATCGCCTTTCTGGTCATTCGCGGCCGATTCTTCGGTCGGGCGGCGCTCGACTTCGGGACCATGCTGGGGGTGGCGGTCCCGGGAACCGTGTTCGGGATCGGCTACCTGGTGGCATTCAACACCCCGGTCGAGGTCGGCGGCTTCGCGATCTTCCCCAAGCTGACCGGCGGGGCGGCGCTGCTGGGCGGTGCGGTGGCGATCGTCCTCGTCTACATCGTCCGGTCCGCCCCCGGTGGGCTTCGCTCGGGCGCGGCGGCGCTCCAGCAGATCGACCCGACCATCGAGGAGGCATCGATCAGCCTCGGCGCTGACCAGGCGACCACGTTCCGGCGGGTGGTCCTGCCGCTCATCCGACCGGCATTCCTGACAGGCCTGATCTACTCGTTCGCTCGGTCCATGACGGCCATCAGCGCGGTCATCTTTCTGACCACCCCGTCCACCCGGATCATGACCCAGCAGATCCTCAACGAGACGAACAACGCACGGTTCGGCAATGCGTTCGCGTATTGCGTCATCCTGATCGTGATCGTCTCTGTCGCGATCGGTCTGTTGTACGCCATCATCGGTTCGACCACACGTACCGATCGGCTTCCTGATCCCACAGTGGTGCCAACCACATGACTGCCGCCCCCGCAACGCTCGTCCTCGAGCGTCTCACCAAGACCTTCCGATCGCCCGAGTCGCGAGAAGTCATTGCCGTGGATGACGTCTCGCTCGAGTTCCGCGGTGGCAGCTTCGTGACGCTGCTCGGTCCATCCGGATGCGGTAAGACCACCACGCTGCGCATGATCGCCGGCTTCGAGACACCCACCACCGGACGGATCCTGCTTGACGGTGCCGATGTTTCGCGACGCACTCCCGACAAGCGCGAGATGGGGATGGTGTTCCAGTCCTACGCGCTCTTCCCGCACCTGACCGTGTTCGAGAACGTGGCGTACGGGCTTCGCCTGCGCCGCACGTCCGGCGCAGCACTCACCGATGCGGTCGAGCGCACGCTGGCGCTCGTCAATCTGCATAACCTCGGCCGACGACGGCCATCCGAGCTGTCAGGCGGACAACAGCAGCGCGTCGCCCTCGCGCGTGCCATGGCCATCGAGCCGCGAGTGCTCCTGTTCGACGAGCCCCTGTCGAACCTCGACGCGCAGCTCAGAACCCAGATGCGGATCGAGATCCGCCAGCTCCAGCAATCGCTCGGGCTGACCGCCATCTATGTCACCCACGACCAGGAGGAAGCGCTCGCCATCTCGGACCGCGTGGCGGTCCTGCGCGGCGGCCGGATCGAGCAGGTCGACGCGCCCGAGGCGATCTACCGGACGCCCCGGACGGCCTTCGTCGCCGAGTTCCTGGGCGCGACCAATATGCTGCCCGGGGTAACCGGCCAGTTCGACGGCCGCGACACCATCGTCGCGGCAGCCGGAACGGAGTTGCGCGTGCGCGGCGAGGTCGGCCCGCGTGGCGGGTCCGTGCTTCTGTCGATCAGGCCAGAGGCCTTGCGGCTCGCGGACGGCTCGGACGGGCCGCGAATCCCCGTTCGGCTGGTGCTGCGGGAGTTCCTGGGACCTCTCCAGCGGCTTCACGCAACCCTGCCCGACGGCACGCCGATCCGCATTTCGGCGCTGGGCGGGCAGGAGGCGAAGACCGACGCGGGCGGCATGCTGAACGTCGTCTATGACCCGGGCCAGATCCTCGCCTTCCCGGCCTCATGAACGAGTTTCGCACCGGCATCAGCCTCGGGGCGCTCGCCTTTCTGGCGTTGTTCCTGCTCTACCCGCTGGCGCTGGTCCTGACCGCGAGCCTTCGCGTCGACGGCTCCGGCGCGATGACATTCGCGAACTAGCGCGCGATCTTAGCCAGCTCGTATCATCTAGGCAGTATCGCAAACAGCCCGATCGCGGCCACATTGTC
>JBPCOK010000088.1:0-32650 GCA_051000335.1 Candidatus Limnocylindria bacterium | reverse complement strand
TCGCTTCGACGCCCGGTTCTCGCCGAGCGCCGGAGGTTGACTACCGAGCTCCTCTGGCGGCTTGCTCGGGTGGGACTCTCACCCACTGGTTGATCGGCCCTTTGCTGGGCACACGTGGATCCGGGCTTAGCGACGGTCTCCCGCAGCTAGCCGCCTGGGGATTCGCTCCTGGATCGACGCAAGCGCCAGCTTCCCAGAGCGCAGACCTCTACGACATCCTCCTCACGACCGACGTCCTACCCGAGGGCATCAATCTCCAACAAGCCCGTCACATCATCAACTACGACCTGCCGCGGAATCCGATGCGCCTCGTTCAGCGGCACGGCCGCATCGACCGGATCGGATCGCGTCACCAGCGGGTGTACCTGCGGACGTACTTCCCCCATCGTGAGTCTGGACGACACTCTCAAGCTCGAGAGCCGGTAACGTACGAAGTGGTTGAGCAGACCAGCGGCAAGTCGCCGAACTTCACCGCCGTGGCGGGATGGCAGACGGCGCCGCCCGTGCCGTCGTGGGCAGCCCGTGTAGTGACGTCCGCCGACTTCGGATCGGGAGCGAGCGTGCAATCCGGACACACGTTGTCGACGCACGCTTCTCCGCCGGATGATCAAACAGGGGCTCCGACGTGAAACGGATAGCGATGTGGACGCTCTCGCTGGCGATCGTCGTCCTCATGACGATGGCCGGCTTCTGGGCCGGTAGGGTGGCCATCCTCCCTCCAGACGATCCGCTCTCCTCCAGCGCGGAGCCCGTGACGTACGAAGTGGTCGAGCAGACCATCGGCAGGAGCCTTCAGTTCACGGCCGTGGCCGAATGGAAGTCATCCCCCTTGGGCAGGGCACAGATACCGGGGATCGTGACGTCCATCGGGTTCGAACCGGGAGCATCCGTCGAGCCTGGTGAGGTTCTCTTCACGGTCGACCTACGACCGGTGGTCGTGGCGGAGGGAGCCATTCCCGCGTTCCGAGAGATGCAGTCGGGCGATGAAGGCTCCGACATCAGCCAGCTCCAGACGCTGTTGGTTGCGCTTGGATTCCTAGACGAAGAGCCCAATGGGCGGTTCAGCCCGACAACGGCAGCCGCCGTGCGCGCGTGGCAGGCTGCGCTCGGTGTTGTGGACGACGGGGTCGTTCGCCGGGGGGACATCGTCTTCGCCCCGGAGCTGCCCGCGCGCGTGGTGGCGGCCGAAGCGCTGACCGTCGGCGCACTCCTCATCGGGGGAGAGGTCGTCGTGAATGTGTTGAGGCCTGCCCCAACCATCGTGGTCCCACTCACGCCCGAGCAGCGGGACCTAGTGCCCCTTGCCGGAGACGTGGTCGCAACCTATCCCGACGGGACTTGGCCAGGAGTGATCGCACGTGCCGCGAGGCCGTCCGCGCCACGGACCCCGGCAGGACGACCTCCACGACGGTCCGCGCCCGCTCGATGGCCGACGGGGTGCCGTCGCCCGCCTCGCTATCACTGGCTCACGACGCGGTCTGTCCCAATGGCTCCCAGGCAACCTCGCGCTCGTCAGTCGTCCGCAGCTCCCCGGCGCCTGTCGGACGCAGGTCAGCCGGCGGCACCAAGCGCCGCTGGATCTGGACCCCGATGGCCGCCGCGTACCGGTCTTCGGTCGAATGCTGCGGATCCACCTCGCCTGACTCGAAGCGTGAGACGAAGGCCTGCGAGGTCGCCATCCGGCGCGCGACCTCGGCCTGAGGAATCTTCAGCTCGCGGCGCCTGGCGGCGAGCTGCGCGATGAGCGCCCGGCGCTCGCGCGCGGCGGCTAGGATGCGCGGGAATTCGGGGTTGGCCGCAGTGCGCTCGGCGTCGAGTTCATCAAGGAAGTCAGGCTGTCGGTGCATGCCCACAATTCTATACCGCTGACAGTATACCGTCCATGACTGCTACTCGCGTCCTCGTGCGCGCCAGCGATGCAGCCGACGCTCCGCAAGCGCGATCGTGGCTGGCGGCGTCTTCTGCGTCTTCTTCTTGAACGCCTCGAGCGCAAGCAGTACTTGGCCACGCGCTCCCTCGGCGGCGAACAGCACCCGATATGCGACGCGATCGCCGGACGAGCGTACCTCGTAGATGTCGTCACGCAGGTGGCGGGCGGCGGGCAGGCCATGCTCTGCCACATCGCCCATCGCGGCCCGAACGTCGGCGTAGTCCTCATCGGGCAGCGAGCGCAGGAAGGCACGCACAGGTCGCGCGCCGCCGGGCGTCTGGTAGTCTCGCCAACGTCGCCGGGCCATGATCCAAGGCTAGCGGAGCCGACGAGCTCGCGAGTCCAGGCGTTCGCCTCCTCGATTGACTCCCTGATCCGATGAAGGCGAGACGTGGATCCAACCGGGTCTCTCCGCGAACGCCGGGCATCGCCTGTAGCGCACGCGCCGGGGATCGGGTGGTGATCAATGCCGTGGACGGCTATGCCATCGCATTGCGTTGGGCGTTGGCTCGATATGCCGTGCGTGCGGGGCTCTGTGCCGACCGACTCGCCACGTGCCGGATGTTTCGGTCGAGCGTGACCGAGGGGACGACGACTGCCACTATATGGACCGAAGGTCGTGTTGCCGGGGAGGTCCCTTTGGGCGAGAGAGGTTAGATCACTTTAGTGATGTCGGCTTTCGGCGCGGCCCAGCCGTGAGCACGAGCCGTTGACGACTCCCTCGTCACCCAAGTGTCGCGGCTGTTGCCGACGCACCCGGCGCGGACGCGGTCAGGGACGCGACACGGCCTTCGGCGGGCACCTTTCGGCGGGCACCTAAGGCCAGACGTTCCGACCCAGGTCCCCAACGGCGGTCAGCAATCGGTCATCCATCGCCTCCGGGCCGTGCTCGCTGAGCAGGCACAGCGGGCCGAGCGGCGGCATCTCGCGCGCCGGCTGGAAGGACGCCATGTCGCGCGCCGATACGCGCCGGCCATCCGGCGCTCGCCAGATGACCCCGAACGGATCAGCGGCCAGCTCATCGGCGACCGTCACCCAGCACGGCGCCTTGCCGTGGCCGGGTAGCTCGTACTCGGTCAGCCAGTGCCGCAGCCGATAGGCGAGGGCTGCGGCGCGCCGGGCCGACTCGACCACGAAGCCGACGTTCATCGGCACCTCGTGACCAGATAACAGGCTGGAATAGGTGCGCGCCTTGGAGGCCAGGATGGCGCCGCGCTCGGTCCCCAGGTCGCGTTCGATGAACAGTTCCACCGCACGATCACCGACCCCCATGACGGCCAGCGCATCGGGTCGCAGGTAGCCGCTGAAGGCGAGGGCGATGGCACGCTCCGGCGCCCAGCCGGCCAGGTAGCCATCGCGAGTTGACGGCGCGCGCATGATGGCCAGCAGCAGATCGTGGGTGGCGAGTTGATGAATGACCGGAGACGGCGCCTCCACCCGTCTGGGCGCCTCGAGCTTGCCGTCCCAGATCAGCTGCTCGAGCCCGAGCCGCGCGGCCTTGGTCAGGGCGTAGGCGTAGCGGCCGCGGGGCCGCTGGCTGTTGGCGGACCAGAAGCCGCGCAGCAGCCCGTATTCGGCCAGCCGCGCCAGGCGTCGCTGCGCCACCCGCAGGTGGCCGTAGGCCAGCACGGCGGCCATCGCCGCGGTGACCAGGTCGCCCATGAACAGCCACTCCAGCAGCCGTTGATCGCGCAGCGGCAGCGCGCTCCAGCCGGCCATGAGATGGCCTGCCGCCGCGCGCGGTCCCGATGCGCCACGGCCGTCACGGATCGGCCTTGTGGCGGCGCTGCTTGCGCTTGGCGCGCACCAGGGCGCTGCGGCGCGCCAGGCGCGCGAAGTGGGCCGCCCGGAGATGGGCCGCCCGCCGCCGACGCTCGTCAGCCGGCAGGAGCCCTTCCGGGTCGACCTGGCGCTCGAAGCCCGCCAGGAAGGCGGCACGTGCCCGCGCCGTCAGGCGCCGGGAGTCGTGCGTGGCGTGCAGCAGGTGGGCACCAATGCGCCCACGCAGCGCGCGCTCGGAAGGGGTCAACCGTCGCTCGCCGCGTTCCATTCAGGCGATCGCTGACCCCTCGTCGGCATCGGCAACCTCCGGCCGGCGTCCGGCGCGGAAGTCCGCCAGCCAGGCAACCGAGGCCTCGTCGCTGGTGTCGGCCAGATCGAGGCCGTGCATCTTGAACCAGGCCACGATGCGTGACAGTCCCATCAGGCGGTCGTATTCCATGGGCCGGATGAGGGTCGCGATCAGGCGGCCACCGGTGACCAGCGTCTTGGGCCGGCCGGCACCGACCCCGTCGAGGACCTCGGCGAAGCGCTGGCGCGCGTCGCTGATGCCGATCGAGTCCAGCAGGCGGCCGATGTCGTGGCCGATGTCGATGGCACGGATCTGCGACATGGTCGGGGTGCGCTCACCGCGCACGATGGCCTCGATGTCGGCCGCGCCATGCGCCAGCTCTGGCAGGATGCGCATGCCATGCAGGTGCCACAGGGCGCGGTCGACGCGCTGCCAGCGCTCGGCCTCGGTGTAGCGGATCAGGACCGCCATGGGTTGCGCGTCCCGCAGGAATAGGAACGGCCCTTCGCCAGCCGCCACCTGCTCGACCAGCACGCGTAGGTTGTCGCGCGCCTCGCGGGCACCCATGGACTGCATCGGATTCCCAACTGTCATGCCGCGCGACCCCGTGGCTGCCTGCGCGGCCGGCCATGCTCGACCGTCACCTCGGACGGCAACGGACCCATCCACATCGAGCGACGGCAGTGCCACAAGACCAAGAGCGGCCGGCGCTCGGCCAGGCGCAGCGCTCGGCACGCGCTGCGGCGCAGCCGCGTGATCGAGATGCATCGGCCGCGGTCCCCCTCCTCGGGCGTCCGCAGCAGGACGATGCTCGTGCCATGGCGCTGCACGACCAGGTGCTCGCCGCGCTCCACCCGGACCGAGTAGTCGGTGAGGTGGTCGCGAAAGTCGCGGATGCTGATGCCAAGTGCCATCCTGCGAGACTAGGCACCGTCGGCGGCGGAGTCAATAGGATTGTGGACGCTTGGTGTCGGCCTAGCGTGGTAATTGCGTGAGCATTCGGTCAGCAAACATGCCTCGAGCCCCATCGTCGCGACGTGGCGAAATACCGCCGCGAACCTGACGCTCTCGCGGGCATCGCCCGGCTCTGTGCAATGCTAATTGCCCTCCCAGCCACCACGGCATCCGAATTGCGAGTCAGACTTGCCCGCCCGCGTGGGCCTCCTGAACCACGGCGTGCACATCGGGAGTCCATCAAGGCCGTAGGCAGGGTGGAATTGCGGGCTGAGCCGGCGATCGACAAGTCCATGGCCCCTATGGCCCGACGGCTGGGCCTCCCCTGCTCTCGCGCTGCGCGCGATAATACGGCTCCCCTGGCTTGTCCTGGACCATGACGACCCCTTCGAAACCGGCTTCCAGCCCATAGAAATCGACCTGCCAACACCGCTGAGTCTCAGAATGGACCTCAAGCATCGATCGATATGGGCTGCATTCGACCTCCGTCACGGTCGGTGCCACCGCCGGCTGGTGCCCGAGATACTCGGCCATGGTGTTCATGGCGGACATCAGGATGACCTCGCACATGCGCGCGTCGTCATCGCTGCACCGTATGGCCGGCGCTGACGGCGAGAGTGAGGGATGCGGGCTGCCGCATGCGCTAGTTAGCGTTGCCGCCATCGCGACCGCTACCAATGTCCGCGAGATCGGTGCGGAACCAACCCTATCCCGAGCAGTAGAGCGAACGCGCCATACGCACCAATTCGGCCACATCGACGTCACCCTGAATCGTGAAATCACTGACGCCATCGGACCAGTAAAGGTGCCATGGACGAAGATCATTGCGTAGCAGAGGATCCGCGTGGATCGCGACCGCCTGATACGGACCCACGGCTACCACCGGCGGGAGCGGGCGGCGTCCCTGGTCCTTGAGTTGCGCGAGAAGTTCCTCCGCATCCAGGCCGATGCTCCGCTGCTGCCTGAAGTAGAGCCCGTCGGCGTCAAGGTAGGCCTCGTGGATCTCCCCCTCGGCAGGCGGGCGCGATCCATAGAAGACCTCGACGATCCACTCCGGTGATCCATCGCCGTTGAGATCATGGTCCATCAAGAGCGCGGCCTGTGCGGCGCGACCTTCGGGTGCCATCGAGGGAAGTTGGATCGGGATGTCGGCCGGTATCGTCGCCACGTCCACGAGTCGTCCGCCCAGATCCAAGATGGCAGGAATGCCGTCAAGACCAGGACCGCGTTGGGCTTGAACCAAGTCAGGCTCGGCAAGGTCGACCAACTCCGGCACGTCACCACATCCCGTGGCTGTGCCCGGCCCGCTACCCGAGGCGAACACCCCGCGTGCAACCGAGACGGCGGCGATTGCAAGGGCCATCGTGAGGAGGGTGCCTCCAATCCGCACAGCTGTCATGGTGAGACGTTGACGGTCCACGATGACACCCCAATATTGTCAACGACGTACGGATAGTCGGTCTCGCATGTGCTCAGGGACGAAAAGTACTGCCAACCTGCCGTGATGGGCTTGGCACGGATCGCGGCATACCCGATCTGCAGATCCTGGGTCGATGTCGTGCCGATGGACTCGGATCCTGCCGACGGGCGGCCGCTACTGGCGCCGATGATCTTGCACGACTTCCACGCACTGTTCCAATAGACGACGAACTTCAGGTTCCCGTCCCCCGGGCAAGTTGTCCACTCAATGCGAAAGAACTGGTTCTGAGCCGTGTCGGATACGTCGCCATAGTGCTGCTCGCAGAAGTAGTCGCCCGCATTCCGGCCGTCGAAATAGATCTGCCAGCGCGTCCCAAAGTAGGAGGCGCAATTGTCTACACCGTCACCCTTGGCCGTACCCCAGCCCACGAAGTTGTTCGAGTTATAGACGATCTGGGTCGGATGGACGATCGTCGTACTGCTGCCATTGGGCTGCGCCGAGTAATGGTCCATCTCGCCTTTGATTCCTCGCCGCATCGAACCGGGCGGTTCGGCGCCGAACGCGCCCTCGTTGCCACCGCCGTAGCACGTGGCGAGCGCTGTTTGGGCTGCGAGCAGGATCGTCATTCCCGCTACGCCGAACGAGAGCAGCGCTCTCGGTCCCCTTGAGCTCACGGTCCGGGTCCCTCCGGAGCGGAATCGTCGACCAGCCCGGCCCGGGCAGCACACTTTCATCAGTACAGCTACGCTAAGGAGTTCAGCAAGGGTACCGTCTACAGTGCACTTGAAGTGAAGCGCACAACGCCGAACTATCAGCCGACCGGGTGCGGGTCGGAGGGCGGCACGGTATATCAAACCCAGTGGATCATTCTCAGCAACGATCCTGACTGGGTTGAGATCGGTAGCGGCCACTACTGTGGCGGCAACCACGACCACTTCTACGGATACGGCATCAACGGCGACTTCTTCTGGATGAATAACATCGCGATCACTCCGCCCCTCACGGCTCGGCCGTTCATGATGAACCAGGTCAGCTGCGTCTACAACTTCTACATCAACAGTGCCTTGCAGTCGGGCAGCTATGCGGATTGTCGTCGTGGCATTCGCACCGAGGTCGGGCTCGAGTCCTACGACGCTGCTGGCGACTTCGGCTGGGTCTACTACACGAACATCCGCATCAAGGCTAACGGCGGCAGCTGGGTGTACAAAAACCGGCTATGACGGATATGGGATCGGACCGCAGATGGGCGGGAACTGGATCAATGAGCACGAGTGGAGGGCATGGCAGCCATGAGACGCCGTCTCGCCGCTGCCGCGATCGCGTTGGGCATCGGATTGGGTATTGCCTACGCCGTCACCGTCTCGCTACCGCGTGGGACTGTCGATCCCGCGTCCGGGGCGGTGGCACCCCAACCCTCGGGGCGTGAGGATCTATCGCCGCTTGCAGCCGACCGCTGCGCAGAGGCTGCCGACGCGTTTGGGAACGGCTCCCTCGCTGCAGCCTTTGATGCTAGCGCTGAAGAAGTGGCGAGCTGGCAGGAGCGGAAGCACCAGATGGTGAATCCTCCGATCCGCGCCCAGCTGAGTCCCACGGCACCCGTCACCGTCTGTTACTTTGACGGTGAGTTTGGGCCGGCTCGCGCTCCGGCCGGGTACGACATCGCCGACTACGACCGCATCGTCGTCCTGATCGGGCCGGACGGGAAGCCGCAACTGTACGTCAGCGGCCACCAGAGTAGCTTCGGGATCGAGGATCCGAGGGCGCCGTAAAGGAAGCCGGCATCGCCCTAACGGGGGCCAAGGCTCGGCATCTTGCAGTTGATCCCGGCCGTTCAACGTTGCAGCACGCGCCCGGTGCAACGCAGCGCAACCCTCGACGGCCGTGAACCGCCCTGACCTCTGGGCGACTCCCGCGCTTGGGTTTTCAGCGAAGGCGTGTCCTGCCCCTTGCAACGATTGCCGCCCCCTGGGGATCGGCGAACGTGGACATTCGTCTGCTCACAGTCGGTCTCCGGGGCTGTGGCGCGCATAGGCGTCCCGGGCCCGCTCATCGGCCGCTGAGGCACCATAACGGGCTAGCATCTGTCGCGACCGCCAGCCGGCCAGGCGCATGAGGTCGCCTTCCTGCATGCCGTCGGCGAGCATGGTGTGGGCGTAGGTGTGGCGGAACAGGTGCGGGTGCAGGTTGGGCAGCCCCGCCTCCCGTCCACGTCGGCGCACGAGCTGCCCGACGCCGGTTGAGGTGAGCCTGCCCTGCTTGCCGAGCCACAGCCATTGGTCGGCCGCCTGCGGATGATGCGCCCGAGTGCGCAGGTAGCGGTCGAGCGCCTTGGCCGTCCGGCGACCGAATGGCACGGCCCGCGGCCGGCTGCCCTTGCCCAATACGACAGCGATGTTGTGGTCGAAGTCGACATCGGTGACGCGCAGTCCTGCCATCTCGGCCAACCGAACCCCGGAGTCCAGGAACAGGCGCAGGACGGCTTGGTCGCGTCGATCCTCGAAGTCGGTCCCGGTGCAGGTCGCGAGCAGCGCCTGCAGATGCTCGGGGCGCAGCACCTCGGGCGGCTCCTCGGGGACGTGCGGCGGTCGCATGTTGGCCATCGGCGCAACCGTGATCTCGCCCTCCTCGAGGAGCCACCTGTAGAACTGCTGCAGCGAGCGGTAGCGGTTGGCGAGCGTCGCCGGCCGCTGCCCGCGCTGACTCAGATCGACCAGGAAGGCTTCGATGTGCTCGCGCCGCAGCTCGGTCAGTGCGGGCATGCCGGCCGCAGCGCTGAAGGCGGCCAACAGGTCGATGGCGGCGGCGTAGGTGACGCGCGTGGACGGCGAGCGGTTCTCGGCGGCCAGGTGGCGCAGGAACGAGTCGCGCAGTGGACCGACGACCGATGCGACGCTAGAATCGGCGTCTGGGAGAGGGGTTCTGGCCATGGTGTGGAGCCTCAACTGCGGATCTCAACTGCCGACAGTTATACGCTCGACCAGCGCTGTGGTCAACTCCTCGCCCGGACCGGATCACAGTCACATGCTCGATGTGAGCGTGAATCGGTCGAAATACGGCGGGCGCCTAGCTCAACGGCAGAGCAAGTGACTCTTAATCACTAGGTTCAGGGTTCGAATCCCTGGGCGCTCACCATCGCCTCACCACCCATGCGGGCCATGCTCATGGTCCGCATTTCTCATGCATCTGCCGATCCCGGCGTGCTAGCGTGGTTGACGGTTCATCAAGCAACGGGAGGGGACGCGCACCTTCGGGTGCGATCGACATGGGTTTCATCACGCGGCGCCTGATCGCCATCGTCGTCGGGCTGGCCGTCGTCCTCCCCGTCCCCGCCACCGTTGCACTCGCGGCGGACGACCTGCCGCTCACCGGCACGCTCGATGTCGTGGCCACCGGATCGACGCTCGAGATCGACGTCCACTATCGGGCCCCGGGCCGAATCACCGAGTTCACCGTCCGTATCCTTGGCCCCGGCACCGACGAGGTCCTGTTCGCCACGCGCGACCTCTCGAACGAGGTGGCCTGGGCGTGGAGCCGCGACGGGGTCGCCGCTGGCGCCTACGCGTTG
Source organism: Candidatus Limnocylindria bacterium (assembly GCA_051000335.1). Taxonomy (GTDB): domain Bacteria; phylum Chloroflexota; class Limnocylindria; order QHBO01; family QHBO01; genus JACDBZ01. The sequence goes on along the minus strand of JBPCOK010000088.1, from coordinate 22,710 downwards.
ACCGTGTCTGCGAGCGTGGTGCAGGGCGGAACCCGGCGCAGCGGAACGGCTCGGCGCCAGGTGACGATCGGCGGCACGACCCGGCCACCGGCCCCGGTCGGCGCGATCGCCGGCGTCCCGGAGCCGCAGACCGTCGAGCCGGTCGCCCCCGCAGCGGGCGATGTCAACGCGGACGTCGTGGTCTACGGCGGCACCCCCAGCGGCGTCATGGCGGCGATCAGCGCAGCCCGGCCCGGCGTGCGCGTCGTGCTGATCGAGGCGACCGGGCATGTCGGCGGCATGATGAGCAACGGGCTGACCGCGACCGATTACGGGCATACCGCGATGATCGGGGGACGGACCCGACAGTTCTTCGATCGGACCCAGGCCATCGAAGGCTCGGCCTACGGTCGCTATCGGTTCCAGCCATCGACCGCCGAGGCGGCGTTCAACGCCATGCTGCAGTCGGCCGGGGTGGAGGTCATGCTGAACGAGCGCCTGGCCCCCGCACGACCGGTCGTGATGGATGGGCCATGGATCGAGGCACTCCGAACCGAGTCCGGCAGGACGGTGAGCGGCGGCGCATTCGTCGACGCCAGCTACGAGGGCGACCTCATGGCGGCCGCGGGCGTCAGCTACCGGATCGGGCGAGAGCCCGTCGGCGAGTTCGACGAGTCGTACGCCGGGGTGCGCCCATCGTCCTCCGTCTTCGGCGTGCCGGCCGGCATTGATCCGCACGTCCCCCTGAGCGCTCCGGGCGCGATCGGAACGGGCGACAACCGGATTCAGAACTCGAACTATCGGCTCTGCTTCTCGTCGGACCCGAAGAACCAGGTGCCCTTCGCCGAGCCTGCGGGCTATGACCCCGAGACCTACGACCTTCCGGCGGCCTACATCGCTTCCCGGGTGGCCCAGGGCCACGTGCCCGACATCACCTGGTTCCTGTGGCCGGTTGCACTCCCGAGCAACAAGTTCGACGTCAACAACAACGGCCCCGTCTCGATCGGCCTCATGGGCGCCAACACGGCCTACCCCGACGGGAGCTACGCGACGCGCGCGAGCGTCGTGAACGCGCTGCGCGACTACTCCACCGGGTTCCTGTACTTCCTCGGCAACGACCCGCGGGTCCCCTCCTCGGTCCGCGCGCAGATGGCCGGCTACGGGCTGTGCGCCGATGAGTTCGCCGACAACGACAACTGGCCACGGCTGCTGTACCTGCGCGAGGGTCGACGCATGGTCGGGCGCTACCTGCTGACGCAGCGCGACGTCGAGGTCGCGCGCACGAAGTCCGACACGATCGCCGTTGGCTCGTATGCCTTCGACTCCCACCACGTGTCCCGGTGGATCGATGAGACCGGCCGGCTGCGGATCGAGGGCGGGTTCTGGAGCGGACGCGCGAACGCCACCCGGTTCTCGATTCCGTACCGGAGCCTGACGCCCCGTGCGAACCAGGCGACGAACCTGCTCGTCAGCGTCACGGCATCGGCGACCCACGTGGCGAATGCCGCCCTGCGACTCGAGCCGCAGTACATGATGATGGGCGAGGCCGCGGGAGTTGCCGCCTCCCTCGTTGCGGCCGGCGGCGGACCGGGGTCGGTCACCACGCAGTCGATCAACGTCTCGCAGCTCCAGCAACTGCTTCGTCAGCAGGGCGTCGTGCTCGACAACCACATCTTCTGGGACACGATCGACTCCCCGTTCCGGGGCGACATCGAGTTCACCTTCTTGCGGGGCATCACCTTCGGCTGCAGCGCCATCTACTACTGCCCGACCGCGCCGACGACGCGCGAGGTCATGGCCGGGTTCCTCGTCAATGCCCTGGAGCTGCCGGCCACGAGCCGTGACTACTTCACCGATGACGAGCGCAGCCCGCTCGAGGACAGCATCAACCGACTCGCCGCTGCCGGGATCACCGCCGGCTGCGGATCAGGCCGCTTCTGCCCGACGGCCACGGTCACACGCGGCCAGATGGCCGCGTTCCTGGGCCGCTCGTTCAAGCTGCGCTGGACGCCGCGCGACTACTTCACCGATGACGAGACGAGCATCTTCGAGGGCGACATCAACCGGCTCGCGGAGTCCGGCATCACCGCCGGCTGCGGGGGAACGCGCTTCTGTCCAAAGGCGCTGGTGAGCCGCGAGCAGATGGCCGCATTCCTGTGGCGCGCGGTTCGCTGATCCACCCTCCCCGCGAATGTCGCGCGCCGGGAGTTGCTACGATGGCGCCGCGACTCGCTGCCACCCAGGGCTCGGCTCGATCCTGAGCCCCTTGTTCATGGCGTGACCCGGCGGCATCAGGTGGAGGTTCCCGTGCCCCAGATCCCGATCGAGCGAAGGCGCCTCGACAACGGCCTCCGGGTCGTGCTGTCCCGGGACCCGCGGGCGCCGCTCGTGGCGGTCAACCTGTGGTACGACGTCGGCAGCCGCCACGAGAAGCCGGGGAAGACCGGGTTCGCGCACCTGTTCGAGCACATGATGTTCCAGGGGTCGGCGAACGTGGAGAAGGGGCAGCACTTCAGCCTGGTGCAGGCAGCGGGCGGGACCCTGAACGCCAGCACCTGGCTCGACCGCACGAACTACTTCGAGACGCTCCCCGGCCACGAGCTGGAGCTGGCCCTATGGCTCGAGTCGGACCGGATGGCGAGCCTCCTGCCGGCCATGACCCAGGAGAAGCTCGACAACCAGCGCGACGTGGTCAAGAACGAGCGCCGCTGGAGTGTCGACAACCAGCCGTACGGCGACTGGGACGAGCGCATGCAGGCCCTCGTCTATCCGAAGGGACATCCCTACCACCATTCCACCATCGGCTCGATGGAGGACCTGTCGGCCGCGTCCCTGGACGACGTGCGCGAGTTCTTCGCCACCTACTACGCCCCGAACAACGCGGTGCTGACGGTCGCCGGGGACTTCGAGATCGCCGAGGTCCTGCCGATGATCGAACGCCACTTCGGTGCGATCCCCGCGAATGAGACGCTCCCGCCGCCACCGGACATGTCCATCGACCCGCTCATCGGCAGCCCCGTGCGCGAGGTCGTGCGCGACGACGTGCCGCTCTCCCGCATCTATCTTGCGCACCGGACCCCGCCGTACGGAACCGACGAATTCGACGCGATCGAGGTTGCTGCCGACGTGCTCGGAGCCGGCCGCGCATCGCGCCTCTACTCCAGCCTCGTGCGGGACCAGCGACTGGCGCAGGACGCGAGCGTCTTCGCCTTCCCCGTGGTCGGGGGCGCGAGCATGTTCGCCATCTGGGTCACCGCGCGCCCCGGCGTCGCGACCGAGACGCTCGAGCAGGCAACGCTGGCCGAGATCGACCGACTGGCAACCGAAGGCCCGACTGACGCCGACCTCGAGCGCGTCAACAACCTGCATGCGGCGCACGTCGCGCGCTCCCTCGAGCGGATCAGCGAGCGGGCGGATCGGATCAGCATGTACACGTGCCTGTTCGATGATCCGGACCGCATCAACCGGGAGGTGAGCCTGTGGGAGGCGGTGGACGCCCGCCGCGTGCGTGACGCGTTGAGCTCGTCGCTCCGACCGGACAACCGCGTGACGCTCACGTACGTGCCGGCCAAGGCGGCCGCGGCATGAGCACGCGACCACTCGCCGGGGCTCCACGGCCCTACCACTTCCCGGACTTCGAGCACCATCGGCTCGACAACGGCATGGGCGTCTGGCTCGTGCCGCTTCCGGACCGCGAGCTCGTCAGCATCCATCTCCTGACCGATGCGGGCGCCGCCGCGGAGGACGAGCCGCGCGCGGGCATCGCCGGCCTCACCGCTCATCTGCTCGTCACCGGGACGCAGTGGCTGGATGCCGGCGCCTTCGCCGAGACGACGGAGCGGCTCGGGCTCGAGGTCGGCAGCGAATCGTCATGGGACAGCGCGCGCGCCGGGTTCACGGCCCTCGGCAGCAAGCTCGAGGAGGGGCTTGGCCTGCTGGCCGAGATGCTGCGCACGCCACGCCTCGATCCGGGGGAGTTCGACCGGTTGCGGTCGGAGCGCCTGAACGACATCCTCCAGGCGCGTGCCGATCCCGGCCGGCTGGCGGACGAGAGCTTCCTGCGCGAGGTCTTCTCCGATGAGGTGCCCTACGGCAGGCTCTCCGCCGGACGCCCCGAGACCATCGAGGCGCTCACCGTCGAGGACGCGCGCGCCTTCCACGCGGCGAACTACGCGCCGGACGTCGCGGACATCATCATCGCCGGGGCCATCTCACCGGACAGTGCTCTGGCGGCCGCCGAGCGCCACCTCGGCGACTGGAGCGGCACGGCTCCCGGGCATCGCAGCTTCCAGCCCACGCAACGCGGTGGTCGCCGCATCGTCCTGGTCGATCGACCCGGATCGGTGCAGAGCGAGCTGCGCGTAGGCCACCTGGGCATCGACCGCCACGACCCTCGCTACTTCCCCGCGGTGGTGATGGCCGCGCTCCTCGGCGGCGTGTTCGGCAGCCGGCTCAACATGCGGTTGCGCGAGGAGCTCGGCTACACGTACGGCGCGCGGTGCTCCTTCGACCCGCGACGGGCGGTGGGGCCATTCACCGCCACAGCCGCCGTCCAGACCGAGGTGACGGTCGACGCCATTCGCGAGCTGCTCGGCCAGCTGGATCGCATCCGCGAGGCTCCCCCGCCGGAGGAGGAGCTTGTCGGCGTTCGCGACTTCCTGGTCGGGGTCTTTCCCCTGCGCTTCGAGTCGACCGGCGGCATCGCCTCGGCCATCGAGCCGCTGGCCGTGTATGACCTTCCGAACGACTGGTGGCAGAGCTATCGGGCGAATCTCGAGGCCGTCACCGCCGATGACGTGCATCGCGCGGCCACCGACCTCGTCCGTCCCGACGATGCCGTGATCCTCCTCACCGGGGACGCGGCACGACTGCGCCAGGACCTGGAATCCGCCGCGCTCGGACCGGTCGAGGTCATTCCCGCCGCCTAAGGCCGGGGCCTCGCGTGACGGCGTGCGAGCTCGGCGAGGACCCTCGACCCATCGATGCCGCGGGCGGCGAGCAGGACGAGCGCGTGATAGGCGAGGTCGGCCGCCTCCGCGATCACCTCCTCGTCTGTTCCCGCGAGGGCGGCCGCCGACAGCTCCCCCGCCTCCTCGGTCACCTTCTCCGCGGGTCGCCGCGGGCCGCCGGCCAGAAGGCGGGCGGTGTACGACGTGTCGGGATCCGCGCTGCGGCGCTCGCCGATGGTGCGCTCGAGATCGGCCAGGCGAAATGGCGGCGGATCGGCCGAGAAGCAGGAACGAGCGCCGGTGTGGCAGGCCGGGCCGGTGGGCTCGACGCGGTAGGCGATCGCATCGGCGTCGCAGTCGACGGCCATCTCCGCCACTCGCATCACGTTGCCGCTCGTCGCACCCTTTCGCCACAGCTGGTCGCGTGAGCGAGACCAGAAGTGCGCCTCACCCGTTCGCTCGGTGGCCTGTACGGCTTCCCGGTTGGCCCATGCCAGCATGAGGAGCTCGCGCGTGGCCGCATCGGTGACGACGACGGGCAGGAGCGGGCCGCGACCCCAGTCGGGCCTCCGGTCGCTTACCCAAGCCACGACGCAACCTCACGCGGTGTCGGAACGGCCGCCGGCAGCCGGACGCTGAGCCCGCGGGCCGCGAGCGCGTCTTTCAGGGGGCCGATCTCGAGGATGCCCCGATGGAGGGTCGAGGCGAGCAGTGCCGCCGACGCTCCGGCTTCGAGGACCTCGGCGACGTCGTCCGCCCCACCCGCGCCGCCCGAGGCGATCACGGGCACCCGGACCGACTCGGCGATCGCCCGATTGAGCCCGATGTCGTAGCCGGACCGTGTCCCATCGCGGTCGATGCTCGTAACGAGCAGCTCCCCCGCGCCGCGCTCGACCGCCTCCCCGGCCCATGCCACCGCATCGCGACCGGTGGCCTCGGTGGCCGACACCGCGCGCACGGTCCACGCCTCGCCATCCCGTGCGGCGTCGATGGCCACCACGACGGACTGCGAGCCGAGCCGATCCGCGAGGCGCGCGATGAGCTCCGGATCCGCGAGCGCGGCGCTGTTGACGGCGACCTTGTCCGCGCCCGCGTCCAGGTAGGCCGCCGCGTCGTCAACGCCCCGCACGCCCCCGCCGATCGACAGCGGGACGTCGAGCGACGTGGCCGCGCGGCTGATGAGCTCGAGGAGGGCCGGACGTGCGTCCACGGTCGCGCCGATGTCGAGGATCGTGATCTCATCGGCGCCCTGCGCCGCGTAGCGCATCGCCAGCTCGACCGGGTCCCCGGCATCCACGAGATCCACGAACCGAGTTCCCTTGACGACGCGACCACCGGTCACGTCGAGGCAGGCGATGATTCGGCGTCGGAGCGTCATGCCAGCACCGCCATCGCGGCTGCCGGGTCGATCGCCCCGGTCAGCAGGGCCAGCCCGACCACCGCCCCGTCGCACCCGACCTCGCGCACCGCGCGCAGGTCGTCGACCGATCCGATGCCGCCAGCGGCGACGAGGACCGTGTCCGGAAGGGCGGCCCGCATCTGTCCCAGGAGCTCCAGGTTCGGGCCGGCGAGCGTTCCGTCCCGCGACGTGTCGGTCACGATGATCCGGGAGGCGCCGTCCGAGTCGAGCCGCCGCGCGAGATCGACGGCATCCATGGCGCCGGTCCGCAGCCACCCATCGAGGGCCGGCTGCCCGTCCCGCACGTCGAGGCTCACCGCGATTCGGCCCGGATGGGCGGCAACCGCGGCGCGCAGGAAGCTCGAATCCTCGATGGCGGCCGTTCCGAGGAGCGCTTCGTCAGCGCGTTCGAGGAGCGCGGCGACGTCCGCCGGCTTCCGCAGGCCGCCGCCCGCTTCGATCGTCGTATCGGCTGAGCTCATCCGGGCGGCTGCCGCGATCCGAGCGAGCAGCTCGAGCTGCATCGGGCGCCCGGCGCGCGCACCGGCAAGGTCGATCACGTGGAGCCGGCGGCAGCCCGCACGCACGAAGCGGCGAGCGAGCTCGAGCGGATCGACCTCGGCGTCGAGGCGTCGGCCATAGTCGCCCTGGACGAGGCGGACGGCGCCACCGTCGAGGAGGTCGATGGCGCAGATCAGCTCCACGACGCCGCCTCGACCCTGGCATCCAGCTCGCCGCTGGCGAATGCGGACAGCAGGGCGTGCCCCGTCGGACCGCTCTTCTCCGGGTGGAACTGCGTGCCGGTCAGCGATCCGGACCGCAGCAGCGAGGGAAATCGGAACCCGTCGACCTCGGTCCAGCCGCGCACGGCGGACGGATCGGCATCCAGCCAGTAGCCGTGCACGAAGTACGCGTCGAACGCGGCGGTCGAGGTCCGCACCTCGTTCCAGCCGATGTGCGGCACGAGACGGGGGCCCCCGTCTTCGACACGCGGAAAGGCGCGGCATCGACCATCGACCAGGGCAAGGCCGGGCGCATCGCCCTCGTCCGAGCCGGTCAGCAGGAGCTGTGCGCCGAGGCACAGGCCCAACAGCGGGCGCTGGGCCACCCCCCACGCGCGCACCGGCTCCCACAGCCCGCGGGCCATGAGCTCGGTGACCGCCGATGGAGCGGCGCCGACACCCGGCAGCACGATGCGGTCGGCGGCACCGAGGCCCTCGGCCGTCCTCACCAGGCGCGCCTCCGCGCCGATCGCCTCGAGGGCGCGCAGCACGGAACGCGTGTTCCCCGAGCCGAAGTCGACGACCGCGATCACCGTAGCGTGCCCTTGGTGCTCGGCACGGCATCGGTGGATGCCGCGAGGCGGGGGTCGAGCTCCCACGCCTGTCGCAGCGCGCGCGCCAGGGACTTCGCGCCGGCCTCGACGAGGTGATGAACGCTCGCCGCGTTTCGGACCTCGAGGTGCACCGACGCGCGCGTCTCCCGCGCGAGGGTCTCGACGAAGTGCGGCCACAGCTCGAGCCACGGATTCGTGCCGGTCAACGGATCGGGCCGCGGGCGGACGTCAGCGTAGGCCCGTCCGCCCAGGTCGACCGCGCACAGCGCGAGCGTCTCGTCCATCGGCAGCCGGACGTCCCCGTAGCGACCGATCCCGGCACGCTGGCCGAGCGCGCCGTCGATGGCCTGACCGAGGACCAGGGCCGTGTCCTCCACCGTGTGGTGCTCGTCGATGTGAACGTCGCCCGTCGCACGGACCTCGAGATCGACCAGCGCGTGGCGTGCGAAGAGGACGAGCAGATGATCGAGGAAGCCGATCGGCGTCTCGACGACCGAGGTGCCCGCCCCGTCCAGGTTGACGCTGACCCAGATCTGGGTCTCGGTGGTTGATCGTTCCGCCACGCTCGACCGACTCATGCGAGGACCTCCCTGAATGCCATGGCGATCTGTTCCTCCTCTGCGTCAAGGCGAGCGGTGGCACGGACCCAGCCCGCCATGGGGCCGGCCTCGTAGCGCCGCACGGCGACCCCCCGGGCCAGGAGCTCGGTGTCGACCTCGGCCGCGTCGCGACGGCACCGAAACGCCACCGAGTTCGTGACCGACGGCAGCACCTCGCAGCCGAGCTCACGCAGCAGGCTCGCCAGCCGATCGCGTGACGCGATGACGGCTCGGCGACGTTCGGTCGCGGCCTCCTCGACGTTGAGCGCGGCGAGCGCAATCGCCTCGGACGGGCCGGACAGCGAGAGCGGAAGCCGCACCCCGTCGAAGCGGTCGGCGAGCTCACCGGCGACCACCAGGTAGCCGACGCGGGCACCGGCGATGCCGTGCGACTTCGAGAGCGACCGCAGGACGAGGACGTTCGGCAGCTCCTCCTGCAGCCCGATCGCCGATGTCGAGCCCGGTGCCGCTCCGACACTGTCCTCGCCGAACTCCAGGTACACCTCGTCGACGCACACGAGCGCAGGCAGCCCGGCCGCCAGCTCGCGAATCTCGTCGAGCGGGTACGCGTCCCCGGTGGGGTTGTTCGGGGTGCACAGCCACACGAGCCGCGCGGCCTCGCGCTCGGCCACGGCTCGGATCTCGGCCACGGGCTGCCGACGCGCCATGTCGGTCCGCGGGAGGTCGACGACCCGGGCGCCGGCCAGCCTGGCCTCGACCGCGAACATCGCGAATGTAGGCGTCGGGATGACGACCGCGTCCTCGGGCCCGACGGCCTGGGTGGTAACGAGCCGGATGAGCTCGTCCGCGCCGGCGCCCGGCACGATCCGTCGCGGTTCGACGCCGAGTCGCGCGCCGAGCGCCGAGCGGAGCCTCGTGTAGGCGAGGTCGCCGTATTCGTTCGTCCCGCGCCCGTCGAGCGCGTCGACGGCCCGCACGACCGCCGGCAGCGCACCGCCGCCCAGAGTGTTCATGTCCGCGCGCACGACCGAACTGACCGGGATGCCGGCACGTTCAGCAAGCTCGGCGTCCGATGGCTCGGCCGGATAGGGCCTCACCGGCCGCGGATTGCGGAAGAGTCCGATGGGATCGTCGCGATCTGTGACGCCGGCCGCACGGACCGCCCGGGCACGCACGCTCGCAGCATGGGCCGGCAGCCCTTCGGCGGCCGCGATCACCTCGACCGTGGGCGACACGTCGCGGACTCCGGCAGCGCTGAGCTGCTGCAGCTCGATCCAGCGTCCGAAGGCCTCGACGCCGATGCCGCTGTACGCACGAGCTGCGGCGCCCGTCGGCAGGACGTGGTTCGTGCCGGTCGCGTAGTCGCCCGCGGCGATCGGCGACCACGGGCCGATGAACACGGCTCCGGCACTCCGCACCGCCACGGCCAGCTCTTTGGCACCCTCGCATTGGAGGCTGACGTGCTCGGCGGCGACCGCGTTGAGGAACTCGACACCGGCCTCGAGGTCCGGCACGAGGATCGACGCACCGTGGCGTTCGATGGTCCCGAGCGCGCGGTCTCCGGTGGCAAGATCGCCAGCCAGGCGAGGCAGGGCCGTCGCCACCGCGTCGATGAGCCTCGCGTCGGGGCTCACGAGCAGCGCCACCGAGTCGTGGCCATGCTCGGCCTGGGCCAGAAGGTCGAGGGCGACGAACTCGGCGTCCGCCGAGCTATCCGCGAGAACGATGCACTCGGAGGGGCCTGCCGGCAGGTCGATCGCGACCCGACCGCCCACCGCTCGCTTGGCCGCCGTGACCCACGCGCTGCCGGCGCCGAAAATCTTGTCCACAGCCGGGACGCTCTCCGTCCCGTAGGCAAGGGCCGCAATCGCCTGGGCTCCCCCCGCCTTGAGCACGCGATCGACGCCGGCGCGTCGGGCGGCGACGAGCACGGCCGGTGAGACGCGCCCATCCGCCCCGGGCGGCGTCGCGATCACGAGCTCCTCGACGCCGGCCAGCCGCGCCGGAACGGCCAGCATGAGGACGCTGCTGGCGTACGCCGCACGGCCCCCCGGGACATAGCCGCCGGCGCGGGCGATCGGGCGCCAGCTGCGCCACGCGGTGACACCTGGCCTGGTCCGCACCAGGCGTTCCTGCCGGAGGGCATTGCGCTGCTCGGCGTGGTAGCGGTGAATCGCCCGCTGCGCATCGGCCAGTGCCGAATCGAGCGTCGCGCCGACCGACGCGGCGTCCCACTCCTCGGGCGAGACCCACGGCTCCGGAACGTCGACGCCGTCGAGGCGGGCCGTCAGCTCACGGAGGGCCTGATCGCCACCGGCACGCACCGCCTCGATGATCTCGGTGACATCGGCCTCGGGCTCCGGCGGTCGAAGGGCCTCGATCCATTCCGCCCGGGCGGCAGCGTCCAGGGACGCCCAGTCGATCGGTCGCGCGAACGTCATCGGACGACCTTCTCGATCGGGACCACGAGGATGTCGCGCGCACCCGCCTCCTTGAGGGCCGGGACGATCCGCCACAGCTGGCTGCGCTCGACGACGGAGTGCACGGCGATGAAGGTCGGATCGGCGAGGGGCATGACCGTCGGACCGGACAGGCCGGGAATGAGGGCGCGGATCCGATCGAGCGAATCGGCCGGGGCGTTCATCATCATGTACTCGCGGCCACGCGCGTCGAGGACGCTTCGCAACATGGCGACGAGGTCGCGCACCCGATCGTCCTCGTCGGCGATGCCATTCCGTCCGACCAGGACGGCCTCCGAGGCCAGGAGGGTGGCCACCGGCCGCAGGCCGTTCATGCGGAGCGTGCCGCCGGAGGCGACGAGGTCGACGACCGCATCCGCCACGCCCAGCTGCGGCGTGACCTCGACGGCGCCGCGCACCTCGACCACGTGGGCCGTGACGCCCGCGTCGGCCAGGTACGCGGCCGTGACGCGTGGGAACGAGGTGGCGATGCGACGATCGGCGAGGTCGGCCGGTCCAGCGATCTCGGCGTCACGTGGCACGGCCAGGACGAGTGAGCACGCCCCGAAGCCGAGGGGCAGCACCGTGGAAAGGTCTCCGCCATGCTCCGCGACAAGGTCGGCTCCGGTGAGGCCGAGGTCCACGAGCCCATCAGCCACGTACTCGGCCACGTCCTCGGTCCGGACGAACAACAGCTCGATGTCCGCGTTGCGCACCGCGGCGCTCAGGCGCCGCTCGGACAGCTCGAACTCCAGGCCGGCGTTCCGCAGCAGCTCAACTGCCGGCTCGGACAAGCGGCCCTTGTTCGGGACGGCGAGCCGCAGCGGCGCGCTCATCGGCGGCGCCTGGATCGCGCCTGTCGATCCAGCACGAGTCGATAGCCGTCGCGTCCGTAGCGCAACCACTGGTTGACCCGGCTGATCGTGGCGCTCGACGCCCCCGTGCGCTCGCTGATGTCGTGGTAGCTCACGCCCTCGTCGAGCAGGCGCGCGACCTCCCAGCGAGCGGCGAACTCGCGGAGCTCGTTCACGGTGCACAGGTCGCGGAGGAAGCGCAGGGCCTCCTCCTGGCCGCGGAGGGTGGCGACCGCTGCCGCCAGCTCGCGCAGGGGCGGGCTCATCCAGCGGTCCTCGGCCGGGGCGGCGGTGGCGGCTGATGGTCGGCTGGTGCCGTGCTGATTGGTCATTGCTTTAGCACGCTAAAGCATCAGCGCACGCGCGTCAACTCCCGTCGGCCGGCGGATGCGTCGAGGGCGGCCAGCGCAGCGCGAAGACCGCCACCGGCGACCGCTGCTCGAGCTGAACCGATCCGCCCATCGCGGTCATCGTGGCCTGGACGAGGTAGAGCCCCAGGCCGAGCCCTCGTCCCGCGGTGACGCGATCGCGGAAGAGCCGCGGCGCGATGTCGTCGTCGATCCCCGGTCCGTCATCCGACACGCGCAGGGTGACCTGGTCTCCGTCGCGCACCTCGATCTGGATCGAGCCGCCCGGGACCGAGTAGCGGTCCGCGTTGGTGAGCAGGTTGGTGATGGCCTGCTCGCTGAGATGCCGATCCCCCACCACCGCCAGGCCATCCGGCATCTCGACCTGCAGGTGGCGCTCGGAGCCGCGGGCGCGGAAGCGCTCGATGGCGGCGCCGACCGCCGGCGACAGGTCGAACGCTTCGCGCTGCGCCTCGATGTGGCCGCTGTCGGCTCGCGAGTACAGCTCGAGTCGTTCGAGGATCTGGATGGCCGCGTCCACCGAGTCGAGTGCGCGCGCACCATGGGCCGCGGCCTTCGACGGGAGCGCAGGATCGCGCTGGGCGAGCTCGAAGCGGGCCTTGGCGACCGCCAGGGGGTTCCGCAGCTCGTGCGCGACGAAGCTGGCGAACCGCGAGAGGCGTCGACGCTCGTCCTCCTCCTTGCCAATGTCGCGCAGGAGGAGCACCGCGCCGCCACCTGGAATCGGCGTCCCCTCGATGTCGGCGATCACGTCCCGACCGCTCATCGGGACGCGCAGGGTCATCCGCCTTCGGAACGTCTCGCGCTGCGCCCGCACCTGCGGCCACTCGTCGGGCGACAGGGCCACGCCGCGCTCGTCGCGGGGCTCGGTGGCACGGCCCCAATCCTCCACCGGCCGCTCCACGAAGCTGCGCCCGAAGAGCCGCAACGCCGCCCGATTGCCGTACGTGCCGCGGGGCTCGTCGTCGTAGACGATCAGGGGCTCGGGGATCGCCTCGGCAACCTCCTCGAGCCTCGCGCGCTCGCGCTCGGCGTCCACGAGCGCCTGATCAAGGTGGAGCTGCGCCTGGACCAGACGCTCGCGCTCCGCATCCGCTTCCCGGCGAGCCTCATGGCTGGATGCAAGGGCCCGATCGGCCCGTTGACGGTCCCGTTCTCCACGTTCGACCAGGAAGACGATGGCCGGAGACCCGATCACGAACGCACCGATCCGAACGACGTCGGTGAGCTCCCAGCTGCGCACTCCGAGCTCGACGGTGCCGACCAGGACGATGGCGGCGCCGGCTACGTAGGACCACGCCGCGGCGCGTGCGCCCAGCCCGAGCCCGATGAGGGCCACGACGAGCAACAGCGGAGCGGTGACGGGGATGCCCTCTCCCGAGAACATGGCGAGCCATACCCCTCCGAGCGCTGTGGCCACGCCGATGAGGGCGCCGAGCAGCGCCTTGCGGGTCGGTCTGAGCAGTCTCATCCGTGCTTCGCGATCCCCTGACGATTCCGGCCGGAGCGTAGCACTGGGTCCAGCTCAGGCTCCTCGGCGCGCAGCGGCGCGTCGCGCGCGTGCCAGGCGCTCACGCGCGGCCGCGATCCGCCGCCACGGACCATGGACACGACGAGAATCGAGGGCATCGGGATGGTCGCCGCGCGCGATCTCGGCCAGCAGCGCGGACGCCCGATCGAGCTGGCCGGCCTCGGTCAGGAGCTGTACGAGGCTGAAGCGACGCCCCGGCTCGGACACCGGGGCAGCCATCACCCGCTCCACCAGCTCGGCCGCCCGCCCACCATGTCCCGCTCGGCGATGGGCGACGATGGCCGCGCGGTGATCGGTGAACGACGGCTCGATCTCGAGCGACTCAAGGAAGTTGAGGAGGAGCTCGGCGTTCTCGGCTCGCTGGTCGGGTGGACCACGGCGAACGTGGGCGTCGCGGTACTCGCCCAACAGGACCCGCAGCTCGCGTTCGGCCCAGCGCCGCTGGGTCGAACCGGGGGGCTCGCGTTCCGCGATCTCGCGCAGGACGATGGCCCCGCGCAGCTCCTCCCCGGCGGTCAAGAATGCGTCGCGCAGGTTCGCATCCACGAGCTCGGAGATCGGCGGGTGCAAAGACACGATGCGCTCGAGCGTACCGAGCCAGTCATCGACCCGTCCGCGATCGGCAAAGTGGCGCGCCGCGAAGCGCAGCCAGTAGCGCTCCGAATGGTCGCGCCAGTCCTGACCGTCGATGTGGTTCGCGACGATCCAGCGCTCCTGAGCCGATGGCCCGGCCAGGAACACATCAGCCGGGACGCGAAAACCCGCCGCGGACCTCCACGCGGGTTGGTGCCACTGACTGGGGACCCCCGGTTCCGAGCGAAGGTGGCGCACCGGCCGGCTCGGTCGCGGGGCCTCGTCCGCGTCGAGCGGCCACTCGAGGACGTCCGCGCGACCGGCCTCCAGCGCGTGGTCGTAGTGAAGCCGGCGGAGGGGGTCGCGAAGCTCGGCCCACGCGCGGTTGAGCATCGAGGTCCGTCGTGTCGCCACGTCCGACGAGGGGGCGCGGTCCGGGTGGTGGCGCAGGACCGCGGCGCGGAACGCCGTGCGCAGCTCCGCGCCGTTGGCCGACGGCGCCGTCCCGAGCACCTCGTAGTAGTCGCGCATCTCGGTGCGGGGCGGCGACACGGTGGACATCCGATCGAGTCTAGGGACGTTCCGCCCCGCGTGCACTTCGCTATGCTGCGGGCATGCCTCCCAAGCCGAGCGCCGGGCGTGCCCGCGCCGGCCACCTCCTCATCATCGGCGGCGCCGAGGACAAGCTGCGACAGCGCCAGATCCTGTCCCGCTTCGTGTCGCTGGCCGGGGGAAGCGCTGCTCGGATCGTCATCGTCTCGACCGCGTCATCTCTCGGGGACGAGGCGACGGAGCTGTATCTCTCCCTGTTCCGCCAGATGGGCATCAGCGACGTCCGCGGCATGCGGCCAATGGTGCGCGAGGACGCCAACGACGAGCGCCTCGTCTCGCAGCTCGATGACGCGACCGCGATCTTCATGACCGGCGGCAACCAGCTGCGCCTCTCGAGCGTGATCGGCGGGACGGCCCTGGGACGCGCGATGATCGAGCGACACGAGCACGGCGCGATGATCGCCGGGACGAGCGCGGGAGCATCGGCGATCGCGAGCCACATGGTCGCGTTCGGCACCAGCGGTGCCACCCCGAAGCAGCGGATGACCCAGATGAGCGCCGGCCTCGGATTGTTGCCGGGCGTGCTCATCGACCAGCACTTCGAGCAGCGCAACCGATTCGGACGGCTCCTCGCCCTGGTCGCGCAGTCACCGGCGCTGCTCGGCCTCGGCATCGACGAGGACACCGCGGCGCTCGTCAGCCCGAAGGGCGTGCTCGAGGTGCTCGGCAAGGGCTCCGTCACGATCATCGACCCCGCGCATATCCAGACCGATGCCTACGAGGTCAAGCGGCATCGGCCGATCATGGTCTCCGGCGTCACGCTCCATTCCCTGCCGTCGGGATATCGCTTCGACCTCCGCAAGCGCTCGCTGATGGCGCCCCTGCGCCCGGTCGGCGCCACCGACCGTGAGCTGGCGAGCCTCCAGGCGGCCTCGAACCACACGCGGCGGCTGATCCGGCGCATCGCCGCCGAGGGTGCCGATGACACGGCGCCGGAACGTGCCCGACGGCGCGCGCGGCGGGGCAGCCGCATGGACCAGGAGGCGAGCGAATGAGCGCCACCACCGGACGCCACAAGCCTCGCTCGACCAAGCACCCGCGCGAGTCCGACGCCCCATCCGGGGCCAAGCCGGCGCCGGACCTGAAAGTGGTCGAGACGCGCGTGTATCGCGGTCCGAACTACTGGAACTACGAGCCGGCGATCAAGCTCATCGTCGATCTCGGGATCCTTGAATACTTCCCCTCGAACACGATCCCCGGCTTCGTCGAGGCGCTCCTCGAGATGCTGCCGGGGGTCGGGCAGCACACGTGTGGAACGGGGAAGGTCGGCGGGTTCGAGGCGCGGCTGAAGGACGGCACCTGGGTCGGGCACGTCGCCGAGCACATCGCGCTCCAGCTGCAGCGCGAGGCCGGCACCGAGGTCGGACGGGGCAAGACGCGCGGCACCGGTGAGCCGGGTCGTTACCACGTCGTCTACTCCTTCGGCGAGGAATCCGTCGGTCGCGCCGCCGGGAAGCTGGCGGTCCGGCTTGTCAACCATCTCGTGAAGGCCGAGCCCGGATTCGACTTCCGAGCCGAGCTCGAAGGCCTGATCCGCCTCTCGGAGCGCGCCGCCTTCGGCCCCTCGACGCAGGCGATCCTCGACGAGGCGGCCCTGCGCGACATCCCGTGGATCCGCCTCAGCGAGGGGTCGCTGGTTCAGCTCGGTCACGGCATCCACCAGCGCCGCATCCGGGCCACGATGACGAGCAACACCGGGTCGCTCGGCGTTGACATCGCGTCGGACAAGAAGCTCACGAACCGCCTGCTCGCCGCCACGGGAATCCCCGTCCCGCGTGCCGAGGTGGTCGTGGACGAGGATGGCGCGGTCGCCGCAGCGCAGCGAATCGGCATGCCGGTCGCCATCAAGCCGCTGGACGGGAACCACGGACGTGGCGTCATGCTCAACCTCACCGACGAGGACAGCGTGCGCGGCGGGTTCCGTGCCGCGAAGTCCCAGGCGCGCCGGGCCGCCGTCGTGGTCGAGAGCTACCTCGTCGGCAACGACTATCGATGCCTCGTCATCGGGGGCACGCTGCGCGCCGTCGCCCAGCGCGTCCCGGCGCACGTCGAGGGCGATGGCCGGCATTCGCTGGCGAAGCTGGTAGAGCTCACGAACGACGATCCACGTCGCGGCATCGGCCATGAGAAGGTCCTGACCCGGATCACCGTCGATGACGAGGCCATCGGCTACGCGCGCGAGCAGGGATTCGAGATGTCGGATCGCCCGCCGCGTGGGCAGCGGGTGTACCTCAAGCGCACCGGGAACATGAGCACCGGCGGCATCAGCATCGACCGCACGGAGGAGGCGCACCCCGACAACGTCGAGCTCGCCGAGCTGGCGGCGCGCGTGGTGGGCCTCGACATCGCGGGGATCGACCTCATCTGCCCCGACGTGAGCCTCCCGGTGCGCGAGACGGGCGGGGGGGTCGTGGAGGTGAACGCCGCGCCGGGATTCCGGATGCACACGAACCCGACCGAGGGCGAGTCACAGTACGTCGCCAAGCCGGTGATCGACATGCTCTTCCCCACGGGCGTCGATCCGAGGATCCCGATCATCGCCGTCACCGGGTCGAACGGGAAGACCACGACCGCCCGGATGATCGCCCACGTCATGAAGGGCATGGGCCACAAGGTCGGCCTGACGAGCACGGACGGCATCTACGTGGATGGCCGCATCGTGCGCCGGGTCGATGCCTCCGGGCCGAAATCGGCCTCGATGGTCCTGCAGAACCCGACCGTGGACCTCGCCGTCTTCGAGGTGGCCCGAGGCGGGATCCTCCGCGAGGGCCTCGGCTACCAGCGGAACGACGTGGCCGTGGTGCTCAACGTGACGGGCGATCACCTCGGCCTGGGGGGCATCCACAGCATCAAGCAGCTGGCAGGGGTCAAGCAGGTCGTCGTCGAGGCCGTCCCGCGCGACGGCGTCGCGGTTCTGAACGCCGATGATCCCCACGTCGCCGCCATGGCGCGTGCATGCTCGGGCTCGGTCATCTACTTCAGCATGGATCCCGATCACGAGCGGCTGAAGTTCCAGGCGTCCCGCGGTCGCCGCTCCGTGACCGTGGAGCAGGGACGCAATGGCGAGATGATCGTCATGCGCCAGGGCCGCAAGAGCATGTCGCTGGTCTGGACCCACCTCATCCCGGCCACGTTCGAGGGTCGCGCGCGCATGAATGTCCAGAATGCGCTCGCGGCCACCGCGGCCGCCTGGGCGGCCGGAGCGCACCTCCACGATATCCGGCAGGGGCTGCGAACCTTCACCACGAGCTACTTCATGGCCCCCGGACGGCTGAACATGTTCGAGCTGGATGGCTACCGGGTGGTTGTCGACTACGCCCACAACCCGCCGGCCGTCCGCGCGCTCGGCGAGTTCGTGGATCGCCTCACGGTGCCATCCGCAGGCGGCGCGCGGGCACCGGTCACCGGACGTCGCATCGGCGTGATCGCCACGGCCGGCGACCGGCGCGACGAGGACATCGTCGAGCTGGGACGCACGGCCGCCGCGTATTTCGACGAGATCATCGTCCGCGAGGACGAGAACAACCGCGGGCGCGCGCGGGGCTCCACCGCGGAGCTCATCGTCCAGGGCGTGGAGTCCGCCGAGGCCGATCAATCGCGGGTGGAGACCACCATCACGATCCTCGAGGAGCTCGAGGCCACCCGGCACGCCCTCGACACGGCACGTGAGGGGGACGTCGTGGTCGTGTGCGTCGACCACGCCAACCAGGTCTGGAAGGAGCTGCAGCGGCGCCAGCACGGATCGGCGAGCGAGTCCGACGGCCTGCAGGCGGTGGTCGGTGTCCTCGACGCGGAGGACGAGGTCGAGGTCGACCTGTAGAAGGGCCGTTCAGCTCCGGCCGGCGAGCTCGGCGATCCGATCGCTCGCCACGGGTCGGAATCCCTCCTTCTCCAGCCACTCGAAGATCTCGCCGCGTTCCTCGTGGGCCATCACCGCGCACACGTCACCGCGCTTCGCGCGCTCGAGCAGCGTGTGCAGGGCCGCCATCTCATTCGGTCGCGCGTCGATGTCACCGTCGTACCCGCCGTCACCCGCACCCCGCCGCAGGAGCGCATTCATCTCTTCCAGATCCCGCCCGCGAAGGTAGTGCGGCTTCTCGGCGATGACGAGATCGTCAGCGCGACCGGCGAGTTCCCCAAGCGCGTGGAGCATCTCGTCGGTGCGGTCCCCGGCGGTTCCGAATGCCAGGTGCACCCGATTCCTACCGGCGACCGCCCGCGCCACGTCCATCAGCCCGGCCAGTCCCGCCTCGTTGTGCGCGAAGTCGACGATCACGAAGACTCCGCTCCGCTCATAGAGGTTGAGCCTGCCGGGGTTGCCGGACGCGTCCTGGACGAACGATCTCAGGCCGCGCGCGATACGTGGCGCCGGGATCCCGAGGGCGTCGGCCGCAGCCGCGGCCGCGAGCGCGTTCGCGACGTTGTAGAGGGACAGCCCGGCGACCGTCACAGGCATGTCGAGGGCTGGGCCGAGGCGCCGCATCCGTCGGCCGGCACCGCGCAGCACGAGCTCGCCGTCAGCCAGCACCGCCGCGCGACCGCCGTCAGCGACCGCCGCGCGGGCACGCTCCGAGTCAGCGTCGAGGCTGAAGGCGTAGAGATTGGCGCGCGTGCCGCGCCGCATGGCCCATGCCCGGTCGTCATCGGCGTTGAGGACCGCCCAGCCGTCCCGACGCGTGATCCGGGGTACCACGCCCTTGACCTCGGCCAGCTCGTCCAGCGTGTCGATGCCCTGGAGGCCGAGGTGATCGGCGCTCACGTTCGTGACGACGCTGACGTCGTTCGACGCGTAGCCGATGCCGCGCAGGAGGATGCCTCCGCGCGCCGTCTCGAGCACCGCGAGGTCGAGCCCCGGCTCGGCCAGGATCCGCTCGGCGCCCCCGAACCCGGTCCAGTCCCCTGCCTCGACCAGCTCACCGCGGACATAGATTCCGTCCGAGTTCGTCATGCCGACCTTCTTCCCGGCGGATGTCGCCACGTGGGCGATGAGGCGCGTCGTCGTGCTCTTCCCGTTCGTGCCGGTGACGGCGACGACCGGCACGCGCGGCCGCGGAAGGTGGGAGAGGGGCCCGAGTGCCGTGGCTCGCAGCCCGGCGAGCTCGCGCCGCATGGTGGAACGCCCGAGGGCGAGCCGCGACGCGGCGGCCGCGATCCCCTGCGAGATCGTCCGCCTCCGCCACCGGAAGGCGACGGCGACGCGCAGCCCATCGACTGATCGTCGCGCGGTGAGCCGGGGCTCGGGCAGCTCGAGGGCCGCGTGCAGTTGGCGAATCGCATCGGCCGCCCCGGAGGCGACCGCGTCCGCATCGCCGACCTCGGTGCCCGCGAACTCGAGCTTCAACGCCGGACGCGTGAAGAATCGGTTCGGACCGTCGAGCACCCGCAGCTCGACCAGCTCGACCGGTGAGTCCGGGTCGTCGGCCCGTGGCGGCATGGCGCTGAGTATATTGATCCGCATGCCCGATCCGGACGCGCTGCGGCGCATCGTCGAGGCGCGTGTGCCGCGCTACCTCGACGAGCTCGAACACCTGGTCAACATCGACTGCGGCTCGTACACGCCGGACGGCGTGAACCGTGTGGCCGACTTCGTGGCCGATGCCCTCAGCGCGCTCGGCGCCGATGTCGAGCGCGTGGCGCACGTGCCGGACGATGGCATGCCGCAGCTCGGTGACCTCCTCATCGGCCGGCTCGACGGCGACGGGCCGCGCATCCTGCTCATCGGCCACATGGACACCGTCTTCGACCCGGGAACGGTGGCGGCCCGGCCATACCGAGCCGATGGCGGTCGAGCGACCGGGCCCGGGGTCACGGACATGAAGGCCGGCCTGCTCGCAGGCCTTCACGCCATCGGCGCGCTCCAGGCCTCCGGTAAGCGTCCGGCCATCACGTTCATCGCCAATCCCGACGAGGAGATCGGCTCGCCGTTCAGCACGCCGATCATCCGTCGCCTGGCCCCGGAGCACGACGCCGTGCTGGTGCTCGAGTGCGCGCGCGCCAACGGCGACATCGTGAGCGCTCGCAAGGGCATCGCCGACTACGTGATCGGGCTCCACGGCCGGGCGGCGCACGCCGGGATCGAGCCCGAGAAGGGCCGATCCGCCATCCTGGCCGCGGCGACCCAGGTCGTTGCCCTTCACGCGTTGAACGGCCGATGGCCGGACGTCACCGTCAACGCGGGCGTCATTCGGGGAGGCACGCGGCCGAACGTCGTGGCCGAGGGCTGCGAGCTCCAGGTGGACCTGCGGGCGTCGACGGCCGCCGCGTTCGGTGAGGCCGCCGCCGAAGTCGAGCGCATCGCGGCCGAGGCGGGCGTCGACGGCGTCACGACGAGCCTCTCGCGCGTGGCGTCCCACGCGCCGATGGAGAAGACGCCCGCCTCGGCCCGGCTCGTGAACCTGGCCGTCGCGATCGCGGACGGGATGGGATTCGAGCTGCGGGACGCCGCCACCGGCGGTGCATCGGATGCCAACACCTGCGCGGCCCTCGGCCTCCCGGTGCTCGACGGGCTCGGGCCGATCGGCGGCGACGACCATTCGGCCGATGAGTGGCTGGACCTCGGCAGCATCGCGCCGCGCACCGCGCTCCTCGCGGCCCTGATCGGCCGCATCGGCGATGCCCTCGGCTGACCGAACTCCCTAGTATATACTGATATACTCCTCGCCATGACCGCAAAGCGGGTCCTCATCTCCATCGACGAGCACCTCCTCGGCCGGATCGACCATGCCTGCGCGCGAGCCGGGATGACGCGCAGCGGCTATCTCGCCCAACTCGCGGGCCGCGAGCTGGATGCGGCCGCCGGGCCGGGAAGCCATCCGTCGGTGCGTGTCGCGCTGGCGGCCCTCGACAGGCTCGTCGACGACCGGTGAGGCGGATCGTCCTCGACGCCACCGCGCTCCTGTCCTGGTTCACGGCGGACGGCCCTGGGCGGTCCCTGCGGCGCGAGTACGAGGCCGGGGTCCTCGGCATCGTGGTGCCGCCGTCGCTCACCACGGACTTCATCGGCGCGCTGGCGGCGGATCGGGAGCGATCGTCGGAGGCGCTGGTCCAGGCCGCGGCCGAGGTGGATCGCCTCGGGTTCGAGGTTCGCAATCCCGCCTTCGAAGACACCGCACGATGGATCGCGCGCGGCCTGTCACCGCAAGACGCTCCCTACGCGGCCCTCGCGTCGCACCCCGAGCTGCCGCTCATGACGGCGAACGACAACGTGCTCCGTCGGGCAGCCACGGTCGCTCGGCCGCTTGTCGACAGCTGAGCGGGGCCGACCCGGTCGGGCCCTCCGCTAGAATGGGCCTCCCGTGACCGATGAGTACCGCCACCGCACGCGGGTGCAGGTGCGTTTTCGCGACGTCGATGCGTTCGGCCATGTGAACAACGCGGTCTTCTCCAGCTACGTCGAGCTGGCCCGCATTCGCTATCTCCTCGACGTGCTGCAACCCGACGAGCCGTTCGACCGCCTGCCACTGATCCTCGCCCGGGCCGAGCTCGACTACCGCTCGCCGATCGCCTTCGGCGAGGAGGTGGAGGTCGACACCCGGATCGATCGCATCGGCCGGACGAGCTTCGCGATGAGCCATCGCATGACGGCCGGTCCGGATGCCCGGTTGGCCGGCGACGTGCAGACCGTGCTGGTGGCCTACGACTACCAGGCTGCCCGACCGATCCCGGTCCCGGATGCGTGGCGAGCGCGCATCGCCGACCACGAGGGCCGCAACCTCGACAGCGACGCGCGGCGGCCCGCATCGACAACGGCAAGCTGAACACCACAGGAGACCCATGGCCGAACAGCAACGCTTCGACCTTCTGATCCTCGGCGGCGGCATGAGCTATGTCGGCGCGATCCGCGCCGCGCAGCTCGGCCTGAACGTCGGATTGGTCGAGCGCGACCGTCTCGGCGGCACGTGCCTGAACCGGGGGTGTATCCCATCGAAGGCGCTCCTCGAGACGGCGGATTTGCTGCACCGGGTGACGGAGCAGGGCGGCGAGTTCGGGCTCTCCGGCAGCGACGGCATCGGCCTCGACTACGGCGCGCTCGGCAAGCGGCGGGACCAGGTCATCGACAAGCACGTCGGCGGCGTCGAGTTCCTCATGAA
>JBPCOK010000067.1:0-3299 GCA_051000335.1 Candidatus Limnocylindria bacterium | reverse complement strand
TCGATCCTCGACCCGCCGTTCATCGGCTGGGCGACCGGTCACCAGGTCGGGAGGGTCGTGCACTTCATGGCCAAGATCGAGATGCGAGGCTGGCCGTTCATCGGCTGGCTGGCGACGCAGTCCGGCGTCTTCTTCGTGCGGCGAGGGGAGGGCGACCGGGCGGCCCAGCGCTTCAGCCTGCAGACCCTGGCGGATGGTCGGCCCATCGGGATCTTTCCGGAGGGCACGCGGTCGCGCACCGGGCGGCTGACGGAGGGAAAGTCGGGTGCGGCCTACCTGGCCATGCGTTCGGGCGCGCCGGTGCTGCCGGTCGCGATCTCCGGATCGCATCGCCTCTTTCCCGATGGGGCGCGCTGGCCGCACGCCACGCGGCTCACCGTCCGGATCGGCGAACCGTTCGTGCTGCCGGCGCACGACAGCGGTCGGATCGATCGTGAGGCGCTGGCCGCTGCCACGCGTCGGATCATGGGCGAGATCAACGCGCTGCTCCCGCCGGCCCAGCGCTCGGACGTGCTCAGCGCTGCAGGAGGCGAAGGAACAGACCGAGATTGATGATCGTCGGCGCCCACAGGCCGACGAACTGCGCGCCCTGCTTTCGACCGGTCGCGTAGAGGAAGATCGAGAGCAGGATCGAGACGCCGGTCGCGTACATGTAGGCCTCATTCGGGATGTCGCCGGCCATCTCCATCGGCTTGCTGGTGTCGGTGGTTGCCATCGGTGTTGCTCCTTGGGTGATGTGGACACCCATGCATACGTGCCGGTCGGAGGGTTTGCATGATGTCGAAACGGACCGGCGGTCGTATCCCTTCTAGAATGCATGCAATGACCACGGCAACCCGACCCGACGTCCGCATCGCCGAGCGCGCCGGCTTCTGCTACGGCGTGCGGCTGGCGATCGACAAGGCGAAGCACGCCCGTACCGAGGGCAAGGAGGTCACCACCCTCGGCCAGCTCGTGCACAACCCCGGCATCAAGGCGGACCTGTCCGACCGCGGAATCCGCACCGCCGATCTCGCCGACCAGGTCGAAGGTGGAACCCTGGTGATCCGCGCCCACGGCGTGCCGAAGTCCGAGTTCGATCAGGTGAAGGGCAAGGGCAGCCTCGAGGTCATCGACGCCACCTGCACCTGGGTCCTCCAGTCGCAGAAGGCGGCGCGTGAGCTGGCGGACGCTGGCTACACCGTCTGCATCATCGGTCACGAGGACCATCCGGAGGTCAAGGGCGTGCGCTCGTATGCGGGCGAGAAGCACGTCGTGGTGGACGACATGGACCGATCCACCTGGGAGCGCGTCCCGCGCACGAAGAAGATCGGCGTCCTTTCCCAGTCGACGATCCTGCCGCAGAAGCTCGAGGAGTTCGCCGCGTTCTGTCTGCGCCGCGCTCACGACCTGCGCGTCGTCAACACGGTCTGCCCGGTCACCCTGACCCGCCAGGACGACTCGGTGGCGCTGGCCAACGAGGTCGACGCCATGATCGTGGTCGGCGGCAAGAACAGCTCGAACACCAAGGAGCTGGCCGTGAAATGCCGCGAGATTCTGCCCGATACGGTCCATGTCGCCGATGCCGATGAGCTCGCGGCCGAGCACGCCGGGTGGCTGCAGGGCAAGGCCCGGATCGGGATCACCGGTGGCACCTCCACCCCCGAGGTTGACCTCGAGGAAGTCCGCGAGCGGGTCTACGCCTTGACGGGCTGACCGATAGGTCACCCCTACACGCAGGCATGTCCGCCGGTGTCGGCGGATATATCGTTTGTGATATATCGCCTGACGCGCGCGCACGTCGGTGATGCGACTCCGTCTCTGGGCGGCGACCTCCGACAAACAGCCGGACGGCCCCTGCCCGCTACACTCAGCCGATGTCCTCCCTCCCCGTGGTTGCCATCGTCGGCCGCCCGAATGTCGGCAAGAGCACCCTGTTCAACCGGCTCATCGGCGAGCGGCTGGCGATCATCTCGGACGTCTCCGGCACGACCCGTGACCGCGTGTACGGCACGGCCGAGTGGAACGGTCGCACGTTCACCGTGGTCGACACCGGCGGCCTGGAGCTCGAGCCCGGCACCCACATCGAGGAGCGCGTGCAGGATCAGGCGCGCGTCGCCGTCGAGGAGGCGGACCTCATTCTCTTCGTCGTCGACGCCCATGTCGGGCTTGCGCCTCTCGACCACGACGTGGCGGACCGCCTGCGAAGAGCCGATGCACCGGTGATCCTCGTCATCAACAAGGGCGACAACCCGGCGCGCGAGGCCGATGCCGTCGAGTTCTATGCCCTGGGATTCGACCCGGCCATCACGATCAGCGCCCAGCACGGCCGCAACACCGGCGACCTGGCCGACCTCATCGTGGACGGGCTCCCGCCGAAGACGGAGGCCGAGGATGCGGTCTCGCTCCAGCCAGAGGACCTGACCGAGGAGGAGATGGCCGAGCTGGCCGAGACCGAGCTCGGTGCGCCGCGGGTCGCGATCGTCGGCCGTCCGAACACCGGGAAGTCGACCTTCGTGAACCGCGTCTTCGGCTCCGACCGCATGATCGTGTCGGAAACGCCGGGGACCACGCGGGACCCGATCGACACCGCCGTCGAGCTCGACGGTCAGCCGCTGGTGCTCGTCGACACGGCGGGCATTCGCCGCCGCGGGTCGATCGAGCGCGGCATCGAGCGCTACAGCGTCCTGCGCAGCATGAAGGCCATCGACTCTGCCGACGTCGCCGTGGTCATGACCGATGCCACCGAGGGCTATACGGCCCAGGACGCCCACGTCGTCGGCTACGTCCTCGAGGCGCACAAGGGGATCGTGCTGGTCCTCAACAAGTGGGACGCCGTCGAGAAGGACGAGTTCACCGCCGATCGCTGGCTGAAGCGCCTGCGCCGCGACGCTCCCTACCTGGCCTGGGCGGACATCGTCTTTGCCTCGGCGCTCACCGGTCAGCGCGCCGAGCGCATCCTGCGCGAGGCCCTGCGCGTCGCCGAGGAGCGGTATCGACGCGTGCCGACCGGCGAGCTCAACCGGCTGATCATGGACGCGGTCCGGGCGCATCCGCCGTCGCACGTGCGGAATCGGCTGCCGAAGATCTTCTATGCGACCCAGGTCGGGGTTGCGCCGCCCACCTTCGTGGTGTTCTGCAACGACCCGGCGATCGTCCATTTCAGCTACAAACGCTACCTCGAGAACCAGGTTCGCGAGAAGTTCGGGTTCCTCGGGACCCCGATTCGGCTCATCCTCCGTGAGCGTGAGTCGGAGGATGCGGCGCGAAAGTCGGCTCGGCCGCGCCGGCGCGCGACGAACCGGCGGCGATAGGAGTCC
>JBPCOK010000152.1:0-37660 GCA_051000335.1 Candidatus Limnocylindria bacterium | reverse complement strand
GATACACCGGATCCTCGTGGAAGTAGGCCAGCGTGTCGTGCATCCATCCCATGTC
Source organism: Candidatus Limnocylindria bacterium (assembly GCA_051000335.1). Taxonomy (GTDB): domain Bacteria; phylum Chloroflexota; class Limnocylindria; order QHBO01; family QHBO01; genus JACDBZ01. The sequence goes on along the minus strand of JBPCOK010000152.1, from coordinate 37,605 downwards.
CCACTTGAAGCTGAAGCCCAGGCCACCGAGGTAGACCGGCCGCGTGACGCCCGGGAAGGCGGTCGACTCCTCGGCGATTGTCACGATCCCCGGATAGCGACCGTAGGCCTTCTCGTTCACCTCGCGAAGGAACGCGATCGCCTCCAGGTTCTCGTTGCCGCCGTACTGGTTCGGCGGCCACTCGCCCTTCTTGCGCGAGTAGTCGAGGTAGAGCATCGATGCCACGGCGTCCACGCGCAGGCCGTCGACGTGGTAGCGATCGAACCAGAACAGGGCGTTGGCCACCAGGAAGTTGCGGACCTCGGGGCGGCCGAAGTCGAAGATCAGCGTGCCCCAGTCGGGATGCGTGCCACGCCGCGGATCGGGGTGCTCGTACAGCGGCGTGCCGTCGAAAAGGCGCAGGGCAAAGTCGTCGTTCGGGAAGTGGCCCGGCACCCAGTCCAGGATCACGCCGATCTCCGCGTTGTGCAGCGCGTCGACCATGGCGCGGAAGTGATCCGGCGTCCCGAAGCGGGCGGTCGGCGCGTAGTAGCCGGTGACCTGGTAGCCCCATGACCCGTCGAACGGATGCTCTGCCACCGGCAGCAGCTCAACGTGCGTGAATCCGAATCGGTGGCAATGCTGCGCCAGGCGTTCGGCGGCCTGGCGATAGCCAAGCCAGCTGCCGTCGGGGTTGCGCATCCAGGAGCCAAGGTGCGCCTCGTAGACCGCCATCGGTGACCGATACAGGTCACGCCCGCCGCGCTCGGTCATCCAGGCAGCATCGGTCCAGCCTTCGTCGGAGGCGACGTCCCACACCCGCGAGGCGGTCTCCGGACGGACCTGCTGCGAGAAGGCGAAGGGGTCCGCCTTGATGCGCAGCGTGCCGTCGGCGCCAAGCACCTCGTACTTGTAAAGCTCGCCGGCGCCAATGCCCGGCACGAACAGCTCCCATACGCCGGAGGACCCCAGTGAGCGCATCGGGAAGAGGCGACCGTCCCAGCGGTCGAAATCACCAACCACGCGCACGCCGCGCGCATTCGGAGCCCACACCGCGAAGGCGACTCCGGCCGTTCCCTCGATGGTGCGCGGATGCGCACCCAGCACCTCCCACAGCCGCTCATGGCTGCCCTCACCGATCAGGTGCAGGTCGGGCTCACCCAGGGTCGGCAGGAACCGATACGGGTCATCGCGCTCCCAGTCGTTGCCGTCGGCAAAGCGGAAGCGGAGCCGATACGCATCGCCCGGCGTCAGCCCGGGCACGGCGGCCATCCACAATCCGTTGCCGATCGACTCCAAGAGCACAGCGTCGCCGCCGTTGGACGTGCGCAGCTCGACGCCGACGGCATCGGGGTGGAAGGCGCGCACGACCGTACCGTCCGGCGTGGCGTGCGTCCCCAGGATCAAATGTGGATCGTGGTGCTCGCCGCGCGCCAGCCGACTGGATTCCGGCTCGGGAACGAGCAGCTCGACGGACCTTGTCATCGGTCTAACCATAGTCGCCTGAGCGCGGTTGAGGGACCGGGCATGGCCGTTGCGTCGCGGGCGTGTGCTAGGGTTTCACGCGCGCCGGCCGTGCCGGCGCCCTGCCGCTGGCCATTCTCGCGCCGACCCTGTCGTGCCACGGGCCGGGTGCAACGGGCACCGCATCAGCCAATCCCCGGAGGCAACTTGGGACTCTTCGACGGCCTGCTCGGCCTCCTCAGCCACGACGTCGGGATCGACCTCGGCACCGCGAACACGCTGGTCACCGTTCGCCACCGAGGCATCGTCATCTCCGAGCCGAGCGTGGTCGCCATGGACACCCGGACCAAGCGGGTGCTGGCCATTGGCGCCGAGGCCAAGCGGATGGTCTGCCGCACGCCGGCCAACATCGTCGCCATCCGCCCACTCCGTGACGGGGTGATCAGCGACTTCGATGTCACCGAGCAGATGATTCGCTACTTCATCGCCAAGGTGCACGAACGTTTCGCCCAGATCCGCCGCCCACGCGTGTTGGTCGGCATCCCATCCGGCGTGACCGAGGTCGAGAAGCGCGCCGTCCGCGACGCGACGGTCAATGCCGGCGCGCGCTGGGCCCGCCTCATCGAGGAGCCGATGGCCGCCGCCATCGGCGCCGGCCTGCCGGTCAGCGAGCCATCCGGCAGCCTGATCGTCGACATCGGCGGTGGGACCACCGAGGTGGCGGTCGTCAGCCTCGGCGGGATCGTGGTCAGCCGGTCCGTGCGCATCGGCGGCGACGAGATGGACACCGACATCGTCAGCTTCGCGCGACGCGAATACAACCTGCTCATGGGCGAGCGAACCGCCGAGGAGATCAAGATCGCCGTCGGATCGGCGTATCCCGAGGAGAACTCCGAGCGCACGGTGACCTTCCGCGGGCGCGATCTGCTCACCGGCCTGCCACGCAGCGTCGAGGTCGGCGGGGACCAGATCCGCGAGGCGCTGGAGCCGTCGATCGTCCAGATCATCGAGGCCATCAAGGAGACGATCGAGGAGACACCGCCCGAGCTCGTGGCCGACATCATGGACCAGGGGATCGTGCTGGCCGGCGGCGGGGCGCTGCTCGTCGGACTCGACAAACGCGTGGCGGAGGCAACCCAGATGCCCGTCCACATCGCCGATGATCCGCTGACCTGCGTGGTGCGCGGCACGGGCCGTGTGCTCGAGGACCTCGACACGCTCGAGCGCGTCCTCGTCAGCGAGCAGTTCACGCGGGCGCCGCGGTGAGCGGCCCGCGGTCGCTCTGGCAGGATCGTATGTACGGAATATACGATCCTCCCGAGGGCTGAGGTCCATGTACGGGCCACCCAGCCCGAACCGCCGCAGACGCGGCGGGCTGCTGTTCGCCGCCTTTACGATCGCCAGCCTGCTCATGCTGCTGGCCAGCTCGACGGAGGCCGCCACGACGCTCCAGCGCGTCACGACCCGCGCGCTGGACCCCGCCCGCAGCACGCTGACCGGCATCGGCGAGGGCGTGGCGGGCCTGGTCGGCGCGGTGGGCGAGATCGATCGGCTGCGAACCGAGAACGATGAGCTCCGAAGCTCGCTGGCGGGGGCCGAGCAGCGGATCGCCGAGCTGACCGAGGCCGCGCGCGAGAACGAGGAGCTCAGACAGCTGCTCGGGATCGGCGAAGCGCTCGACATGGAGCTCCTCCCGGTTCGTGTGATCAGCCGCGACCCGTCCAACCTCGCCTGGGAGGTCGGGATCGACGCTGGGACGGACGATGGGCTTCGCGAGGGGATGCCGGTCGTCGGCAACGCCGACGGGGCGGGCGCGCTGGCCGGAACGGTCGTCGCCGTCACGGACGACACGGCGCGGGTGCGGCTGGTGGTCGATACACGCTCCGTTGTGATCGCCCTGGACCAGGAGAGCCGTGCGCTCGGCGAGGTCCGCGGCCAGCCGGGAGGCCAGCTCATCATGGTGAACGTGCCGATCACCGAGACCGTCGCCATTGGAGGCACGATCGTGAGTGCCGGGCTGAGCTTCGGGGATGAGTCGAGCCGATACCCCGGTGGCCTGCTCATCGGCCAGGTCCAGGCGGTCGAGCCGGACCCGAATGCGCTGACCCAGACCGCCTTCGTTCGACCCGCCTTCGACCCCACGAGCATCGAACGGCTGCTCGTTGTGCTCGACTTCAGCCAGGGCTGACCCGCGCGGCATGGGTCGACAGGCTCATGCGCGCGATGACGATCGCGCCATAGGCGGGCGGCCGGCGCGCACCTAGTCTCGAAGGGATCCCGATCCCAAGGAGCTCTATTGCGCGTCCCCCTCCGTCCCGCCGCCATCGCGGCCAGCCTCGTCCTCACCCTCGTGGCCTCCATCGTCCCGCACCCGACCGCGGTGTCGGCGGCCGGTGAGAAGGTCGTCGTCATCGTCGGCCCCGTCGCGGACCTCACCGACAAGTACCGCGCCCACGGAGACGCCCTCGCGTCCGCCGCCGAGGCGGCTGGAGCGACCGTCGTCAAGGTGTACTCGCCGAACGCCACCTGGCAGAACGTGCGTGCGGCCGTCGAGGGCGCGAACGTCATCGTCTACTTCGGACACGGAAACGGCTATCCGAATCCCTATTCCTCCGGTTCCGAGTTGACGGACCGCGTGAACGGCTGGGGCCTGAATCGGACATCGTCGGGTGGGGACGCCGATGACTGGGCGACCACGATGGTGTACTGCGGCGAGAAGGCCCTCCTCGGGACGCTCACCGCCTCCGATGGCGCGGCCCAGCGACAGTACTGCTCCGGCGGCCCGATCCGGCCGGCCCCGAACTTCGTCATGGTCTATGGCCAGGCGCACTACACGTCCGGGTTCGGTGAGCGCTACGCTCCGAGCACGCCGGTCACGACGCTCGACGAGGCGCAGACACGGGTGGCGAACTACTCGTATCCGATCCTGAAGCTCGGCGGGGCCGGGTATCTCGCCACCGCCTACGGAGACGCCGACGCGGTGGTATCTCGGCTGCTCACCGATCCTCGCCCGTTCGGCGAGCTCTTCGCGAGCGGTGTCGGCTACAGCCCCGGCACGCTGACCGTGGCCGCGCACCCGGATATTCCCGGTGCCGAGACCTGGGTGCAGCGCACGACGATTTCGGGCTTCCACTTCAACGAACCCGACTACTGGTACGCGTTTGCCGGCGATCCCGCCGCGAGCATGTCTCGCGCCCCGGGGTACTCGGGAACTCCGCTGTTCAACGACATCTCCGGCTCGAGCTTCAAGGACTCGATCATGTGGCTCGCGCAGGCGGGGATCACCGGCGGCTGTGGCGGCGGGCGATTCTGCCCGAACGCACCCGTCACCCGCCAGCAGATGGCGAGCTTCCTCGCCCGGGGCCTCCAGCTGTCGGCAGCCTCCATCGACTACTTCAGCGACGACGATGCGAGTCCCCACCAGGCGGACATCAACCGCCTCGCGGCCTCCGGGATCACCGGGGGATGCGCCGCCGGGCGGTTCTGCCCGACCGACACCGTGACCCGCGAGCAGATGGCGAGCTTCCTGGCGCGGGGCCTTGGCCTGCCGGGCTCGGCCACCGACTTCTTCGATGACGATGCGGCCAGCCGTCATCAGCTGGACATCAACCGGCTGGCGTCGTCGGGCATCACCGGCGGGTGCGGTGTCCGTCGCTTCTGTCCGGCATCAACCGTCACGCGCGGACAGATGGCGGCGTTCCTCCATCGGGCGCTCGGAAACTGACGTTCCCACTCCGCATGGATTCCGCCCCCGCCGCCCCACTCCTGTTGCTAGGCTGAGGCCGATGCTTCCGCGCCGCGTGTCCGCCGGCCTCATGGTCGTCCTGTCCCTGGTTGCCTTCCAAGGACGAGCCGTCGCCACGGACGACCAGGCCGTTCCCGGGGCCGAGGTGGAAACCGAGGTTCCGTCGGTCCATGCCGAAATGCTCGCGGAGCATGCTGCCGATGAGATCGTCTTCGCTCCCGGCGACGTCCCCCAGGCTCGTCCCGGCGCAATTGGCACCGAGGGGAGCGTGACGGCAGCCGTCGGAACTCTGCCGAACGGCCTGCGTCGAGAGGTGCTCGGCTACCTCCCGTACTGGATGCTCGGTTCCTCCGATCTGGCACGCATGGACTACTCCCTGGTCTCGACGATCGCCTACTTCTCGGTCGGCGCTCGGTCCGATGGCAGTCTCGAGCGGGGCACGAGCGCGACCCCGAGCACCGGGTGGTCCGGCTGGAATTCCTCAGCGATGAGCCAGGTGATCAGCGCCGCGCACGCACGCGACGTCAAGGTCGTGCTCACCGTCACGATGATGGCCTGGTCCAGCAGCACCCCGATGCAGACGCTGCTCTCCAGCTCCACCAGCCGCGCGCGACTTGCCGGGGAGATCGCCGCCGCGGTGAAGAGCCGGAACGCGGACGGGGTGAACCTCGACTTCGAGCCCGTCCCGAGCTCGCTCAAAACGTCCTTCACCGACCTCGTGCGGCGCGTGAAGGCCGAGCTGGTGCGCCAGGGGGCGGGGTCGTACCTGTCCGTGGCAACCACCGCCGGGGCCGGAAGGTGGAGCACGGGGTACGACCTCGCCGCGCTCACCGCTCCGGGTGCCGCTGACCATCTCATGGTGATGGCCTACGACCTCAACTGGTCCGGGTCGGCGCGGGCCGGGGGCGTCGCGCCCATCGACAGCCCGCACGTTCTCGATTCGCGCGACGCGTTGGCGGATTACCTCTCGATCGTCCCGGCGCCGCGCCTGATCTGGGGAGTGCCGTACTACGGGCGGGCCTGGACCACCCAGACCGGTGAGCGCTATGCGCTGACGTGCAAGTCCGCCAGCATCTGCCCCGGTGGCATTGCGACCGCGGGCACCTTCGGGCGATCGTGGGCGCCGCGGTACACCGATGCCATCGAGGCGGCGGCAACCCATGGACGGCGCTGGGACGACGTCGGTCGGGTGCCCTGGTACGCGTACCGGAGCTCGACCTATGGAACGTGGGTCCAGGGCTACTACGACGATGCCGCTTCGCTCACGGCGAAGTACGACCTCGTCAATGCGAATGGGCTGGCCGGCGTGGGGATCTGGCACCTGTTGATGGACGGGACGCGTCGCGATCTGTGGTCCGCGATCGACACGAATCTGCGAGGCCCGTGGTTCGAGGACATCATCGGCTCGCCGTTCCGCGCTGACATCGTGTGGATCGCGGAGGCGGGCATCACCTCGGGATGTGCGTATCAGCGGTACTGCCCGAAGTCCACGGTGACCCGCGAGCAGATGGCCAGCTTCCTCGCGCGCGCCCTGCGTCTTCCGCCTGCCACACGGGACTGGTTCAGCGACGACAGCTCCAGCCCGCACCAGGCGGACATCAACCGATTGGCGGAGGCCGGCATCACCGGTGGCTGCGCCACCCGCAGATTCTGCCCGTCGGCGAACGTTCCTCGGCAGCAGATGGCCAGCTTCCTTGCCCGAGCTCTGCGACTCCCCCCGTCGACCCGAGACTGGTTTGCCGATGACAACGGAAGCCCCCACGAGGGCGACATCAACCGGCTCGCCGATGCCGGCATCACCGGCGGGTGCACCACGACCGCCTTCTGTGGGTCGGCCCTCGTGCTGCGCGATCAGATGGCCGCCTTCCTCCACCGGTCCTTCCGGTGACGGCAGGGCCCGATCGGCCTAGTGCGCGGGGGAACCATCAGGGCATCGCGGCGAACGGTGCCGGCGGGTAGCGTGGAGATTCAGCCATCCATCCCGGTCGAGGACCTTCGCTTCGTGTTCCGTACGCTCCGTCGCATCTCACTCGTGGCCGTCGTGGCGGCCGCCGCCGTCCTTCAGGCTCCAACCGTCATCCGCGCCGCCGACAACCAGCAGCTCGTCGATGCGGCATCCAGCTATCGCGCCAGGCTCGGCATCGGCAGGGTCAGCACCACCGCAGCACTCGCGCAGATCGCGGCCGAGCGGGCGCAGCAGTTGGCCGATGCCCGCACGCTTGGGCATGACTTCGACTACCTGCGCCAGCGGTTCTCGGATCTCGGCGTGTGCTGGCGAGGGTTCGGTGAGATCGTCGCCTACTCCGGGTCGGACTCCGCGGCAGGCTTCATTGACCAGTGGGACGGTTCTCCACCGCACAAAGAGATTCTTCGCACTGCCGCGTACGACCAGGCCGGTGGCCGCTCACAGCGGGCAGCGAACGGCTACTACTATGCCGTCATGGTGTTCGTGGATGGCTGCGATGCCCCGGTCGCATCAGCCTCCAGGTTCAGCGACATCGGGGGCTCCCAGTTCCGGAACGACATCGAGTGGCTCGCGGACGCCGGGATCACGGGCGGCTGCTCCGGCGACCGGTTCTGCCCGACCGGGGTCGTGACCCGCGAGCAGATGGCCAGCTTCCTCGCGCGCGCCACCCGGATCGCGGCCACGCAGCGCGACTGGTTCCGCGATGACGATTCGTCCCAGCATGAGCCCGACATCAATCGGATCGCCAGCGCGTCGATTGCGGCGGGATGCACGGCTGGTCGGTACTGTCCGGAGAGCCGCGTGACCAGGGGCCAGATGGCGAGCTTCCTGGCCCGCGCGCTGCGCCTCCCCGCCGCGAGCCGTGACTGGTTCGCCGATGACAACGGCTCGCTGCACGAGCCGGACATCAACCGGCTGGCCGAGGCCGGCATCACCGGCGGGTGCGCCCAGGGTCGATTCTGCCCGGGTGCCAGCGTCACCCGAGAGCAGATGGCCGGGTTCCTGCGACGCGCATTCGAGTCCTAGCGCCCGCGCCGCCTTCCCAGCTGCCCGGACGGCCCGCCGGGTAGAATCGGTCATCACATGACCTCCACCCCGACAGGCGCCGCTCGTCGCACCGACGGCCGGGTGCCGAACCAGCTGCGGCCGGTCAAGATCGTCCCGGACTACCTCAAGTTCGCCGAGGGATCGGTCCTCATCCGTGTCGGTGACACGCGGGTAATCTGCGCGGCCACGATCGAGGACCGCGTACCGGGCTGGATGCGCGGCAAGGGCCGTGGCTGGGTGACTGCGGAGTACAGCATGCTGCCGCGCGCGGGCACTGAGCGCAGCCAGCGAGAGGCGGCGCGCGGTTCGATCGGCGGCCGAACCCACGAGATCCAGCGTCTGATTGGGCGATCGCTGCGTGGCGTCATCGACATGGGCAAGCTCGGCGAGCGCACGATCACCCTCGACTGCGACGTGATCCAGGCCGATGGAGGGACGCGGACCGCAAGCATCACCGGCGCCTACGTGGCGCTGGCACGCGCTCTCCACAAGTACGGCATGGCCCAGCTGCTGACCGGACAGGTGGCCGCGGTCAGCGTCGGAATCGTGAAGGGCATGCCGCACCTGGATCTCGACTACTCCGAGGACTCCACCGCGGAGGTGGACTTCAACGTCGTGATGACCGATGACGATCGGCTCATCGAGGTCCAGGGGACCGCGGAGCACGGGGCGTTCACCCGGCAGCAGATGGACCAGATGGTCGACCTCGCGGCCGCGGGCATCCGCCAGCTGTTCACGATGCAGCGCTCGGCAATCGAGGCACCACCGGGGGAGTGAGGCGCCTCCTGATCGCGACCACGAACCTTGGAAAGCAACTCGAGTTCCGACGCCTGCTGGCCGATCTGCCGGCGGAGGTCGTGACGCCCCAGGAGATCGGCGTCGAGCTCGACGTCGAGGAGCCGTTCGACACGTACGCGGAGAACGCGAAGGCGAAGGCGGTCGCGTACGCGGAGGCGACGTCCCTGCTGACACTGGCGGACGACTCCGGCATCGAGGTCGCGGCACTGGGCTGGGGCCCGGGCGTGCGCAGTGCCCGGTGGGGCCAGGGCCGCAACGCGGAGCGGGTTCTCGCGGCGCTGGGAGACACGGAGGATCGGCGCGCGCGCATGGTCTGCGCGTTGGTCATCGGCCACATCCAGGATGAGCAGGTCCGGGTGCAGGTGGTCCATGGCGAGGTCGAGGGCACGATCGCGCACGAGCCGCGCGGAGCCGGTGGATTCGGGTACGATCCGGTCTTCCTCCTGCCGAGCGGTGTCACCACGGCGGAGCTCTCGGATGCCGAGAAGGACCGGGTCAGCCATCGCGGGCGCGCGATGATCGCCGCCCGTGACGCCTTGGTGGACCTTCTCGTCGCGACGCCGTGAATCCGTGGTCGACGTCCTGATCCAACGGTCCGGGTCGGATCGCTGACCATGGTCAGGTCGTCGGGTTCGGTGCCGGAGGCGTACGGTACCGACATCACGCGGGGCATCACCAAGATGGCGCTCCGCCCCAGCGAATGCCACCGGAGCCAATCACGCGTGTCCCGTGTTCCCGCGATCGTCCTCACCCTCTTCGTCCTCCTGGCCTCCGCCAGCCCGGTGGCTGCGGATGAGCCCGAACCACCCATCACACCAGAAGCCGGCGCGATCGTCCCCGGCGAGGTGGTCGTCCGCTGGCGGGACCCCGAGCGGGGGACGGACACCGCTCGTGCTCTCGGCCTGACCGTTCTCGCGGATCCCGGCGGTCCCGGGGCGGCATTGCCCGACGTGGTGTCGACCGCAGGACGCCCCGTCGCGGATGTGGTCGCCGAGCTGCAGGCCGACCCCGCGGTCCAGTACGCGGAGCCGAACTACGTGGTGCGTCTCGCCGAGGAAGGGACGACCGCGGCCGTGTCCGTCAACGACCCGAAGACGGCCGGCCAGTATTCCCTCGATCGCATGCGCGTGCGTGACGCGTGGGCGCTGTCCACTGGCGGATCCGGCGTCATCGCGGTGCTCGACACCGGCGTGCAGGCGAACCATCCCGACCTCGTCGGCCGAGTGCTCCCCGGCTATGACTTCGTGAACACCGACACGAACGCCGCCGACGACAACGGCCACGGAACGTGGGTCGCGGGGATCATCGGCGCCAACGCGAACGATGGCTATGGCGTGGCCGGCATCAGCTGGACCGACAAGATCCTGCCGGTCAAGGTCATGAACAGCTCGGGGATTGGCGACACCTCGGACCTGACATCCGGCATCGTCTGGGCCGCCGACAACGGCGCGACCGTCATCAACATGAGCGTCGGGGGCTTCCCGTCATCGAAGTTCGTGCAGGACGCGGTGACGTACGCGTGGAACAAGGGCGCCGTGCTGATCGGCGCAGCCGGTAACAACGGCATCCAGCAGGACTTCTACCCGGCTTCGTTCACGAATGTCGTGAGCGTGAGTGCCACCCAGGTCGACGATGAGTTCGCCCATTGGTCGAGCTACGGGCCGAAGGTCGACGTCAGCGCCCCGGGCGCATCGGTCCAGACCACGAACTGCACCCTGACCGCATGCCCGAACCGCTCGTGGGGCGACCACACGTATATCAGTGGCACGAGCTTCTCCACCCCGAACGTCGCCGGTGTCGTCGCGCTGATTCGGGCACGATACCCCGCCTACACGCCCTCCCAGGTCGTGAGCCGGCTCATCGGCACGGTGGACGATCTCGGCTACGGCGGCGTCGACGTCAGGTACGGCGCCGGACGCGTGAACGCATATCGGGCGCTGGGCGGGACGGTGGGAGCGATTAAAGCAGTTGGCGGCGACGCCCTCGAGGGGAATAACACCCTCGCCGCCGCGCGACCGATCTCGCTCGGCGTGACCACGCGACCCTCGATCTACCCCGCCGGTGACGTCGACGTGTTCTCGGTGCAGGCTCCCCGCGCCGGCAGGCTCGACGTGCGGGTCACCGGCGTCGTCGACCCCCGACTCCCCCCGTACACCCGCAGCAGCCTGCCGGTCGATCCGATCGTCGAGCTGTACTCCAGCGGCGGTGCGCTCCTGAGGCGAGTCGATGGCCAGAACGAAGGTGGCACCGAGCTCGCCTCGGTCTCGGTGGCGGCAGGCGCCAGGGTCACGGTCCGCGTCCTGAACTTCTACGCCAACGGGAACGCGAAGACCTACACGGTGACGCCCACCTTCGTGGACACGGTGGCCCCGAGCATCATTTCCCGCGCCCCAGCCCCGGGAGCCACGAACGTGAACCGCGTCCCCCCGGTCGTCGTTCGATTCGATGAGCCGGTGACCGGCGTCTCGAGCAGTACGCTGCGGCTGCGCGACACGGTGAGCGGCCAGGTCATTCCGGTGACGGTCATCTATGACGGTTCGAAACGAGAGGCACGGCTCGCTGTGGTGAACCGGCTGGCGCCCGAGCGCGTGCATCGGATTGAGACGACGACCGGCATCAAGGACGCCGGAGGCACCTCGCTCGCCGCGACCAGCTGGACCTTCACGACGGGCATCACGGGCTTCATCGATACGATGGGATCGCCGTTCGAGTACGACATCGCATGGCTCGCGGAGTCCGGCATCACGGCCGGATGCGGAATGGAGCGCTTCTGTCCGAAGTCCATGGTGACGCGCGAGCAGATGGCGAGCTTCCTGTCCCGAGGCCTGGCGCTGCCAACGACGACCGCTGACCTGTTCACCGATGACGAGACCAGCGCACACGAGGCCGATATCAATCGGCTCGCCGCGGCGAAGATCACCGGTGGATGCGGACCCGGGCGGTTCTGCCCCTCCGGCACCGTGACCCGCGAGCAGATGGCGAGCTTCCTCTCCCGCGCGCTCGACCTGCCGCCGACGACCGTCGACTTCTTCAGTGATGACAACGGGAGCAACCACGAAGCCGATATCAATCGCCTCGCCGCGGCCGGCATCACCGGCGGCTGCGGGGGCACCTCCTTCTGCCCGCGCAGCGCGATCAACCGGGAGCAGATGGCCGCGTTCCTTCACCGCGCACTGGATCGCTGAGGCTTCGACGGACCCCGTCTCCACCTAGAATCCGCGCGTGACGATCCGCCAGCCCACGAACCGGTGACGATTCGCGCCCTGGCACGCGGTTCGATCCTCATCACGTTCGCGAATCTCATCCCGCGCGCCGGGACCTTCCTCCTCTTGCCCTTGTACACGAGATTCCTGACCACGGCGGACTTCGGGCTGGTCAGCATCGCGAGCTCAGGCGCCCTGCTCCTTGCGCTGGTCTACCGGCTGGGACTCGACGCGGCCGCCCTGCGGATGCACCACGAGCTCACGCCATCGGACCGACGCGACCTGTACACGACGGTGATCGTGATGAGCGCCGGGGTGGCCCTCGCGGTCACCGGCGTGGCCATCCTGGTCGGCCTCACGATCATCGATCCGGCCACCCGCACGGCATTTGGCGCGGCCGCTCTCCTGGCGCTGGGGATCGCCGCATTCAACACGTTCCAGTACGTCCCGTCGACGTGGCTGCGCGCGACCGACCAGACCGGTCGATACCTCGGGCTCGCGCTCCTCGCATTCCTCGCGGTCGCGTCGGTGAGCGTGCTGCTCGTCGTCATCGTGCCGCTCGGCGCGATCGGGTCACTGGCGGGCCAGCTGAGCGGCGCGCTGGTCGTGGCGGTCGGGGCGGCCGTCATCGCCTGGCGCCAGCGGCCATGGAAGTTCCGGTTCGACCTCGCCCGGCGGGCCCTTCGCTTCGGGCTTCCGCTGCTCCCGCACTCGCTCGCTGGCTGGCTCCTCAACGTGTCCGATCGCTGGCTCCTCGGCCTGCTCCTCGGGGTCGCGGCCGGCGAGCTGCTCGGCGCGATCGGGGTCTACTCGCTGGGCTATCAGCTGGGCTATGCCGTCGGCCTGGCCGCCATCTCGTTCAACGCCGCGTGGCTGCCATTCCTGTACCGAATCGGGAGGCGTCCGGGGTCCGCGCCGGTCCTGCGCGAGTCCACGACCCTGGTCGTGATCGGGTTCACCGGCATCGCCGCGCTCTTGGCGATCTTCGCCGCGGACCTCGTCGGGTGGCTTGCGCCTCCGGCCTGGTCGGCCGCCGCCGACGTCACGGTCGTGGTTGCCTTCGCATCGGCGGCAAATGCCGCTGGCCTGATGTACGCGAGCGGCATGTATCTCGACCGTCGCACGGGCGTCATGCCGATCCTCACGGCTGCGGCTGCGGCGACCAACCTGGCGGTCAACGTGGTGCTCATTCCCAGGATCGGCATCATGGGGGCGGCATGGGCCACGCTGATCGCGTACGCCGTGCTGGCCGCGAGCCTCGCCGTGGTTGCCCGACGGCGGGACGTGTCATCCGTGGATGTCGTGCCCTCCCTGTTGGTGGTCGGGTTCGCCGTGGCGATCACGATCGTGTCGCGGGCCGTCCCGTGGCTTCCCGTCGGCGTGCTGGGGTGGCACCTGGTCCTGGCGATCGTCCTGGTCTCGGGTATCGGCTGGGTCGCGCTGCGAACGGTCTCCAGGTTGGAGATCGCGCTGCGCACCGCATCCAGCCTTGGCGAATCGCTCCGCTAGAATTGGCCGGATCCCAAGGAGCATCGATGTCCAAGCGTGCCGACGTGCGCATCCATCCGACGGCCGACGTATCCGCCGACGCCACGATCGGCGCTGGAACGAGCATCTGGAACCAGGCCCAGGTCCGCGAGCGTGCTCGGATCGGATCGGAGTGCGTGATCGCGAAGGGCGTCTATGTCGACGTGGACGTGGTGATCGGCGATCGGGTCAAGGTCCAGAACAACGTCTCGCTCTTTCGCGGCGTGTCCGTCGGCGACGGGGTCTTCATCGGGCCGCATGTCTGCTTCACGAACGATCGGATCCCCCGCGCGGTCGCACAGGACGGAACGCTCAAGGACGACGATTGGGAGGTGGTCCCGATCCGTGTCGAGCATGGGGCCGCTCTCGGAGCCAACAGCACGATCCTGCCGGGGGTGACCATCGGCCGCTGGGCCATGGTCGGCTCGGGAAGCGTCGTCACGCGCTCCGTGCCTCCGCACACGCTGGTGGCCGGCAACCCGGCCCGTCGCATTGCCGGGGTGTGCACCTGCGGGGAGCCGCTGCGGGACGTCGACGGCCGGCCGTTCGAGGGGCCATGCCCGCGCTGTGGGACTCCGTTTCCGGGAGCGGGCTCGTGAAGGTGCTCAGCGTGGTCGGCGCTCGTCCTCAATTCGTCAAGGCTGCGCCGGTGAGCCGTGCCCTGCGCCGAGACCATACCGAGATCCTCGTGCACACCGGTCAGCACTATGACGACGCGATGAGCGCGGCGTTCTTCCGCGATCTCCAGATTCCCGAGCCGGACGTCAACCTGGAGGTGGGCAGCGGCTCCCACGCAGCGATGACGGCCGGCATCCTGCGCAGCCTCGAGCCGGTGATCCTGGATCACGAGCCGGACGGCGTTCTCATCTACGGCGACACGAACTCGACGCTTGCCGCCGCAATCGTCACCTGCAAGATCGCGTACCCGGGAGGCCGCCGTCCCTGGCTGGCGCACGTCGAAGCCGGGCTCCGATCCGGGAATCCCCGGATGCCCGAGGAGCGGAATCGCATCGTGGCGGACCACCTCTCCGACCTTCTTCTTGTTCCGACCGGGGCGGCCATGCGTCATCTCGAGCGCGAGGGCCTCGGCGGTCGCGCGATGCTGGTCGGTGACGTGATGGTGGATGCGCACGCGTGGGCCACCGAGCGCGCGCCCGATCACCTGCCGGTCGCGGCGCGCGGCCTCGAGCAGTACATCCTGCTGACCATGCATCGCGCCGAGAACGTGGACGATCCCGGTCGCTTCCGGCTGATCCTCGAAGGGCTCGCGATCGACCTGCCCGTCATCTTCCCGGTTCATCCGCGGACGCGAGTCACCCTGGAGCGCGACCTGCACGGCCTCCCCTCGAACGTGATCGCCATCGACCCGGTCGGCTACCTGGAGATGGTGGCGCTCGAGGCCGGCGCGCATGCCATCGCCACCGACTCCGGTGGTGTGCAGAAGGAGGCGTACCTGGCCGGCGTCCCGTGCATCACGCTGCGCTCGGAGACCGAGTGGGTGGAGACGACCGAGGCGGGATGGAATCGCGTGGTTGACGCCGATCCCCGCGCCGTCGCCCGCGCGCTCGCCGATCCGATCTTCATGGATCGCGCGAAGCCACGACCCGCCCTGTACGGCGACGGACATGCTGCCGCACGCATCGTGACGGCCCTCGAGGCGATGCCGGAACGCTCCCGGGACCCGGTGACGGCGTGATGGAGGACGTGACCGGCTCCGCGCCCTCGCGTCTCCGTGCCGGCGTGGTGGGCCTCGGCATGATGGGTCGCAACCACGTCCGGGTCTGGGACGAGCTCGTCGGCGAGGCCGACCTTGTCGCCGTCGCCGACCCCGATCCTGCGGCGCTCGCGCGGGCGACGACGGGGAGGCGTGTCACCGGATACGACGAGCCGCAGGAGATGTTCGAGCGCGAGCGACTCGACGTCGTGAGCGTCGTGGCGCCCACCAGCCTCCATCTGCCGGTCACCCTGCAGGCGCTCGAGCATGGCATCAACGTCCTCGTCGAGAAGCCGATCGCCGCCACCCGCGACGAGGCGATGCGCATGATCGAGGCCGCGAAGACCGCTGGCCGGATGCTCACCGTGGGACACATCGAGCGCTTCAATCCGGCGATCCGTGAGCTCCATCGGCGGTTGACCGCGGGGGAGCTCGGGCGGATCTTCCAGATCCATGCCACGCGCCTCGGTCCGTTCCCGGCCCGGATCCGTGACGTGGGGGTGGTCGTGGACCTGGGCCCGCATGACCTGGACATCATGCGCTACCTCGTGGGCTCCGAGCCCATCCGAATCTACGCGGAGACCGAGCGCCGGATCCACACCGAGCACGAGGATCTCTTCAACGGGACGATGAAGTTCGCCAACGGGGTGGTGGGCGTCCTCGACATCAACTGGCTGACGCCCACCAAGCGGCGCGTGCTGACGGTCACCGGCGAGCGCGGCATGTATGTTGCGGACTACATCGCCCAGGACCTCGTGTTCTACGCGAACCCGGATGCCAGCGCCACCTGGATCAATCCCAGCGACGGCATGAGCACGACCTCGGTGTCCGAGGGCGAGATGACGCGCCGTGCCATCACGCGCGAGGAGCCGCTGGGCGTCGAGCTTCGGGAGTTCGCGCGGGCCGTCCTCACCGGAGGCCAGCCTCCGGTGGACCCGCACGACGGGATGATCGCGCTGCTCCTGGCACGGATGATGGTGGAGTCCGCGGTCTCCGGCGAGGCGGTGTCGGGCAGCACACTGGAAGAGGTTCTGGCATGAAGATCGCCGTCGTCGGGCTCGGACACATCGGGCTGCCGCTGGCTGTCCAGTACGCATCACGCGGCCACGAGGTCCTGGGCGTCGACGTCGACGAGCAGCTGGTCGGCGTGCTGAACGGCGGCGCATCACCCCATCGGGACGAGCAGACGCTGATCGATCGCGTCCCCGAGCTTGTCGCCGCCGGTCGACTGCGGGCGACGACGTGGAAGGAGCCGGCGGGATTCGCCGATGCCGAGGTCGTGGTCGTCATCGTGCCCGTGGTGGTGGACGCGAACCGCCAGATCGATTTCGGCACGATCGACGCGGCCACGCGCGACATTGGCGCCAACCTGGGTGCGGGTGCTCTGGTGATCTACGAGACGACGCTCCCGGTCGGCACGACGCGGACCCGCTTCGGGCCGATGCTGGCCGAAGGCAGCGGCCGCACCCTGGACGAGGACCTCTTCCTCGCCTTCAGCCCGGAGCGCGTGCTCGTCGGCCGCGTCTTCCTCGACCTGCAGCGATACCCGAAGATCGTCGGCGGCACGAGCGACGAGAGCACGCGGCGAGCGGCGGAGTTCTACCGTGCGGTTCTCGACGAGGGCGCGGAGGTGCGTGCCGTGGCGAACGCCGAGGCAGCCGAGATGACGAAGCTGGCCGAGACCACGTATCGCGACGTGAACATCGCCTACGCCAACGAGCTTGCGCGGTTCGCCGCCAGGAACGGGATCGACGTCACCGAGGTCATCGCGGCGGCGAACTCCCAGCCGTACAGCCACATTCACCAGCCGGGCGTCGGCGTCGGCGGGCACTGCATCCCGGTCTATCCGCACTTCCTGTTCAACGACGACCCCGAGCTCCGCATGCCGCCGCTCGCGCGCGAGATCAACGAGGGGATGGGCGCGTTCACGGTCGACAGCATCGAGGATCGCATCGGCTCGCTCGACGGGCAGAACGTGCTGGTGCTGGGCATCGCCTACCGCGGCGACGTGCGCGAGGATGCGTTCAGCTCCGCCTTCCGACTGCGCGACGAGCTCCTCGCAGCCGGGGCACACGTCTACGGCCACGACCCGTACTACGACCCCGATCACCTGCGCAGCATCGGCTTCGAACCATGGGACCTCGAGGACCCGCAGCCGATCCGCGTGGCGGTGCTCCAGGCGGCGCACGATGCGTACCTCCGGATGGATCCCGGCGCGATCCCCGGCCTCGAGCTGTTCGTGGACGGGCGGAATGCCGTCGACCGGGAGCCCTACGATCGCGCGGAGATCGCCTATGTCGGCATCGGGCGCTGACCCACGCGCCACCCCCTCGGTGGGATTGGCGGCGGGTCGCGGGGCGTGGGTGGTGCTGCCGACCTACAACGAGCGGGAGAATCTCGAGCGGATCGCGGCCGCGATCCTCGATGCGCTGCCCGAGTCGAACCTGCTCATCGTGGATGATGCGTCGCCGGATGGGACCGGAGACTTGGCCGACACGATCGCCGCGCACGAGCCACGGGTGTCCGTACTCCACCGCGCCGGAAAGCAGGGACTCGGCGTCGCATATCGGGACGCTTTCGGCTGGGTCCTCGACCGATCCGATGCGCGCGCCATCGTCCAGATGGACGCGGACTTCAGCCACGACCCGGCCGTGCTGCCCGCCCTGCTGGCGCCGTTGATGCGCGACGCCGATCTCGTGCTCGGCACGCGCTACATGCGCGGCGGTCGGACCGTGGGGTGGCCGTGGTATCGGAAGCTGATCAGCCGCGGCGGCACGATATTCGCGCGCACCGTGCTCCTGCTGCCGTACCGGGACCTCACCGGCGGGTTCAAGGCATGGCGCCGCGAGGCGCTCGAGTCGATCCGGCTACGGGAGTCGTCGGGATCGGGCTATGGCTTTCAGATCGAGATGACGTGGTGGGCGCATCGGCGCGGAGCGCGGATCGTCCAGGTGCCCATCGTGTTTCGGGAGCGCGTGGCCGGCTCGTCGAAGATGACGAGCGGCATCGTGCGCGAGGCGATGTTCCTCGTGATCCGCCTTCGGCTGGCTGCCCTCCGCGCGGCGATCGGAGGCGGCTGATCCGCCCGCATCGGATTCCACGGAACGTGCGCCGCGCGACGCCATCGGCTAGCATGGCGCCTCGCCCCGCCCGGCGGCCGCGAGGGCCGCAGCCGAGCCGCCGCATGACCGTGAACCGATGACCATCCGATCCCGCCCCGTTCTCGACCGCAAGCACCGCCCGCGCTGGCAGGACGAGCTGCGCACCCAGCAGCTCACCGTCGTGGCGTTCGCCATGGCGATTGCCCTGGCGCTCGGGATCTTTGGCGCCGCCGCCTGGAACGGCTACTGGGAGGCGCACTTCCGTCCAGTCGCGGCCGTGGCGGGCGTGACCTATGACCGGTCCGACCTCGAGGAACGCCAGCGGATCCTGGCGGCCGAAGCGTCGGCGACCATCGCCGAGCTCCAGAGCCAGCTGGGTGGCGTGCGCGATCAGCTCATCCAGCAGCAGATCGACCAGCTCAGCCTCCAGCTCTCGAGCCTCGACACCACGGCAGCCGGCTCCCTGGTGGACGGCGCCGTTCTCGCATCACGCGCCGACGAGTTCGGGGTGTCGGTCAGTGACGAGGACGTCGACGCCGGCGTGGCCGAGCGGTTCGCGCTCGACGCGCTCGTGCGCGCGCAGCTCATCCTGGTGGAGGCGCTTCCCGCGGACGCCGCCTCCGACGACGAGCCGACGGACGAGCAGCTGAATGCGGCTCGCGACGAGGCGCAGGCGGCGCTGGATCGGATCGAGGCTGGCGAGGAGTTCTCGGCCGTGGCCGGCGAGGTCAGCGACGACTTCACCGCGAGCGCCGGCGGCGTCCTCGGCTGGTTCGGCGCCGATGATGTCGCCTACGGCGACTACTTCGCGGCGCTCAGCGACTCCGCGATCGACGACCTCGTCGGCCCCGTGGAGGTCGATCGCGGGTTCGCGATCCTCAAGCTGGTCGACCGGCGCGAGGCCACCGCCGAAGGTCCGCTCCCGACATTGCTCGACCGACAGAACGTGGACACGGCGTCGTACCGGGAGTACGTGCGTGAGCAGCTGCTGATCGACGCGTACCGCGACTACTTCTCCGAGCAGGTCGTCAGCTCGCCGGCCCCCCAGCGACGCGTGGCCCAGATCGTCATCGCGGCGGCCACGGGAACCATCGTCCCGCAGGAGCGGGCGCGCCATGTCCTCATCGACCCGCTGCCCGAAGATGCGGCGCAGGATGCCGTGGCAACCGACGAGCAGTGGGCCGCCGCCCTGGCGGAGGCCGAGACGGTCCGCGAGCAGCTGGTGGCGGACGATGCAGACTGGTTCGCAATCGCCGAGGAGTTCAGTGCCGATCCGGGCTCCGGATCCCGCGGCGGTGACCTCGGCTGGTACGACCCCGCGTCTCCCGGTTTCGTGGAGGAGTTCGCGAGCGCGCTGGCGGAGCTCGAAGTCGGCGAGGTCAGCGAGCCGGTTCGCACCGACTTCGGGTATCACATCATCCAGAAGACCGGCGAGCGCGATAGCCCGCAGGCCGAAGCCACGGCCCTGGTCGAGGAGCTCCGCGCCGCGCCCGATACGTTCGCCGATGTCGCCGGCCGGCTCAGCGAGGACGCCGAAACGGCACGCAACGGCGGCGAGCTCGGATGGGTCGCGCCCTACCAGCTCGATCGCATGGCCGAGGACGCCGTCTTCGCGCTCGAAGAGGTCGGGCAGATCAGCGAGCCGCTCGATCTCGGCGCCGACGGCATCGTGATCTACCAGCTGCTCGAGACGAGCGAGAGCCGTGAGATCGAAGGGGATCGGCTCGACGAGATCCGCGGCGCGGGCTTCGAGCGCTGGCTCGACGGCGAGGTCCGGGCGCAGGTCGACACCTGGATCGACCCGCAGTTCGCGTCGTCGACCGCCGCCTGAGCCGATGGTCGCCGGGCCGACGCGCGGCGTGGACGAGCTCCTGGCCTCCGCGGGCCTCGACCCGGGAGACGGAGTGCAGATCGTGGCGGCCCAGCGGCTGACCGCCATCGCGTTCGATCCGTCCGTGCCGCTCATCGTCCTCGCCAGCGATACCGGAGCACTCGCCGCGACCCTGCCCGGGCGTCATGCCCGCTCCGGCGCGCACGATGTCCTCGCCGCGCTCTACCCGGCCAGCCACGAGGTGCGGCAGCTGCCGGAGGGGACGACGCATCGGCTGGACGAGATCGACGATGCGCAACTGGGCGCGCGCAGCTGGTTCATCCGGGCACTCGACCCGCTCGAGAACCTGGCGAGCCCGCACGGGATGGCTGCGATCAGCGCCCGGCTCCGTGCCCCGAACGGCTGTCCCTGGGACCGGAAGCAGACCCATCGCAGCCTCCGCCCGTACCTGCTCGAGGAAGCGTACGAGACGGTGGACGCCATCGAGCACGGGAGCCCGGACGACCTGGCGGAGGAGCTCGGGGACGTGCTGCTCCAGGTCATCCTTCACGCCCAGTTCGCCGCGGAAGAAGGGGCCTTCGACCTCACGGATGTCTACCGCTCGATCACGTCGAAGATCGTGCGGCGCCATCCCCACGTCTTCGCGGCGCTCGAGGTGGACGGCGTCGACCAGGTGCTGGCGAACTGGGAGACGATCAAGGCCGATGAGCGGGCCGAGCGCGGCAAGGCCCACGAAGGGGCATTCGGCGGCGTGGCTCGCGCCCTCCCCGCGTTGGCCGGCAGCCGGGAGATCCAGGAGCGGGCATCGGCGCTGGGCTGGGATTGGGATGCCATCGACGGGGTATGGGAGAAGGTGCACGAGGAGATCGAGGAGCTGCGGCAGGCTGCCTCAGACGGGGAGCGCCTCCACGAGATCGGCGACGTGCTCTTCGCCCTGGTCAACCTCTCACGCTGGATGAAGCTCGATCCGGAGGAAGCCCTGCGCGAGGCGAATCATCGCTGGCTGACACGCTATCGCGGCGTCGAGGAGCTCGCGGCCGATCGCGGACTCGACCTCGGACGCATGTCGCTCGCCGAGAAGGACGTCCTGTGGGACGAGGTCAAGGCCAGGTGAGCCGGGCTCGGCGCGTGGTGATCGTCGTCCACGCCATCCTCCCCGGAGATCCCCGCGTCCGCCGGCAGAGCGACGCCCTCCTCGACGCGGGGTACGAGGTCGATGTCCTCTGCCTCAGCCAGCCGGGAGAGCCGGCCGAGGAGCGGGACGGGCGAGTCCGGATCGTACGATTGCCGATCGATCGAAGCTTCGTCGGGTTCGCGGGGCACATCGCCGAGTACCTGGCGTTCAGTGGGATGGTCGCATGGCGGCTCGCTCGCGAGCATCGGCGGCGCGCCTACGACCTCGTCCAGGTGGCGACGCCCCCTGACTTCCTTGCGCTCGCGGCCCTTCCCGAGAAGCTGCTGGGGATCCCGCTCCTCCTCGATCTCCACGAGGACATGCCCGAGTTCTTCCGTGATCGTTTCGTCGCCGCCCATCTTCGCTTGCTGATGCCGCTCGTCACGCTGGCCACGAAGGCTTCTGCAGGCGTCGCCGATGAGCTGATCACCGTGCACGAACCGTTGCGCGAGCTCTCGATCGCCCGCGGTGTGCCGGCAGACAAGATCAGCGTCGTCATGAACAGCGCCGATGGTCGACTGTTCGACGCCACGCGCCATCACCGCCGTCCGTTCATGGAGGACGGTGAGCTGCGCCTCGTCCACCATTCGAATCTGCAGCGGATCTATGGCCTGGATCGCGCGATCGAGGGCCTGGCGCAGCTTCGGCCCGGATTGCGATGGCGCCTCGATGTGTACGGAGACGGCCCGTGGCGGCCCGCGATCGAAGGCGCGATCGCGCGAACGCGAACCGCGGATCGCGTGACGCTGCACGGGCGCGTGCTGATCGATGACCTTCCGCGACTCCTGGCGGCCGCTGACATCGGCGTCGTTCCGTCGCTGTCGGAGCCCTACCTCGAGTACTCGCTCAGCACGAAGCTGCTCGAGTACGCGGCCATGGGCGTCCCCGTCGTCGCCAGTGACCTGGCCACCTTCCGTCACCACTTCAGCGAGCGTGCGCTGTGCCTGGTGCCCGGCGGAGACGGTTCGGCCCTCGCCCGGGCCATCGAGCGACTGGTCGACGATCCGGAGGGTACTTCGGTGATGGGTCTCGAGGGTCAGCGCCAGGCGACGGCCTACGATTGGGAAGTGCAGAAGCGCGAGTATCTCGAGATCGTGGCGCGGTTGGTACGCCGCTAGGGCAGCGGACTGGGGCTGGGCGACTGTTCCGGCTCGTGACTCTCGCTCGGGAGCGGTGTCGCAGGCTCGGAGGGGGAAGCTGATGGCTCGGCCGAGTGGGTCGGTGAGCCCGTAGCACCCGGAGAACCATCCGGCGCGGGACTCGGAGTGGGCTGACTCGTCGCACTCGGTTCCGGAGTGGCCTCCGCGCCCGCGCTCGGTTCGGGCGACGGTGACGGGCTGATCTTCACCGAGGGATCGGGGACGGCCTGCGTGCTCGCGACCGTTGCCGTCGCCAGGGCGCGATAGATGAACGCCGCCATCTGCCCACGGGTCACCGTTGCGCCCGGGCAGAAGCGTCCGGTATCGCAGCCGCCCGTGATGCCGGCCTCCGCCAGGCGGTTGATGTCTCCCTCGTGCGGGGTGCGAGCGTCATCGCCGAAGTAGTCGCGTCCCGCCGCCGGAAGCCGGAGGGCACGGGCGAGGAAGCTCGCCATCTGAGCGCGTGTCACCCGGGAGGTTGGGCAGTATCGCTTCGGTCCGCATCCGGCCGTGATACCGGCATGTGCCAGCGAGTTGATGTCCGCCTCGGCGGGGCGTCCGGTGTCGTCGGCGAAATAGTCGACGGGCGATCGGGGGAGGGACAGCGACCGCACCAGGAAGCTCGCCATCTGCTCTCGCGTCACGTTCGCCACCGGGCAGAAGCGGTAGGTCGCGCACCCGCGCGTGATCCGCTGGTCCGTGAGCCAGATGATCTCGTTCCGAAACGCGGACGCGTCGATATCGGTGAACGCGGTCGAATCCCGCGTCGCCCGCCTGTCGAGTCCCAGCCAGGTCCCCGTCAGTGGTCAGGTCGTCAGCAGGACCGAGGGAGTTCCGTTGATGCGTGCGTACCGGGAGTACGACCACGCGCTGCCGCCCGTCGTGGCGTTCGCCGACGAGGTCGTGGCGCCTGACGAATCGAACGCCCGGCCGGTGTAGGTTCCGACTGCCAGCCGGACGGTCCGATTCCAGTGGAAGTCGAGCGTGTCGGTGAATCCGAGCGGTCGCGCGCGGTCCGACTCCCGGACCCAGAGCCCGGTCAGGGCACCTTCCGAGATCCGCAACCAGACGCCGTTGCCGGGGCGGAATCGCCCGCCGGGCACATCACGCCGGCTGTACGCGAAACTGGTCGTGCCTGCCAGCGTCGCGGTCGTGATCGGCTGGCCGGATCCGGCCGAATCGAACTCGTAGCCGGTGTGAGTGCCCGGGCTCAGCTCGGCGCGTCCGGCGTCGGTACGCGGGCTGTCGCCGATGAACGCCTCCGCCAGGGATGCGAAATGCCAATGGGCGGTCATGTGGAAGAGCTTCGTGAGCTGCCCGATGTGCGTGATGTGGTAGGCGGGGTTGCGCACCTTGCCCGCCAGGCACGCGTCGCTCGAGCAGTACTGGCTGATCCCGCCCGGCACGCGGATCCAGCGCGATGCACCCACGTATGAGCTGTGCAGCGCACCGAGCACGAGCAGCCGCGCCTCGGCATTGCCCGTGATGCGCCAGTAGTCGTAGAGCCCGAACATGCTGAAGTTGTGGCCGTTGAAGACGCGATCCAGGGGCGTCGTCGGATACTCGTCCAGCCACAGCAGGCCGTCCTCCACGCCGACCACCCACGGCTTGCCGGGCGCGCGCGGGACCTTGAAGGAAGCGAACACGCGATCGGCCGCCTGGCGCCACTTCGTCTCTCCCGTCCACTCGAACAGACGAACGAAGGTGGAGAGCGCCTGGCCCTGCGCCATCGCCGAGTACCACGGCGCCGTCATGGATCCCCGGCCGGGGTTGTTCCAGTTGAACGGATAGGGAAAGAAGAGGCCGCCGCCGTGCGCAACCCCGCGGTTGAGGAGACGGTTGGCATTGGCGATCGCCGTGTCGAGGTACGCAGTGTCACTGGTCAGCCGATAGTTGCGCAGCATGTTCAGGGCGCACCGACTTTGCGCCACCGGGTGGTTGTAGATCACGCCACCAGTCTGGAACATGGCCACGCCACTGCCGTCGGTGAGGCCACAGCTCGAAACCACGGTCGGTCCGTAGTACGGCAGAAGCTCGATCGGCAGGTCGATGAGCTCGTAGGGTCCCGTGTCGAACTGGAACGGACCGACCCGTGCCGATGTGCCCACCGGAGGCGCCTCCGGCGTGGCCTGGAGTCCCGCGACGGTGCCCGGGAACATGCTCGCGATGAGCAGCGGCAGGATGAACTGGCCGATGCGGCCGCGGCAGGCCCTGAAGGTCATGCTCCCCCGACGAACGATGTCACCGGGGATCCTAGCAGGACCCGAGCAGTGCGATCCGCTAGGATCCGAGGCACGGGGCGTGGCGCAGCCTGGCAGCGCGCCTGCTTTGGGAGCAGGAGGCCGCCGGTTCGAATCCGGCCGCCCCGACCAGACCATCCGGTTACCATCCCATCGATGCCATGCTGATCGCGTTGACGTTCGCCGCCGCCGTCGTCATCGGGCTGGTCGTGACCCCCATCGTTCGCCACTATGCCCACCGGCTTCAGCTTCTCGATGAGCCCGGGGGTCGCAAGATCCATCTCGTTGCGATTCCGCGGCTTGGCGGGGTCGCCATGTTCGTTGCGTTCGGCGTGGCGATCGGCCTGGCATTCCTCGCATCCCCCGGACTGGGGTCGGATGCCAGCGTCCGGCCGGACCGGCTCCCGGCCATCCTCATCGCCGCGAGCCTGTTGTTCATCGTGGGGGTCGTCGACGACGTGCGCGGGATGCGCGCCCTCGTGAAGCTGGTCTTTCAGATCGTTGCCGCGCTCATCGTCTGGGCCATGGGGCTGAGCATCGATCGGCTCCATTTCCCGTGGGGCATGATCGAGCTTGGCGTTCTGGCGCTGCCGGTCACCGTTCTCTGGATCGTGGGCGTCATCAACGCCGTCAATCTCATCGACGGTCTCGATGGCCTCGCATCAGCGGTCGTGCTGACGGGCCTGGGCGCGTTCGGATTGATCGCCGCCTCCACCGGCATGACGCCGGTCCTTCCCGTCGTGGCCGCCACGATGGGGGCCGCCATCGGATTCCTCGCCTACAACCTGCATCCGGCCTCGATCATCATGGGCGATACCGGCTCGATGTTCCTTGGGTTGATTTTGTCGACCGCCGCCATCTCGCTGACGCAGCACGGCCTGAACCCGGTGCCGCCGTGGGTGCCCATCATCGCGCTTGGCCTCCCCATCGCGGACACCATCTGGGCGGTGCTGCGTCGGACGGCCCGCGGCGAAGCGGTCTTCGCCCCGGATCGGGGCCATATCCACCATCAGCTCCTGGAGCATGGGCTTTCCCAGCGTGACGCGATGCTCAGCCTCACCGCCCTGTCAGCGGCGCTCGGCATCGCGGCGGTGCTGCTTGCCCGCGTGGCCTGACCCCGGTCACGGGTTCTCGGCGTTCGCCTCGGAGGACAGGTCCGGGCCGGGGGCCGTGCTGCCGACGTACCAGCCGACCAGCGCCCGCCGACCGAAGATGCGTGCCATCTCGGAGCGAATGGCGTCGCGGTTGGGAATGAGGAGATAGTTCACGTCAGGATTGACCGGCAGGTCGACGAACTCGGGGTAGCCCAGGACCACTCGGTCGATCGATGGTCCGGTGATCAACGGAAGCAGTGTCGCGAGATCCCCGGCCTGCTCACGCGGAAAGTCGGTGCTGACCGTGCGGCCGATCGCCGAGAGCACGCCCGGAAGCTCGAGCAGCGTGTTCGCCTGGGCCAGCTCGTCACGAAGGGCAAGGAGGACCCGCTGCTGGCGGTCCGCCCTGGCGAAGTCGTTCTGTGGCTCGCGCGTCCCGTCCGGCATCTCGATCCATCCCTTCCGGCTGCGGGCATACGCCAGCGCGCCGATGCCGTCGTAGTGATTGCACCCGGCGGGAAGGATCAGCGGTCCATTGCGCTGATCGTTTCCCAGGGTCCCGTCGAACTGCGGATCGACCAGCTCACCGGGGAGGCAGAGCTCAAGCCCGCCGAGCGCGTCGATCATCTCCGCGAACCCGGCCATGTCGACCAGCGCGTAGTGATCGATCTCGACCCCGAGATAGGTGCCGACGGCGCTCTCCATCACCCGAAGGCCGCAGGTCTCGGGCGTGGCCGCGCCTTCCGGGCACCACGTATCGGGATTGCGTGAAGCCCTCGCCACGAGCTCGTTGATCTTCTCCGGGAACAGGCCGTCCGGGTAGAGGGAGCCATCGGGAAGCGGAACGTAGCCGGTGTCTCGCGGGATCGAGATCATCACGGCGCTCTCGGCGACCGGATCCACGCTCAGGACCATCACCACGTCGGTCAGGACAGCGTCACGCCCGGGGGCCGCGTCGGTGCCGAGCAGCAGGACGTTGATGGGTTCCTTGCCGTCCCAGTTCGCCGCCGGCGAGGCCGCGGGCTCGGGATCGCCACTCTGAGGCGGGACGGGAGCCGGCTCCGCGCGAGTGCCGCCGAATACCTGGCTCAGGGTGCCCTCCAGCTGGAGCACGGTGATCCCCACCCAGGCGTGCATCGCCACCGTCAGGATCAGGAGCGCGCCGACCGTGCCCAGCGTCACGGTTCGTTCACGTCGAGCCACCGTGTCGGGGCGCAGGGCCAGGCCGCCGTGGATGATCGCGGCGGCTCGCCACAGCAGCAGCGCGGCATCGAGGACCAGGACGCCGGTGAGGAACCGGGTCGACAGCAGCCCGTTGCCGAGATTTCCGGCCATGCCGCTGAGGATGGCGACGACCAGGACGATGAGAACGAGCACCGGGGCAGCGAACACGAGCGCCAGTCCCATCGCCCCCGCATACGCCTGTCCCATGCCCGGAAACAGGAACGAAAGGAGCGCGGCCAACCACGGACGCGGGCGAGCACGGGATGGGAAGGCGGGGGTCCCGCGGGCTTCGATCATGGAGGCCGGGAAGTGTAGCATCGGGGTCTGGTTTCCTCGGTCGGCGCATCATCGCGGTGCGCGCACGCCACACCGGGGTAGTACGGGTGGGTTAGTACGTTTGCGCCACATCGATGGCGATCCCATACTGGCCATCGGGTCCGGGTACCCGGAAAATCGGTCCGCCACGTCGAGTTTCAGGGGAAGCGCCTCCGTGCCAATCGAGCAGACGATCATCGCCGGAACGGCCCTTCTCGCCGGTCTGCTCATCGTTGCGATCATGCTGGCCGGCCGTCGCGTGACAGACCCCGAGCACGAGCAGCGCTCGCTGGAGATCGGGTCGCGCACGTCGCGCCCCACGACCGCCGGCGTCGATGACCGGGCTCCGGCAACGACCCTGCGCGTCGTGTGGTGGCTCACGATCACCATCGTGCTGCTCGGGGTGGGCATCAGCGGTTCGTTCGCCGCGGACCAGGCACCCATCTTCCTGCTCGGCGGCGCGGCCGTGGTGACGGTCGTGATCTTCCACGAGCTGCTCGGATCGGGCACCGACGCTCGGATCCTGCGGTTCGCCGAGGCCGTCGCGGCCGTGGTCCTGATCGGCGGGCTGTTGGCGCTCACCGGCTTCGCATCCTCGCCATTCGCCATGCTCTTCGCACTCGTCTCGGTCGCCGCTGCCCTCGCCTACGGGCCGCGAGCCGGGGCGACCGCGGTCATCCTGGGAACCATGGCTTTCGGCGTGATTCTCTTCCTCGATCCGCGGCTCACGACGTACCGTCCGGACGACGCGCTTCAACTCTCGATCGGCCTCGGGGCGACTTGGCTGCTCGCGTTCGTTGCGATTGCGTATGCCGGCCGCCAGCGTCGGGCCATGGCACGCGCCATCGAGCAGGCCCGCACGGACCCGCTGACCAGTCTCTTCAACCGTGCTCAGCTCTACGTCACGCTCGATCAGGAGGTGAGTCGCACACGGCGCAGCGACCGCGGGTTCTGCGTGCTGATGATCGACCTCGACGGGCTGAAGGCGATCAACGACGAGGGTGGCCACCTCCGCGGTGACGAGGTCCTTCGGGCGCTCGGACGAGTGATCAATCATTCGATCCGGACGGTCGACAGCGCCTACCGCTATGGCGGAGACGAATTCGTCGTCCTGCTTCCCGAGACCAACATCGTGGGCGCGTTCGTCGTGGCCGAGAAGATTCGGGCTGGAGCCGAGGAGGTTGGCTTGGCCGTGAGCGAGCTCGGACCCGATCCATTGACGAGCGTGAGCATCGGGCTGGTCTCCCATCCCGAGGATGGATTGTCGGGCGAAGAGCTCATGGCCGCGGCCGATCGGGCCATGTACCAGGCCAAGCGACTCGGCAAGAACCAGATCAGCGGCAATCCGCGGCCGCGGCCGGCGCTCCTCTCCCGGCGCGCACCGGACGTGGTCGAGCCTGCCGCGCCGGCGGCTCCCGACGTCGAGCCGCCTCCGCCCGAACGCGCCGCGCGCACCGAACGCGCCGCGTCCGCAGCCCCGGTCGCACCGCGCGCCGATCGTGCGTTCGCCGTTGAGCTCGGGCCGGTCATCGTCGACGAGGCCCCACCTCCAGCCAAGGAGGAGGAGGACGACGCCGACCCGCAGGAAGTCAGGCGACGCATCGTCAGCGCCAGTCGGTCCTTCGATCCGGACCACCAGATCCGGAGGGCCATGGACGCCTTCCTCTCGCCGACCGCCTCCGACGCGGATCATCCGACGCCAGATCATTGATCACGACAGGGATCAGCCCTCGCTGAGTCCCGTCCCGATCGGGACGATTTCCCACCACACGCGCCCGGGCGGCAGGACCACCGGCTCCCGAGTGTCGGCATACGTCCAATGGGTCACGTCCTCGGCATCCGACCGTTCCCAGCGGACGTCATGAGCCTGGCCGTCGACGTAGATCACGCCGTCGCCCGTCCCGACGAGGTGCTGGAATCGACGCGGGAACCCGCCCGGGTCGTTTTCCCCGACGAGCACTTCCTGCTCGACGATCTGGACGACGATCGTTCGTGCGCTGAGCCGTTCGCCGCTCAGGCGGTCGGTATTCGGGGCGCCGGCGTCGGTGCGGAGCCAGGCGCCGGCATCGCCGTCCCATTCCCAGCCGAACCGCCAGAAGCTGGCGGTCTGCAGGCCGACTGCATCGACCGCGCGGCCCGCCGGAAGCTCCGGGTCAGTCTCGAAGGCGAACGGGGCCCGCACCTCGCCCGCCGCGGCGCCGAGTGGCGCCAGCGTCCCGTCTTCCAGCGCGTCACGCCCGGCATCGACGTCGAGATACACATTGTGCGGCGCAGCCCAGGGCCCGGCACGGAAGAAGAATCCCCATCCGCCGGTCAGGCCGTTGGCATACGGCATCTCGAGTCGGTTGAATCGCGCCAGCACCTTTCCGGCACCACCGAAGTGGAAGGTGACCGCTCGCATCTGCTGCCAGAAGTCGATGTTGAAGTAGCGGGCCGATCGAACCGGTCCCACGGCTGCGCCGACCGTCTCGCCGCACATGAACACGGCGCCGAAGCGGGTCGTGTCGCCCTCGACCGGTGCCTCGATGACGAGGTCCGCACGGTTGAGGCCGGAGGGCGGCCGAGCGGTCGGGTTGTTCTCGATCTGGACGAGCATGGGAACCCGCGTGGCCAGCTCGGGATCGCTGAGCTCAGTTCCATCCATCGGGCACGCCGCGATCGGGGTGGGTGACGGTGACGGGGTCGGTGACGGTGAGGCGGTGGGCGACGGCGTTGGCGTGGGGCTCGCCGAAGGCGTCGGCGTCGGCGTCGGCTGCGGCGAGCCCGTGAGGACCGCGACGCCCAGCCCGACAGCGACGGCGAGAACGAGCAGGGCACCAGCGGCGAGCAGCCGAGGGTCGAATCGGCGACGATGCATCGGGTGAGATGCTAGCGGTTGCCTCGCGGGCGCCGAGTGGATCCGCTGTAGACTCGCTTCCGATGCCTGGCTTCTCCACGCGCGCCATCCGCGCGTCCAGCCGCGCCCCCGAAGCGCCCCAGCCGCCGGTCAACGTGCCGATCTACCAGACGAGCACCTTCGAGGTGGGCAGTGCGGCCGAGCTGGCCGACCTGCTCGAGTTCGCCACGCCCGGCCACTCGTACTCCCGCTACTCGAACCCGACACATGCCGCGCTCGAGGACGCGCTCGCCGACCTGGAGGGAGCCGAGGCGGCGCTCGTGACCGCGTCCGGGATGGCGGCGATGCACGCCGTCCTCCTCTCTGCGCTGCGGGCCGGTGACGAGCTGCTCATTCCCCGGGCCGTGTACGGCGGGATGGTCGGCCTGGCCACGTCGGTCCTCGAGCGATCGGGAATCGGGCACCGATCCGTCGACACCACCGATGCCGATGCCGTCGAGGCGGCGATCGGCGAGCGGACGCGGCTTCTGTGGCTGGAGACGATCAGCAATCCGACGACCGCGGTGGCCGACATCCGCAGGCTGTCGGAACTCGCCCACCGGCGCGACGTCATGGTGGTCGTGGACAGCACCTTCGCGTCACCGTTCCTAGCCAATCCGCTCAACCTGGGCGCAGACCTCGTCGTTCACTCCACCACGAAGTACATCGGCGGGCATTCGGACCTGACCGGAGGGGCCGTCGTCGGCAGCGCGGGGCATGTGGCGGCCGCACGCCACGTGGCGATCACGGTCGGCGGCAACGCGGCCCCGCTCGAGGCGTTCCTGGCCCTCCGTGGACTCAAGACCCTCGCCCTGCGCATGGAGCGCCATTCGACAAATGCCGTGGCGGTTGCCACGGCATTCGAGGCGGCGCCGGGCATCGCCACCGTGCGATATCCGGCCCTGCCGTCCCACCCCCAGCACGAGCTCGCAATGCGCACCCTGCGGGATGGCATGGCGGGCGGAATGATCGCCGTGGAGCTGGACGGTGGTCGGGCGAGCGGCGAACGGTTCCTTGACCGCGTGCGCGTGGCGGTCCATGCCACGAGCCTCGGAAGCGTCGAGACGCTGGTGAGCCACCCCGCAAGCTCGTCGCACCGCCAGCTCGATGACGCCGGGCTGGCGGCCGCGGGCCTCGCACCCGGCATGATCCGGGTGTCGATCGGTCTCGAGGATGCTGCGGACCTGGTCGAGGATCTCGTCGGCGCGGCCCGCCCGCAGACGTGACCTCCAGGCGCGCCCCCGCGGCGCAGCCGCGCGCCGACCGCGTGCCCCGATCCGTCGAGCGATGGCTGCGTGCCGCCGGCGACGCACGCCTCGGGCTCGGGCTCCTTCTGCTGACCGGCGCGGTCAACGGACTGGCTGCCCTGCTCCCCGGCGGACCGGCGTTGCTCGACGCGTGGCCCTACGCCGTGCTGCTCGGCCTGCTCGCGTTGAGCGGCGTCGCCGCTGTCGCCGTTCGGGCGCCGACGGTATGGAGAGAGTGGCGTCGACCGACGCCGGTGCAGGCGGCCGCGGGGACGCTGAGGCTCGAGCTGCCGAGCGCGTCGCTCGATCGCGCGGAGCGAGTCCTGGGGGCGGCGGGCTACCGTACCCGCAGCGAGGTGAATGGCGAGCGATGGGCGGTCCACGGCGTGCGTCGCGGGTGGTCACGCTTCGCGGCCCTGACGAGCCACCTCGCCATCGTCGTCGTGGTCCTTGGCGCGGCCATCGGCTCGGCATTGGGATCGGAGGTGGTCTTCTCGTTGCTGGGCGGCGAGCAGGCGCTGCTTGATGCTCCACGCCCGGGGTTCGCGTCCGCGGTCCGGCTCGAGGCGCTGGATGCCGAGTTCGGACCTGACTCGCGTCCGAGCCGCCTGGACACCACCGTGACCTTCCTGCGCGGAGGATCGGCCGTGCGAGAAGCGGTCCTCCGGGTGAACGAGCCCGGCGAGTTCGATGGGTACCTCGTGCACGCATGGACGTATGGTCCGGCGGTGCGGCTGCGTGTCACCACCCTCGGAGGCAGCTCGCTGCTCGACGCTTCGGTGCCACTCGATGGAACGCGCGGCGGGAGGGCCGTCGGCTCCGCGGAGCTTCCGACCGCGGGCGTGACCCTGGGGCTGTCGCTGACCGACGGGGCAACGAACGAGCTCGGGATCAGCGTGGTGGGGCAGGACGGTCTGCTCGACACGGCTCGGCTGCTCCCCGGGGAACGTGCGCGCATCGGGCCCGTGGAGGTGAGCCTGCGGGGCTTCGACGCCTGGGTCACGTTCGTGTCGCGACGTGATCCGGGTCTGCTGGTCCTGTTCGGCGGCGCCGCCGCGCTGTGCGCCTCCCTGGTCCTGGCCTTCTGGATGCCGCGGCGTCGACTGACCCTGCGCGGGACCCCTGTGAGCACGCAGATGCTCCTCCGCGGCGAGCGCTTCGATCGCCCCGAGGCGGAGCTCGCGCGCCTGGGCACGGAAATCGGGGCATCGAGATGACCAGCGTGCTCGACCTGTGGCGGGTTCTCGATCCAGCCGCCAGGTTGATCTCGGGCTCGACGGAGCTGTTGACGCGACCCGTCCGAGGGGTCAATCGGACGCGGGCCGGACCGCCTCACCTGCCCACCGTCGGGGACGGTGAGCTGCTGATCGCCGACTCCGCCATCGTGGCCGGCGCCTCAGTCGAGGCCCTGATCGCCGCCTTTGCCGATGCGGATGTCAGCCCATCCGCCGTCTGGGTCGCCGACGCATCCGAGGCAGATCTCGAGCCGAGTGCGTCGCCGCTCCCCGTGATCGCCGGAGCAGCCAGTGCGTCCGCGGTCGCTGCCGCGGCCTCGCGGCATCTCGAGCACGGGGACGAGGAGCTGCGGGCCATCTCGGCCTCCCTTCGGCTGGCAGCGGCCGAGGCAGCGCTCACCGATCCTCAGCCCTCGGCTCCCGCGGGGGTGGTGGCCTCTCGCTTGCGGCGCGGGATCGCGGTCGCGGTCGACGGTGGACTCGTGGCGCTCAACCCACGACCGGCCGGCCGTGCGCTCGCGACCCGCTTTGCCGCCACCCACGCTCGCCTGCTCGCAGACCGCTCGGCCGTCGTCGCGGCCGCTCGCCGCACGCGAGACGGCCTGTGGGTGCTCGAGCGCCCGATCGACCCGGGCGCGACGGCCTGGCTGTTCGATGACCTGCCCCTGGCCGCGCTGGACGGCGTAGGGCTCGATGCGCTGGCGGTGACGCTGCGGGCGTTGCTGCGGCGACGATCGCCCGAGCCGGCGCGCGCAAGAGGGCTGCCCAAGGGCGTGCCGTCGACCGGCGATTCGATGCACGACACCCTGCTGGCCGTCGCACGGGCAAATGGTCGGATCGCGCCGGCCGCCCGCGCCCTCGGCGTGCATCGGAACACCGTGCTGTACCGGATTCGCCGCGGGGTCACCGAGCTCGGCGTGGACCCCCGTCGCCCGGAGGATGCATGGCGGATCATGCGCGACGCGCAACGAGACGAGTCGGAGTAGTGCGGGGTCAGCTCCCGAATCGTGTGTCAGCCCACTCCGCGATCTCGCCAAGCGGCGCAACCCAGACGTCGCTCTGGTGCGATAGGCGTTCGAGCACGCCCAGGTACACACCCGCCCATGTCCGATAGCGGTCGTTGCCCGGGACCGCGCAGCGGACGTGCCAGTCCAGGACACCGACCCCGCCGAGCTCGACGACCCGCTCGATGGCCGACCAGAGGCGGTCGATGCCGTCCTCCACGCTCGTCATGCCCGAGCAGGCGGCGCTGTCGAGCGCGAGGACCGGCAGCTGCCAGGTGTTGAGCGGCCGCTCGAGCTCCGCGTCCCAGGGCCGGTAGGGCAGGGCAAGGCTGCGTCGAAGTCCGATCGCGTCGTTGAAGGCGATGGACGAGTCGTAGCGAAATCCGGCGTCCTCGTGGGCCCGGAGCGTCCGGGGCAGATCCGACCCGACCTGCCAGAAATGGTGGCGCAGGCCGTTGACGGGACCCTCGCTCAGCTCCTCGAGCCGCGCCTTCTCCTCGGCGAATCGGCCGCGCTCGCGAAAGGCGTGATAGCTCGCGTGCAGGCCGATCTCGATTCCACGGGCCCGCAGGCTCCGCATCGCCGATCGCAGGTGGGGCCACGCCGCGTCGTACAGGACGTCATTGGGCGAGCCGTATGACGCGTAGGCCGGGATCACCGAGAAGAGGAAGGTCGAGCGCATCCCGAGCTCCGCCTCGGCCTGCACCAGCTCGTCGAAGAGCCAGAAGTCGTTCGGGTTGCGGTCGAATGCCCGGTGGACCATGTCGCGTGCGGCACGGGCGAGGAACCAGGGCAGTCGTCCCGGTGGTGGCAATCGCGCGCCTCGCGCCGCACGCAGGATCGCGTACTTGTCCGGGCGATCCACGTCGTGCGACAGCCCGATCGCCGCCCTCGCGCCATTGGGCCATCTCGGCGCCGCGGACGGCTTCGCGCCGATCCGGTCGAGGGTACGGCTCAGCAGTGCCGCGTAGGCGTCGACGACGGGTTCGCCGGCCATCCCGACTGCCGCAAAGTGGCTCGCGTCCGCCCTGAGCCGTCCGTGGCGGTCCAGGCTTCCCGCAGGGAGATCGGCGTGGACCGCGTCTGTCACGAGGGCGACGGTCGCCTCGAGGATGTCATGGCTCATCCGGACCGGTCGTCCGTCGGAGACGATCGTGACCTCGGTCGGCGGCGGGGCCGGGGTCGCTGGAATCACGATCGCCCGGGCGCGCGCTGGCTGCGAGGTGCCGTGGTGTACGTAGACCTCGCGCTCGCTCGGCGCGTCCAGCAGGCGGCACTCGAGCCCGATCGCGTGGCTGAGCAGCGTGGCTGCGTAGCGTCGCACCGGGCTGGGGTCTTCGAGGAACCACGCCAGCTCGCTCAGGGATGCCTCCTCAATCGGCGTTCGGCTTCCTGTCGCTGCGATCCCGACAGTCGACGGCACAGCGGAAAGCGCTCAGATTGCGTGGTGGTGGTGGGCGGGTGCCCTTCGAGCAGGTCGTGCGCGGCACCGGCCAGCGCCACCGCGCCCGCGGTCTCGACCCGGGCCTGGAGCGATGCGAGCGTGTCGCCCGCGACGGCAGGTACCTCGACCTGCGAAAGGATCCGACCGGTGTCGATTCCGGCGTCCACGAAATGAATGGTCGCGCCGACCGGGTCGCCGTTGAGGACCGCATGCGCGACGACATCGACGCCGCGGTACCGGGGCAGGAGGCCCGGGTGGGCATTCAGGGTGCCGATGCGGGGCACCTCCAGCAATGCTGACGGGAGAATCGGCGCACCGGCCAGCACGAGGAGCTCCGGACGAGCCGCACGCAGCTTCTCCACGACCTCCGGCGCCGCCAGCGCGTCGACTCGCACGACCTGTCCGGCGCGTTCCTCGTAGAACGCCGCCGTGAGCCAGGGATCCTGCTTCCCGGTGGCGGCTCCCGCTGATCGGCGGGCGATTGCGCGCAGGGTGACCAGGATGCCCCGACGGCGGATCATGTCTCGGACCCGGTCCATCACGGCCGCGCCGCGGGGCTGCTCGAAGATGACGAGGTCGGGGCGCAGGCCGCGGTGCCCGAGGGCATCGATGATCTCGGCGGCCATCCGAGCACCTCTCGTGAGGATGACCAATCGCGCGGGTGATTGTGCAGTCTGCACAGTGGTTGGACCCAGATCACACCTCGGCGGCGGCGCGTGACGGAACGCCATCAGATAGCGTCATGGCCGACCCATCGTACATGTCTCGGAGGCTCCATCTTTGGCACCCACCAAGCTCGCCGCGGCCCTCAAGCTGGCGGAAGATCGCAACCTTCGCTTCGTCAGTCTCCAGTTCACCGACATCGTCGGCCAGGTGAAGTCTGTCCAGGTGCCGATGCACCAGCTGGAGGGTGCAGTCCACGGCGGAAAGTGGTTCGACGGCTCGAGCATCGAGGGCTTCGCCCGCATCGCCGAGTCGGACATGTTCCTGGTTCCCGATCTCGACACCTTCAGCGAGATTCCCTGGGAGCCGGGGATCGGGCCCGATGGCAAGGAGAAGCTCCACACCGGCTCGGCGCGCGTGATCTGCGACGTCTTCACGCCGAGCGGGGATCCCTTTCCGGGCGACCCGCGCGGGGTCCTGAAGCGGCAGCTGGAGCGCGCGAAGAAGCTCGGGTTCGTGCTGAACACTGGTCCCGAGCTGGAATTCTTCCTCCTGCGCCGATCCGCCGATGGCGTCGAGACGCTCCCGCATGACGCCGCCGGCTACTTCGACCTCTCCGAGGACCTCGGCACGGAGGTTCGCAAGGAGATGATGAACTCGCTCGAGGACTTCGGCATCAAGGTCGAGACAGCGCACCACGAGGTCGCCACCGGCCAGCACGAGATCGACTTCGAGTATGCCGACGCGCTGCGCACCGCCGACAATGCGGTTACCTTCAAGACCACGCTCAAGGCGATCGCCGCGTCGAAGGGCCTGTACGCCACGTTCATGCCGAAGCCGTTCTTCGGCATCAACGGATCGGGCATGCACACGCACCAGTCCCTGTGGGACACCAAGAAGGGCAAGAATGCCTTCAGCGATCCGAAAGACACGTACGGCCTGAGCACCACAGCCCGGCAATACATCGCCGGGACGCTCGAGCACGCCCGAGGCATGATCGCGGTGCTGGCCCCGCTGGTGAACTCGTACAAGCGCCTGGTGCCGGGCTACGAGGCGCCGGTCTACGTCGGCTGGGCCCGCATCAATCGCTCGGCGCTCATCAGGATCCCGCAGATCAGCAAGGGAAGCCTCGACTCGGTGCGCATCGAGCTGCGCTGTCCCGATCCCTCGTCGAATCCGTACCTGGCGTTCGCCGCCATGCTCGCCGCCGGACTCGACGGCATCGACCGCAAGCTCACGCCGCCCGATCCGATCGAGGAGAACCTCTACCACTTCGATGCCGCCAAGCTGGAGAGCCGGAAGATCCGCCAGCTGCCGGGCACGCTGCGCGAGGCGCTCGAGGAGCTGAAGAAGGACGAGGTCATCCGCGACGCGCTGGGCGACCACGTGTTCGAGCGCTTCGTCGAGGCAAAGACCGAGGAGTGGGACGAATACCGTACCCAGGTCAGCGCGTGGGAGGTCGATCGCTACCTCGAGGCGTTCTGATCCTGGATCGCGAGAATCCTGTCCAGGAGGGCAATCGCGTTTCGCTCCTGGTCGAAGGCGTCCTGGACGTGACGTCGCGCAAGGTCCGCGC
>JBPCOK010000149.1:0-2813 GCA_051000335.1 Candidatus Limnocylindria bacterium | reverse complement strand
TGGTCGATGACCGCGATGTCGTCAGCAAGGCGGTCCGCCTCCTCGAGGTACTGGGTTGTCATCAGCACGGTCGTCCCGCCGCGCGCGAGGTCGCCGATCAGCTCCCACATCGACAGCCGCCCCTTGGGGTCGAGCCCCGTCGTCGGCTCGTCGAGGAAGATGACCGGCGGTTCGGCCATGAGCGCCGCACCGAGGTCCAGCCGGCGGCGCATGCCGCCCGAGTACGTCTTGACCGGCCGATCCGCCGCGTCGCCGAGCTCGAAACGCTCGATGAGGGCGGTCGCGCGCCGGGTCACGGTGGCCGAGTCGACCCGGTACAGCCGGCCCACCATGCGCAGGTTCTCGAGGCCCGTCAGGAGGTCGTCGAGCGCGGCGTACTGGCCGGCGACGCCGATGCGGGTTCGCACCTCGGCCGGATGCCGCGCGACGTCGATCCCGGCGACAGTCGCGTGGCCGGCGTCGGGCCGGATCAGGGTGGTCAGCACCCGGACGGCCGTCGTCTTGCCCGCGCCATTCGGGCCCAGCACGCCGAGGATCGTGCCCTCCGCGACGTCGAGGTCCAGGCCGGCAAGGGCATGTGTCGTACCGAACGACTTTTGAAGCCCGACGGCTTCGATCATGGCTCGCGTCATTTCTCCGCAGCGTACCCGAGGCGAAGGGACCGCGCATACTGCGCCGATGCCGCGCGTGGCCGTCGTGTTCACCGGCGGCACCATCTCGATGCGATCCGTTGCCGCCGGGGCGGGCAACGTTCCCACCCTGCGCGCCGACGAGCTCATCGCCTCCGTGCCCGGTCTCGACGCCATCGCCACGGTCGAGCCGATCGACTGGGGGCTGGTTCCGGCATCGCACCTGTCCCTCGACCAGGTGCTCGACATCGGCCGCACGCTCGCGCAACAGCTGGAGCGAGGGGACGTGGACGGGGCCGTCGTCGTCCAGGGCACCGACGTGATGGACGAGACCGCGTTTGCCTGGGATCTCCTCCCCCTCGGCGACAAGCCGGTCGTCGTGGTCGGCGCC
The DNA here is from genome assembly GCA_051000335.1 of Candidatus Limnocylindria bacterium. Lineage (GTDB taxonomy): Bacteria > Chloroflexota > Limnocylindria > QHBO01 > QHBO01 > JACDBZ01. The sequence continues at coordinate 1,793 of JBPCOK010000149.1, read as the reverse complement.
ATGCGATCGGCCTCGCAGGAGGGATACGACGGGCCGGACAACCTTCGGAATGCGATCGCCGCGGCGGCTTCTCCGCTCCTCGCCGGACTCGGCGTGATCGTCGCCATGGCCGGCGAGCTTCACGGCGCCGATGACGTGCGCAAGACCCACACCCACGCCTACGCGACGTTCCAGAGCCCGAATGCAGGCCGCCTGGGAACCGTGGTCGATGGTTCCGTGTCGCTCACTCGTCAGCGTCGACCGGTGCGGCTGCCCCGCTTGCCCGATCATGCCCGCCTGCCGGTCCCGATCCTGACCGCGATGCTGGATGCCGAGCCGATGATGCCGGTGCGCCCGGCGGCCGTCGTCGTGGCTGCCACGGGAGGAGGAAACACTCCGCCGGCCCACCTGGAGCTGGCGCGCGCCCTCATCGGCGATGGGGTGCCGGTCGTGCTGGGCACGAGGGTCGGCTCGGGCCGGCCGCACCCGGGATACGGATTTCCCGGTGGGAGCTCGCAATGGTGGGAGGCCGGCGCGATCTTCTCCGGCACGCTCGACGTGCTGAAGGCTCGGCTGCTCCTGGCGCTGGGGTTGGGTTCGGGGCTGTCGGTCGAGGAGCTCGCGGGAACCTTCCAGGCCTTCGGCGGCGGGCGAGTCCCGTCCTGATCAGGCCGGGACTCGGTGGACCTCGAGGAGGTTCGGGCCGCTCCCCGGGCGCGCCGTCGACGACACCAGCACGACCGCGGTATCGGGTTCCAGCGATCGCTCCTCGCCGATGAGCCAGGCCAGGAGCCCCAGCCGTTCACCCATCTCGCCAGGTGGGATGCAGGGTCGGGCGCGCACGCCGTGGACGAGCGCCAGTCGAGCCACGACCGCGGGATCCGGGGAGAACGCGTGGATCGGCACGCGGGGCCGCAGCGCCGACAGGATGCGCGCCGTCCGCCCGGTGCGGGTGTAGCAGGCGATCGCCGAGACGTCACCGTCGGCCGATGTCAGGGCCACAGCCGCGTACGCCAGGGCGTCGGCATCGGTGTCGGTCCCGGCGGGTGCCCCCGCGGGGAGGTACGCCGCACCCTGCTGCTCGCACAGCCGGCTGATCCGGCCCGCCGCCTCGGCGGCAAGGATCGGATACTCGCCGATGGCAGTCTCGCCCGAGAGCATGATCGCGTCGGCTCCGTCGAAGATCGCGTTCGCCGCGTCACTCGCTTCGGCGCGCGTCGGGCGCGGCGAGCCGATCATCGACTCCAGCATCTGGGTGGCCACAATGGTAGGTATACCGTGGTCCAGGGCCCGTCGCACGAGCTGCTTTTGGAGGATCGGCACCTCCTCGTAGGGAAGCTCGACGCCGAGGTCTCCGCGGGCAATCATCACTGCGTCTGCTTCGCCGCAGATTGCGTCGAAGCCGTCGATGGCGGGCCTGGTCTCGATCTTGGCGACGATGGGCGGGCCATCGGTCCCGAGCAGGTCTCGCAGCTCGGCCACGTCACTCGCCCGGCGCACGAAGGACTGGGCGACGTAGTCGACGCCCAGCTCGATGGCCCGCGGCGCATCGGCGCGGTCTCTGGCCGTGAGGGATGGGCTCGACAGGCGGTCCGACGGGACGCTGACTCCCGCGTGCGCGCGAACGATTCCTCCGCTCACCACTTGGGTCGTGACGTCGTCCGCATCCAGCCCGGTGACCCGGAGCTCCACGGCGCCATCGGCGAGCAGGATGCGATCGCCCGACTCGAGGTCCGCGGCGAGCCCCGATTGGCTCACGTGAGCCCCATCGCGATCGCCGGGGCCGTCCGCGGATCGCAGCCGGAACGTCGCTC
>JBPCOK010000131.1:0-9974 GCA_051000335.1 Candidatus Limnocylindria bacterium | reverse complement strand
CGTGACCATGACGGTCGGCTACGCCTTCATCTTCGGGGACATCGCCACGCCGCCCGGCGGCGACCTCGGGATCGTGGCGGTGCCGGATGCCGGGGAGGCGCTGGCGATCGTCCTCGACGACGGCCGGAAGGCGTTCGCGGTCACGGATCGCTCCGGACGGCCACGGGTGCTCGACGCGCAGGTGCCCGGGGCGCGCTCCACGCTCGGGGCGCTCGTGGCATGGTGCCCCGAGACGCTGACGTTCAGCGATCCGATCTCGGGCGCCGTGTTCGGTGCCGAAGGCGACCTCGTCGCCGGGCCGGGGGACTCCGGCCTCGTGGCATTCGCGCTTCGTTCCACGGCCGTGGACAAGCCCACCGAGCTGATCGTGGGGTCCGAAACCGAGCCGCGGGGTGTGAGTCGCAACCGATCGGCGAGCGCTCCGGCACCCGGGTGCAGCGGCGACCGGTGGCTCGTTCATCAACCCCGGCCAGGTGAGGTCTTCGACCCGTCGGTCGCCGCCGACCAGGAGCCACCCGGCTGGATCTGGCTCGAGGGCACGCTGCAGGTCGCCGATGGCGAGGTTCGCCTGTGCGATGGCCTGGACGGTGGCTGCGAGCTGTTCGCCCCGGTCCTCGGCATCGATCCTGCCTCGGTCACAGCCAGCGGATTCCACGCGTCGGGACTGTTCATCGGCCGCATGCGCGACGACGCGGTGGAGGGCCTCGTCACCGTACCGCAGTTCACGGAGGACTCATGAGCGTCAGCATCCAGTTCCTCGGCGCAGCCGGGTGTGTCACGGGGTCACAGTTTCTCGTCACGGTGGGCAAGCGGCGCGTGCTGGTCGACTGCGGCATGTTCCAGGGCTCGCCCGAGGAGGTGGCACGGAACCGGATGCCGTTCGCGTTCGAAGCCGACTCCGCGGACGCGGCGATCCTGACCCACGCCCATCTCGACCATTGCGGCCGGCTGCCCGCGCTTGTGAAGGCCGGCTACTCCGGGCCGATCCATGCCACCCGGGCCACCGTCGACCTCGCCGAGATCGTGCTGCGCGATTCGGCGAAGCTGCAGGTCGAGTTCACCGAGCGATGGAACCGGCGCCAGGCCCGCGATGCCGAAAGGGCCGGTAAGGCCGGGAAGGCCGATAAGGCGGCGGAGGCTGGCGGGTCGGAAGCCGCGGCCGAAGAGGTCGACGACGAGTCCCTTCCCGAACGGCTGCGCGCCGCACCGCCCGAAGGCAGGACGGACACGCGAGAGCCGATCTACGACGAGCGCGACGTCGACGCCACCATGGAGCTGTTCCGCGGCGTCGACTACGGCGCCGAGATCTCGGTGACCGATGGCGTGAGCGCCGTCCTCCACGACGCCGGGCACATCCTCGGGTCGGCCATCGTCGAGCTGCGAGTGACCGATGGTTCGGAGACACGGACGCTGATCTTCTCCGGGGACCTGGGCCGGGACGGCTCACCGATCCTGCGCGACCCGACGCCGATCACCCACGCCGACCACGTCATCGTCGAGTCCACCTACGGCAATCGCGAGCACGCCCCGCACGATGAGGCGATCGACGAGCTCGTCGTGGCCATCTCGGAGGTGAGCGAGGACCGCGGCGTGCTCCTCGTACCCGCGTTCGCGATCGGCCGCACCCAGGAGATCATCTGGGTGCTCGATGAGCTCGTGCGCGAGGGTCGGATCCCGCGCGTGCCCCTTTACCTCGATTCGCCGATGGCGTCCCGCGCCACCACGGTCTACGTCGACCATCCCGAGACGTACGACGAGGAGACCGCCGCGCTGCTGCGGTCCGGCGAGTCACCGCTGGCCTACCCCGGGCAGCAGTTCACGGACTCCGTCGACGAGTCGAAGGCGATCCGGACTGCGAAACGGCCGATCATGGTCGTGGCCTCGTCAGGCATGCTCACAGGCGGACGGATCATGCATCACCTGAAGGACTTCCTCCCCGATCCGAAGTGCACCTTGCTGTTCATCGGCTACCAGGGGGAGGGGACGCTCGGCCGTCATCTCCAGGACGGCGGCAAGACGGCGCGGATCGACCGCCAGACGTTCGACGTCCGATGCCGCATCCGATCCATCTCCGGCTTTTCGGCACACGCCGACCAGGATGAGCTGGAGACATGGCTCGGCCACTTCGCCGCCGACGGGCGACCGAAGACCGTCTTCATCGTCCACGGCGACCCCGATGCCGCCGAGGCGTTCGCCGGTCGCATCCGCGCCGAGATGGGTCTCGAGGCAGTGATTCCCAAGCATCGCGAGATCATCAGCCTGACCTGACTCGGCGTCGAGGTAGGTTCGTGCGATCGACCGGTAAGCTGCCGGTAACGGCCGGCCGCTAGGTTGGTGGTGTGCAAGCCTCTTGCACACCCCGCGGATGGCGCTGCGCCGCTAGCATCCGCCCATGCCATCAGCCTCACGTCGCCCGATCATCACGTTCCTGACCGACTTCGGCCCGGACGGTGCTGCGGCGACTTGCCGCGGCGTCATGCTGGGGATCTGCCCTGACGCGCAGATCGTCGATATCTCGCACAGCGTCAGGAAGTTCGCGATCGGCGACGGAGCGATGTTGCTTCGAGCATCGCTGCCCTACATGCCGCAGGGCGTGCACGTCGGTGTGGTTGACCCCGGTGTCGGCACCGAGCGGCGGCCGATCGGGATCCTCACGGACCGCGGCGATGTGCTGATCGGACCGGACAACGGCCTCCTGATCCTCGCCGCCGATGCGCTTGGTGGCACGGTCGCCGCGCGCGAGTTGACGAACCGCGACCTCTGGCTGCCCACCACGACCTCGACCTTCCACGGTCGCGACATCTTCTCGCCGATGGCCGCTCACCTCGCCGCGGGCTCGGCAACGTTCGATTCGATCGGCGATGAGCTCGACCCAACGACCCTGGCGCGCCTCGAGCGGACGCCGGCCCAGGCCATCGATAGTGTGCTCGAGGCGGAGGTGGCCTACGTCGACAGCTTCGGAAATTTGCGACTCGCCGCGGGTCCGGCAGATCTGAAAGCGGCACTCGGGGAGGTCGCGGAACGAACCCGCGTCCTCGTGACCGTCGACGATCACGCGCCGATCACGGTGACCTACGTTCGGAGCTTCGGGCATGTGGCGCGTGGAGAGCCGCTGCTCTATGTCGACTCGACCGGCGACCTCGCCCTGGCCGAGAACCAGGGAAGCCTGGCGGACCGCATCGGAGCACAGGTCGGAATGCGGGTTCGGATCGAGCGCGGGGCTTGAGCACGCGCGTCCAGGCATTACACTCACGCTCATTCGCCACCGCCACAGGGAGCGCAATCACGCACATGTCGAGGATTCCCCGAGCCACCACCGTGTTCTTCGTTGGCATCGCCGCGCTCCTGTCGGCGTGCACCGGCGGAGGAACCGCCACCGCGTCCGCCGGCGAGCCGACCGCGGTCGTCACGCCGAGCGACGCGCCATCCGCATCGGCGGCGGCCGAGGAATGCTCGCCCGACGGCCTCGCCACGAAGACGGCCGGGCGCCTCACGATCGGCACCGACAACCCGGCGTTCCCGCCGTACTGGGAACCCGCTCCGGATGGGGAAGACCCGACGGATCCCTGGGAGTTCGGTGATCCGACGAACAAGGGCGGGTTGGAAGGAGCCGTGGCGTGGGCCGTCGCTGAAGAGCTCGGGTATGGCGACGACACGGTCGACTTCATCGCTGTCCCATTCGACAACTCGTACGCGCCCGGCGAGAAGGACTTTGACTTCTACCTGGCCCAGGTGTCCTTCACCGAAGAGCGCGCGCAGGTCGTCGACATGAGCGACGGATACTACTTCTCGAACCAGGCGCTGGTGTCGAACGCGGATACTCCGATCACCGAGGCCGGCTCGATCGCCGACGTCGCCGAGTTCCATCTCGGAGTCCAGGCGGGCACCACCAGTCTGGCCTACATCCAGGAGGAGATCCAGCCGAGCATCGAGCCCTCGGTCTACAACTCGAACGATGCGGCCATTGCCGCGCTGAACGCCGGACAGATCGACGGCATCGTGGTCGACCTGCCGACCGCATTCTTCGTGACCGCGGTCCAGATGGACACGGGAGTGGTTGTCGGGCAGTTCCCGCCCCAGGGCGACGAGCAGGAGCACTTCAGCCTCGTCCTCGAGCAGGACAGCCCGTTGACCGATTGCGTGAATGAGGCCATCGCCACCCTCGACGCGAACGGTGATCTCGAGCGGTTCGCCCAGGAGTGGCTCTCGGACAACGCCGACGTGCCGGTGCTCGAATAGGCGGGAGACGACGGGATTTGGGCGCGTGACCGCCGGAAGGTTCAGCGGCCGCGCGCTCGTCATCGCCGCCGTCAGCAGCCTCGTCGTCTTCGGCCTGCTCGGCTGGATCGTCGTCAACTCGCCCGGCTGGGCCCAGGTTCAGCGCTCGTTCCTGGACTGGGACAACTTCGCCGCGTCCGCTCCGAAGATCATCTCGCGGTTCGAGGTCAACGTCCGCCTCTTCGTCATCGCCGAGATCCTGATCCTGGCCCTCGGGCTGCTCGTTGCGGTCCTTCGCGGGCTGCCCGGCCCAGTCCTCTTCCCCATCCGTCTCCTCGCCACGATGTATGTCGACCTCTTTCGCGCCATCCCCGGCGTGCTGGTCATCTACCTCCTAGGATTCGGGATCCCCGGGTTGCGCCTCCCCGGTGTCCCGAATGATCCGTTCTTCTGGGGCGTGGTGGCCCTCACGCTCGTGTACTCCGCCTACGTGTCGGAGGTGTACCGAGCCGGCATTGACTCGATCCACCCCAGCCAGGCGGCCGCCGCCCGATCCCTAGGCCTGAGCCAGGCCCAGGCGCTGCGCTTCGTCGTCCTGCCGCAGGCCGTTCGCCGCGTGGTTCCTCCGCTGCTGAATGACTTCATCGGCCTGCAAAAGGACACCGTGCTCGTGTCGTTCATCGGCGTGGTGGAGATCTTTCGCCAATCGCAGATCCGGCAGCAGGCAACGTTCAATTTCACGCCCTACCTCGTGACCGCCCTCGTCTTCCTCGTCGTCACGATTCCTCTGGCTCGGGTCACGGATTGGCTGATCGCTCGTGAGCAGGGTCGCCGTTCGGGGACGCTGTCGCCTTCCTCGAGCGCACGGGGCCGGCGTGGGCGCCTGCTCGGGATGGGCCGATGACGACCAGCGCCTCGACGGTCGCGCGCCTGTCGATCGAGGGGCTGCACAAGTCGTTCGATGCCCTCGAGGTCCTCAAGGGCATCGATCTCGACGTGGCCGAGCACGAGGTCGTGTGCCTCATCGGCGCATCGGGATCCGGGAAATCGACGCTGCTGCGCTGCGTCAACCTGCTGGAGCCGATCGACTCGGGCCGGATCGTCGTCGACGGGGAAGACATCACGGCGCGGGATGTCGATGTCAATCGGATTCGCCGACACATCGGCATCGTGTTTCAGGCCTTCAACCTATTCCCGCACATGTCAGTCCTCGACAACGTGACGCTCGCGCCTCGGCGCGTGATGCGCATCGATCGCGCCGAGGCCGAGGAGCGCGCCACATCGCTCCTCGAGCGGTTCGGGCTCGCGGACAAGCGGCTGGAGTATCCCGACCGGCTGTCGGGCGGGCAGCAGCAGCGCGTGGCCATCGTGCGCGCCCTGGCCATGGATCCCGGCCTCCTGCTGCTCGACGAGGTAACCAGTGCACTCGATCCCGAGCTGATTGCCGAAGTCCTCAATGTCATCCGAGAGCTGGCGAACGAGGGCATGACGATGGTCATCGCCACCCACGAGATGGGCTTCGCCCGCGACATCGCGCGGCGAATCGTCTTTCTGGACGCGGGTCGGGTTCTCGAGGAAGGCCCGCCAGACCGCATGTTCAGCGCACCGACCGAGGCCAGGACGCGTGAGTTCCTTCAACGCATCATCGAGGCCGGTCGCCTCTGACCGGTGGACAACCGGTGGAAAACTCCCGTGACGTCACGAAAAGTCGTGGAGAAAGGGCCTTGGCCGGCGGCCGCCCGCCCGGTATCGTAGTTCTTGTTCCGGAGGAGTCCGTGGACCCAGAGATTGCATCAACGGGTCTCGTGGTTCCTTCGGGACATTTGCATGCCCGGCTCGATCTCGCCTGACCGGAGGGGCAGGAATGACCGACGCGCCCTATCCTCCGCTCCGACCCCAGCGGCCGGATCGACGGCGTCGTCGCGGGCGCAGCCAGTGGCCGACGATCGCGGGTGGACTCCTGCTGCTGTTCCTCACCCCGATTCTCATCGTCGCGCTGCTCGGCGGACGAGGCACTGATCCCGGAACCGGCGCCACAAGCAGCGACAGCGGCTCGCCGGCCGTCCTCCCATCCACCAGCCCGAGCGTGCGGAACACGCCCGGCATCGCCTCCGAACGCCCCACCGCGGGCGCGTCGGCCGACCCATCGGCGCTGGCGGTCGACTCCATCGTCACCACCACGGTCGAGCGCCTCTCCATCCGGCGCGGCCCATCCGTGGACGCGGAGCGGCTCGGCAGTATTGGACTCGGAACGCCCGGATACGTGGTGGACGGCCCAGTCGATGCCGATGGATTTCGCTGGTACCTCGTGTCGACGCTGGGCCTTCCCCCGAACAGCGGGTGCCTGACTCCGATCGAGACGGATCCCTACTCGTGTCCGGCATGGTTCGGGTGGCTCGCGGGCGAGCCTGAGAACGCAGATTCTCCGTGGCTGGAGCCGCACCAGATTGACTGCCCAGCACCGCCTCTGACGGCCGAGCGTCTGCTTCTCCGCCGCACCGATCTCGAGCGCTTGGCGTGCTCCGGCGCCGAGCCATTCACCTTCCGCGCGTGGTGGCCGGAGGTTCCGCTCGATGTCAGCCAGGCGCCTCCCTGTGGTGGGCGGAACGAGCCGGCGGGGTGGCTTCTCTGCCACCTCGCCAATGACAACGTGGTCACGATCGGTGAGGACCCGGCGCGTGGCGGGGTCGGAACAACCGTCTCGATCGATCCGGCGACCGACGTCACCATGCCTCCGCGCGGGACGTGGATCGAACTCCGTGTCCATCTCGACGATCCGGCGGCCCAGGAGTGCGACATGGCTGCGGCTGCCGGCGGCGGCCTGGACCGGCCTCCCGAGCAGATCGTGCTCGACTGCCGCGGGGAGATGGTCGTGGAGTCGGTCCGGGCGGTCGACGGACCTTGAGAATTCAGGTTCGTCGCAGCACGTACCCGCGGTAGCCGCGGCGGAAGCCGATCGCCTCCAGGCGTGCCGCCAGGGGTGAATCGGCGACCGGTTCGCGGTCGATCCGCTCGAGGCGCAGCTCGCGCAGCGGTCCGCCGGGGGCAACCAGAGCCGGGAGTGCATCCACGGCGCGATCGGCGAGCTCAGCATCGGCGGCGGCCGGCAGGCGGAACAGGCTTCGGCCACCGCGTTCGAGGTAGAGGGCCGCTTCTCCCTCGACCAGGACGACGTATGCACCTGCGGCGCGCTGCAGCGGCAGACGCTCGTCGTCGCCGGTCCGCGGCCAGGCCAGCGCGGCGCCGTACGGCTGGGCCGGATCGGTCGCGGCGAGGATGCGCACCCCCGCCGGCTCGTCGCGCGCGGCTCGCAGCCGATCGGTGGCGCCGGGCAGCGTGAACTGCGCCGCGCCCAGTCCGGCGACGAAGTACCCGCGCCGCACCCTGCCGCTCTCCTCCATGGCCTTGAGAACTGGATAGACGGCCGAATATCCTCCGGCGATCCCCTCGGACGCGACCGCCTCCCGGGTGACGACACCGTGGCGCTCGAGCAAGGTCGTGGCCAGGGCATGCCCACGCTCCGTCGGGGTCCGCCCCTCGCCGACGAGGTCCGCCACCAGCGACCATCGGCCCGCGGCGCGGGGCGGCCCGAGCGACGTCACCCGGCCCGGCCGGGGAGTCGCCTTCGATCGGCTCTTCGGGAGCGACAGGGCACGCAGTGCCGAGAACGTGTCGTTCGTCACCTCGCCCGCCCACACGAGATCCCAGACCGCATCGAGGAGCTCGGCCTCGCTCCGGGCCTCGCTGACCGCCGAACGCAGCTGCGGGTAGAAGGACGCGCCTCGGCGCTGGAGATGCGCTCGGATCGCCTCGTGAACCGGGGTCGAAGGCCGATCGTCGCCGGTCCCGGCACTGCCGAGCAGCTCGACCCGATCACGGCGATAGAGCGCAACCCGGCCGTCGTCGCGACCGAGGGCGTCACGCCCGATCCAGACGACCTCACCGGCGGCCCCGAGCTCATCGAGCAGGCGCGGCGTGTACCCAGCGACGCGGGCCGGGAGGATGTCGCGCTCGAGGACCGACGCCGGGATCGGCACACCCTCGAGCTGCGCAACGACCTCGACCATGCGCCCGAGCCCGCCGGCGGCGGATCCGATGCCGTGCCAGGACGGAAGGAACCGCGCCAGCACCACGGGCTCGACCGGCTCGACCTCGCGTCGCAGGCGGGCGAGCGAACGGCGCCGGAGCTGTCGCAGGACGTCGGGGTCGGTGAACTCGTGCGTCGCCCCTCCTGGCCGGAATGCCCCCTCCAGCAGGCTGCCGGCGGCGGCGAGTGCGCGTAGGCGCTCCTCGACGGTCTCGCTGGCCAGGCCCCATCGAACGGCCGGATGGTCGGCGACGAAGGGGACGTGCGTGCGAGCCCATCTCGCCAGGAGCAGGTCGAGCGGCGCGCTGACCGGCGCGAGGAACGTCTCCGCCACGCCCGGGGGCGGGCTCGCCCCCACCGCGTCGCGGTAGCGGCCGGCATCCTCCACCGCGATCCAGCGCTCCTCGCCGGCGATTCGCACGCGGACGGCCCGGCGCGAACGCTCCAGCTCCTGGAGCGCATCCCCGGCATCGAGGTCGGGACTGGTCCGGGCGGCCACCTCGTCGGTCCGCAGGTCGCCGACCCGTCGCAGCAGGTCGCTCACGCCGTCCACGGTGCGTGCCTGGCGGCCCGCGGCGAGGGCCTGGAGCTCGAGCTCGAGATCGGCAACGGCGTCGGGATCGAGCAGCTCGCGCAGCTCCTCGGAACCCAGGAGCTCGGCCAACAGCTCCCGATCGAGGGCGAGCGCCTGGGCCCTCCGTTCGGCCAGGGGTACATCGCCCTCGTACATGAACGATCCGACGTAGTCGAACAGGAGCGACGACGCGAATGGCGAGGCGGATCGGGTCTCGACGCTCACCGTGCGGATGCGTCGCGCCCGGATGTCGCTGAGCAACCCGACCAGCGCCGGCATGTCGAAGACGTCGCGCAAGATCTCGCGGTACGTCTCGAGGATGATCGGGAACGAGCCGTATCGGCTGGCCACCTCGAGCAGGTCGGCCGACTTCTGGCGCTGCATCCACAGGGGGGTGCGCTGGCCGGGCCGGCGACGCGGCAGGAGGAGGGCGCGGGCCGCGTTCTCGCGGAAGCGGGCGGCGAAGATGGCGGAGCCGCCGAGCTCGGCCATCAGCAGCTCTTCGATTTGATCGGGGTCCAGCAGCAGGGTGGCGTCGATGCTCGCGCCGTCGGCTTCGATGCCTTCCGGCAGGCGAACCGCGATGCCGTCATCCGACCAGATCGTCTGGACATCGAGGCCGTGCTCCTCGCGCAGTCGCGACTCGATGGCCATCGACCACGGGGCGTGGACGCGGCCGCCGAACGGCGACAGGATCACGACGCGCCAGTCGCCGAGCTCGTCACGGAAACGCTCGATCACGATCGTCCGATCGGTTGGCAGCGCGCCGGTGACCTCGCGCTGCTCGGCGAGATAGGCCACGAGGTTGCGGGCGGCCAGGTCGTCGAGGGCATGCGACTCGCGCAGCCGCGCGATCGCGACATCGGGCTTCATCGGCTCGAGCTCACGCAGGAACGCGCCGATGCCGCGCCCGAGCTCGATCGGCCTGCCGATGGCGTCGCCGTGCCAGAACGGCATCTTCCCCGGCTCTCCGGGAGCCGGCGTCACGATCACCCGGTCCGGCTTGATGTCCTCGATGCGCCAGGTGGAGGCGCCGAGCAGGAACGTCTCGCCGACCCTCGACTCGTAGACCATCTCCTCGTCGAGCTCGCCGAC
>JBPCOK010000111.1:0-3092 GCA_051000335.1 Candidatus Limnocylindria bacterium | reverse complement strand
TCTCAGTTCGGATTGCAGGCTGCAACTCGCCTGCATGAAGCCGGAGTTGCTAGTAACCGCAGGTCAGCACACTGCGGTGAATATGTTCCCGGGCCTTGTACACACCGCCCGTCACGTCATGAAAGCCGGTAACACCCGAAGCCAGTGGGCCAACCGCAAGGAGGCAGTTGTCGAAGGTGGGACTGGTGATTGGGACGAAGTCGTAACAAGGTAGCCGTACCGGAAGGTGCGGCTGGATCACCTCCTTTCTAGGGAGATATGTGGAGCCGGTTCGCCGGATCCACGATCCCAGGTCGATCGGCCAGCTCGCCGCAAGGATCGATGCTCGAGGGAGCATCGGTGAACGAGCTGAACCGCCCTCGAAACTAACGACCTGATTCCCGCTGATAACGCGGATTCCTGTCACTCTTCAGCAGCGCAAGCCACGCGCGCAGCCGCCCCTCGTGGGCGGCTTCTTCGTGTCCGGCGGGGAACGGCCCCGCGCTCGCCTCAGGATCCGAAGCCGGGAACCGCGATGAAGCCGAGCCACCCGAGCAGCGCGTAGCCCATGAGCGCCAGCGCCGCCATGGCGAGGATCCACCCGACCACCCGCCGAGAGCGCGGGCTGATGTCGCGGCCGTGGGGGTGGTCCGCCCGCCCGGCCCGTTCCGCTCGACGTGCCTCGGTCTCGGCCCAGTCGTTGGGCGTCATTCCGGTGCCAGGGTTGAAACCCACGCGTCGTCTCCCGATGCGAGGCCCCACCGTAGCAGGCCGCGCAACCCTGGTCCCGCGGCTCCGGTTGCGGACCGAGCTCGGCGACTGCTACGATGCCGCCTCCCGAGGGGCGTTTAGCTCAGCTGGTTAGAGCACTGCCCTGATAAGGCAGAGGTCTCTGGTTCGAGTCCAGAAACGCCCACCACCTCACCTCCCCTCGGATGGATGGAGCGGCCGTGTCCCCTGATCCGGCGAGCACGCCGACCACCGATGAGCGTCCGATGGGCGTCCTCGATGCCCCGAACGAAGATCGGGCGTTGCATGCGACGCTGGGTGGCGTGGTCTACGCCCGTCACCCGGTCCGGACGCACCTGGTCACGGCGGCCGATGACGCCGCCGGCGTGGTGCGCCGCTACGCGGGAGCCCTGGGCGCCGCCGTCCGCCTCGTCGCGGTCAGCGAGCGTATGGTCGCCATCACCCAGGGTCGCTCGTATCCGATGAATGAGATCCGCGCCGGGTGGCTCGCCGGGCTGCTGGTGCGCTTCGTGACTCGACCGGGGTACGGCATCGGGCTGGGGACGCCGCAGACGATGCAGCTTGCGATCAACGAGGTCGGCGCACCCCGGATCCTGTTCGCGGCGGCGGCATCGGCGGTCACGAAGCCCTTCGGCGTCCACGGCGTCTTCTACCGGCTGGCCGGCCGCCAGGCGGCGGCGATCGACGGCCCAACGAGCTACACGATCCCCCCGTACAACCAGTCGGCGACATTGGGACCCAGTGAGCCGGACGGTGCCGCGCGGACGATCGCGGCAGCCCTCGACGCACCGGTGGCCATCATCGACGCGAACGATGCGGGGTGCGCGGTCCTCGGCGCCAGTCCGGGGGTCGACCGGCGCTTCGTCGAGCGCCTCTTCGCCGACAACCCGCTCGGCCAGGCGCGGGAGCAGACGCCGATCTGCATCGTGCGCGAGGTCGCATGGCCGGAGGGCCGAGAGCAGCCGGCGGAGCCGAAACGCCGATTGACCCCGCCGTAGGCAGCGCAACACCATGAGCGACCGGGAGCTCATCCTCATGCTCTCGTGCCCGGATCGTCGGGGGATCGTCCATGCGGTCGCCCGGTGCATCGCGGAGGGTGGCGGCAACATCCTCGACAGCCACCAGTTCGGTGACCCGGACGTGTCGACCTTCTTCATGCGCGTGCATTTCGCGAACGAGGAAGGGGCGTCATCGGCGTCGTGGCGCGAGCGCTTCATCTCGCTGGCCAATGAGTTCGCGATGCGGTGGGAGCTTCACGATGCCGATCACCGGCGGCGCGTCCTGGTCGCCGTGTCGCGAGAGGGTCACTGTCTCAACGACCTGCTGTACCGATGGCGGACCGGCGCACTGGCGCTCGAGCTCGTGGTCCTCGCGCGCTACATGCAGATCCTTGGCGCGGCCGCCTGCGCGGCGCTGGCCGGACGCGCCATCAACATCCACCACTCCTTCCTCCCCTCGTTCAAGGGCGCTCGACCGTATGCGCAGGCGCACGAGCGCGGCGTGAAGCTCATCGGAGCAACCGCCCACTACGTGACCGAGGCCTGGACGAGGTCCGATCATCGAACAGGAGGTTGCGCGTGTCGACCACGCCCACAGCGTGTCGGAGCTCGCCCGCGTCGGTCGGGACGTGGAGTGCGTGGCGCTTGCCCGCGCCGTGCGCTGGCACGTCGAACGGCGGGTGCTGCTGCACGGCGATCGGACCGTCGTCTTCCGCTGACCGTCTTTGACCCACGACCCCGCGCCCGATACGATGCGCGAGCCGTGGGGATGTAGCTCAGCTGGGAGAGCACCTCCTTTGCAAGGAGGGGGTCAGGGGTTCGAGTCCCCTCATCTCCACCACGGATTGCCCCGCCTGCGGCCCCTTCACATCGTGTTGACCGGCCCCATGCGGAGTGCTACAGTGACTCGGCTCTCGCGGGGAGACCAACGCAGGTCCTCCTCGCGATCGTTGTGACAAGCCCATATGAATCGGTCTTCTGACCGCTGCGCGCGACTCGACGGTGGCGCTCATCGGTCAGCGGACGTATCGCTGACGCCGTGACGGAATCGTCGCGAGGCGTCGACCGGACGGCCACGTGCCGGCCGGCGGGCCCCAACGACCGAGCCAATATCGGCGGCGCCCAAGAGGGCGCACGACCTTATCAATCGAAGAATGGAAGCATCGATTTCGTCGAGGAGATTCCGACGCGACCGCATCGTGGCATGAAGGCCAGCACCGTGCTAGCCGCGTGAACGTTGTAGGTCAAGCTACTAAGAGCATGCGGTGGATGCCTTGGCGCCAAGAGCCGACGAAGGACGTGGCAGGCAGCGAAATGCTTCGGGGAGTTGCGAGCAAGCGTTGATCCGGAGATATCCGAATGGGG
>JBPCOK010000064.1:0-4024 GCA_051000335.1 Candidatus Limnocylindria bacterium | reverse complement strand
TGCCACAACGCTCAAACCCGCTCATGGAGTCTTCTATGCGAGTCGCCAGCGACGGTGGACCTGCCCTGGCGCCAGACCCGTGCGGGTCACGCACCATCGCGTACGGTCACCGAGCTGGCAAGATATGGATCCGAAAGTGTCTGGGTTGAGCGGCACTGCCACGGTTCCCGCCCGGGCATCGGTGGGGAAACCCCCTCCGCGTCCGCTCAGGCGATCGTCAGGAGCCGGGCGGCATGTGGGGTGGCTCGAGCACTCGGCGCAGCGTGCCGGCCTCCATGACGTTGCCCTTTTGCTCATGGCGTCTTATCGCTTCGGCAATCACGGATGTAGCCTCGGCCGGGCGGCCGGCCAATCGGATTACGTCGCCGAGATCGGCCAGCGCTCGGGCCTGGGCCACCAGGAAGTCGGTGGCCTCGGCCAGCTCGACGCCGCGACGGCACAGCCGCTCGCCCTCGGCCGCCTCACCGGTGCGGGCGAGGATCTTCCCGCGGACACGGAACCAGCCGACGTGGGCGTCCGCGTCCTCGGCAACCGTGAGGAGGTCCGACTGCCATCGCTCCGACAGGGCAAGTGCTTCTTCGATCCGTCCCTGCCGCAGCACGGCGTCCGTGATGAGGGGCGTCACGCTCGAGAGATAGCCACGCTCGCCGATCCGTTCGAGCTCGTCGCATACCGGCCGGAGCTCACGCTCCACGCCCTCGAAGTCACCGGCGATCAGCTCCACCTCCCCTGCCGCCGACGCGGCGCCCGATCCGAACACGAGGATGCCGTCGCGGCTCGCCAGCGACTGTGCCTGCCCGATCAGTCGCCGCGCGACGCCGACCTCTCCGAGCATTGCGGTGAGCACCGCGCGGATGGCCAGGCTGCTGATCTCGACTCGCCGATTGCCGAGGTTGCGGGCGTCGAGCTCCTTGACGCGGGCCACGGCGTCGACGACCGTCGTCGACCCCCGATAGAGCGCGGCCATGAGATAGCGGACGCTCTCGGCTTCCTGAACGGCGCCACCGGCCTCCCGAGCCAGGTCGACTGCCCGCGCGAGATCGTGGATCGCTTCGGCGCTCTCGCCGGCCCAGAAGCGCAGCTTGCCACGGTGGCCGAGGGCGAGGGCGAGACCGGCCCGGTCGCCGATCTCCTCGAAGGTGGCGATCGCCTCCCGGGTGGCGCGCCTCGCCGCTGTCTGTCCGAGGGACTTGTCGGGGTCTCGGTGGAGCCGCAGATCCACGAGCGCGATGCCGGCCGCCGCCGCGGCGCCCACTTGGCCTGTCGCGCGACCGCGCTCGACGGCCTCGACCAGCACGGCCTCGGCTCGCTCCATCTCACCGATGTCCCTGAGCGCGGCGCCCATGGCCGGCAGCAGCGCAACGCGGTCCGGCGCATCGGCAGTAAGGAGCGCCGCCGCCCGGCCGAGCAGGTTGGCGGCGGCCCGAGCATCACCGCGGCCTTCGGCGCGCCGTCCGGCGGTCGACAGCCGGTCCGCCGCCCGCTCGGCGAGCGGGCGCGTCCGATCGGTCGAACGCCCGAGCTCGGTCAGATAGCGGAGTGCCTGCTCGAGGTGATAGCCCACCATCTCGGGCAGTGCATCCGGACGTGTGTCCAGCCATCCTGCAAGGCGTTCGTGGAGATCGGATCGAACCTCCTTTGGGATCCGCTCGTACGCGGCATCACGGATGAGGATATGGCGAAATCGGAATGCATCCTCCACCGCCTCGTGCGGACGGACCAGCTCCTTGCGCACGAGCGCCGCAAGCTGGACGCCGGGCGGCCGACGCCCCGCGGGTGATATGGCGCCGAGCGCGTCCCAGTCGAACTCGAGGCCGATGACCGATGCGCCCTCGATCAGCTCTCGCTCGCCGTTCGGCAGGGCGTCGAGTCGGGTGGCCAGGAGCGCCTGCATCGTGGGCGGAACGCCCTCCACGCCGCCCTCACCTTCCGCCAGCATCGCGAGCAGCTGCTCCACGAAGAGAGGATTTCCCTCCGCAACCTCGTGCACCCGAGCGACCGTCTCGGTCTCGAGGGCGGCTCCCCGTTGGAGGCTCGTGATGAGCTGGTCGGCCTGTTCACGAGAGAGCGGCGAAAGGACGAGAGAGCGCGCGTTCTGGCGGCCTGCCGCCCAGGCGGGACGCTGATCGAGCAGGTCGAGCCGGGAGAGGCAGACGAGGAGCACCGGCGAATCCCTCGTCCAGTCAACCAGGTGCTCGACGAGGTCGAGCAGGATCGGCTCGGCCCAGTGCACATCCTCGACGATGAGGACGAGCGGGCGCTCGCGGGCATGATGCTCCAGCGACTTGCGCACCGACCAGGCGATCTCCTCCGGTGTCCCTTGCCCGAGGATCGCGTCAAGCTCGTCCTCGGCCCCCAACCCCGCGAAGATCTCGCGGAGCGGCCAGTACGTGATGCCCTCCCCGTAGGGCAGACACTGGCCCGTCAGCACGGTGGCATCAGCCCGGGCCTCCGCCGCCAGCAAAAGCTCGCGAGCCATGCGCGACTTGCCGATCCCCGGGGGACCGAGCAGGGTGACGAGCATGCACTGCCGGCCCAGGATCGCCTCGTCGAGGACCGCACGTAGCACGTTGAGCTCGCGCTGCCGCCCCACCAGCGGTGCGTCCAAGCGACGGCCGAATTCAGCGGGCTCCACGAGCGCCAGTAACCGATGGGCCATGACCGGCTCGGCCTTGCCCCGCACTTCCATCGGTGCGACCGGCTCTGCCTCGATCGCCCGGCGGGTGAGGCGCCAGGTCGTGTCCCCCAGCAGCACCTCGCCGGGCTCGGCCGCCTGCTCCAGCCTGGCCGCCACGTTGACGGCATCGCCGGTGGCGTACCGCTCACCCGGCGCGGCATCCCCAGTCACCACGTCGCCCGTGTTCAGGCCGATCCGAGCTTGCAGCCGAATCCCGAACTCGGCGTCGAGCTCCGCATTGAGCGACGTCAGGCGGGTCATCATCTCCGACGCCGCGCGGACGGCACGCAGTGCGTCGTCCTCATGCAGACGTGGGACGCCGAAGACGGCCATGACCGCGTCACCGATGAACTTCTCCACCGTCCCACCGTGGAGCTCGATGGCCGTCCGCATCTCGTCGAAGTAGCGCGACATCACCCGTCGCAGGGCCTCCGGATCGAGGCGCTCGCCGAGCGCCGTCGAGCCGGTTACATCGGCGAAGAGGGCAGTGACGGTCTTCCGGACCTCGCGTTCGTGGCCGATCGGCAGCTCGGCGCCACACGCGCCGCAGAAACGGAAGCCATCTGGGTTGGCGCGCTCGCAGCGCGGACAGGTCGGCACGGCACAACAGTAGCCGGGGCGTCCACCTATCTGCCGACGGGGTGGAGGCGGGTGCGAGCGACGCATATTAGAAGAGAGCAGATAATTCGACCCGTTTCGCTCCCCTACCCACGCTCGGTGCCACAGCGCATCGGCCGGGATGGTCCGAAGTCAGCTGCTCTATCCACTGAGCTACGGGCGCTTGATTCACGCTCAAACAGAGCGGAAAACTCGATTCGGCATTCTAAGCACAGCGCTTTCAGAGCGAAATAGTCGCCGGCGCCGTACATTGTAGCAACCGTCGACTCGCCGCCCACGCTCCTTCGCGAGCCGTGGCTCGACACCGAAAGTACGGCCAGGTACTGCACCGCACCGCCCAGGCGGCGCCCAGAGCGGCGTCCGTGCGTCCCGGTTGCAGCAGGCTACCGCCGGGAATGACCATAGGGTCATGGTGCCGTGCTCGTTGGTCCTCCATTCTCTCGACATGAGGCGACCGCGCTGCGGCCGCATGGGAGACAGGGATGAAACGGCTCGGCGGAACTCGACTGGCAGGGGGGATTGCGACCGCGGTCGCAATCCTCCTCGCCCTGCCGGTCATCGCGGTAGCCGCGCACGCGCCGCGCGGAAGCTGGGTGCCGGTTTCCGTCGCTCCGCTGCCCACGATCGCTCCGCTGCTGCCCACTGTCACCCCACTGCCCACGATCGCTCCGCTGCCCACGATCGCTCCGCTGCTGCCCACTGTCACCCCACTGCCCACGATCGCTCCAC
>JBPCOK010000184.1:0-25200 GCA_051000335.1 Candidatus Limnocylindria bacterium | reverse complement strand
GCGTGGGAGGTCGATCGCTACCTCGAGGCGTTCTGATCCTGGATCGCGAGAATCCTGTCCAGGAGGGCAATCGCGTTTCGCTCCTGGTCGAAGGCGTCCTGGACGTGACGTCGCGCAAGGTCCGCGCGGCGGGCCGCTTCCTCCGGGTTGTCGAGCGCCTCGACGATCGCGGCCGCCAGCGAATCAGGATTCCCCTGCTCGGCAAGCCAGCCCGTCACTCCGTGCTGAATGAGTTCGGGGACCCCGGAAACCTCGGTTGACACGGACGGGCGTCCGGTGGCCATCGCTTCCATCAACACCGTGGGCACCCCGTCCATCGCCCCCTGGGGGGTCTTCACCGACGCCAGCACAAAGAGGTCGGCGTCGCGCATCGCGGCATGCACCTCGGGCGGAGGCCGCCGCCCGAGCAGGCTGACGTCGGATGCCACGCCGAGGGTCCGGATAAGTGACTCCAGCTGGCCGCGCCCCACACCGTCTCCGATGATGTCAAGGTGGATAGCGCGGCCGGTGGACCGGATACGGGCGATCGCCTCCACGAGCACCGGCATTCCCTTGTACGGAACGAGGTTGCCGACGGAAAGCAGCCTCGGCACGGGCGTCGGCCGCCGCACCATGATGGAGCCTCCGGCGGCGGCAAGGGCATCGGATGGCACGCCGATATGAATCACCGTCACGCGCTCCGGGTCGAGGCCGGATACTCGATCGAGGATGTGACGCCGATGGAAGCCGCTGACCGCGGCCACAAATGAAGCGTCGCGCAGCAGGACCTCGAGGTGCGGATTGACCCGGAAGAGATCGGCAGAGCCGTGCACGGTGACGGAGTATGGGATTCCGCGGATGCGGCTGATCGTATGAGCGACGACCGCGCCCGTCGCAGCGAAGTGCGCATGCACATGCCGCGGTCCGTCCCGATCCGGAAGCCGGGCCGCGTACGCCGCTGCCGCGGCGAAGGAGTACGCCCAACGGCGCTTTGGCGTGATGCCCTCGGCGGGATCAATGATGGATCGCAGCTCGTTGACGTAGCGTCGAGGGCTGCGCGCGAAGGCCAGCGCCGATCCATGCCAGAATGCCCCCTCATGACGCTTCGGAGTCCATTCGACGGCGACGTCGTCCGGAATGCCCCCTGGGCGAATCTCGGGCTCCTCGGATCGCTTCTCCGCCACGATGCGCAGGCTATCCAGCCGGCTCGCAAGCACCGCTGCCTCGCCGTTGACGAACGTGGAGATTTCCTGCGGATGACGCCTGAGGGCGTAGATCACTTCAAGTCGCGACGCCGATGGCGGGGAACTCACTGGTCTGCCGAACTCCTGCGCGGGCCCGCAATTATTGCTGCTGGGCGCCAACGTTGATCGCCAGGTCGCGGCCCCGCGTCCTCCTCTTGTCGATGTATCCACTCGACCAGGGCATGTGGGGGCCGATTGTCCGCATCACCAACCTTCGCGCGGAGCTTGCACAGCGGGTGAATCTTGACGTCTTGAGCGGCTATCGTGGTGCGCGACGCGTTGCCCTTGCTCGATATGCCGTGTCCGGGCGTCTGCGTGGGCTCGATGGCATTTATGTCGAGAGCTCCACGTTCCTGCCGGCCGAGGCGGATCTCGCGTTCCTTGCCCTGGCTCGCGCCCTCGGCGTGCCAGTCCTCACGTATATCCGGGATGCCTACCAGCTGTTTCCCGAGTACTACTCGGCGACGACGTTGCGACGACGCCTCGCGGCCAAGGTGTTTCGACCAGCCATCCGGGCTCTGGGGAGCGTCTCGACCCAGCTTGCGTTCCCGTCTCGTGGCCTCTCGCGCGTCGTCACGGGTCGAGAGGATGGCGGCCTCGTCATACCGCCGGGATCGCCTGCTCCCGTTCGTGTCCCGAAGGCCCCGAACGCGCGCCGATTGCTCTTTGTCGGAAACGGCACGCTTGAAGCGCAGGGCGCCCGGAGACTCATGACGGCGGTGGCCATGGCGCGGGCTGCCGGTACCGACGTTGAGCTCACGATCGTCTCGAGACCGGGAGAAGAGCCGCCACCACCGCGTGAGCGTCATGTCGACATTGTCCATGCCGGGGGGCACGGGATCACCGCGCTGCTCCCGGACGTGGTCGCGACGGTGATTCCGCGGCCACGGAGTGAGTACAACGACCTGGCCGTCCCCATCAAGCTCTTTGATTACCTCGCGTGGGGTAGACCGTTGATCGTCACGGATTGCGTGGAGCAGGCGGCCATCGTCTCGAGCGCGGGCGCGGGCCTCGTCGTCAGCCAGGCCGAATCGGCCATCGCAGGTGGCATCATGCGCATGGTGGAGGCGGACCAGGTGCAACACAGGCGCTGGTCGGAGCATGCGACCGCCGCCGCGCTCGCGCACTCATGGAGCTCTCGCGCCGAGGTCATCATCTCTACGCTGGGTGTGAGCTGATGATCCTGAGCGTGCGCCGCGAACATTCGCATGCGGTCGCGGTCGCCGGCATCGGCGTTGCCCTCACCATTCTCATGGTGGGCGGCGCATGGATCGCGTGGCCGTTCTTCGCCCTCCCCGGGGTCCTTTTGGTCGCGCTGGTCGCCTACACGGCGCACCGCTGGCCCCTCGGGACACTCGTCGTCTCGACATTGGTGGTTCTGGCCGATCCGGTCATCGTTCGCACTGTGCTACCGGGCACGATGGACATTGGGCCGATCGGAGCGAGTGAACCGATGATCGCCGTCTCGGGCCTCGTGATCATGGTGGACGCGATCCGGCGGGGAACGTTCTGGCGGGCGATGCGGGACCCGCTGATGCCGCTGATGATTCTCTTTGTGCTGGTCGCGTCGGTGTCAGCCGTGGTTAACGCGATGCCGCCTGGTGTGGCCGTCCTCGGAGTCGTCATGACCGTCGACGCGGTGGCGATCTACTTCCTCGCGCGAATGGTCCCGACCTCCGATCAATCGGCGATGCGGGCCGTCGGAGCGATCGTGTCGGTGGCGTTCGTCGCAGCGGTCATCGGCATCCTCCAGGTCACGCTCCATCCTGATCTGTTCGGCTTCGCATCGTTTGCCGGACGGTTCGGGGAGGGAGGGCGCATCACGTCGTTCCTCGGCAATCCGAACATGGTCGCGGCCGTGATCGGCTTCACGCTGCCCTTCCCCCTCCTCGCCGCTCGTCGCCTTGAACGCAGCCGTGAACGATGGATCGCATTTGGCGTCACGACGACCTTTTTGCTCGCGCTCCTCCTGACGTTCTCCCGCGGCGGCTGGCTCGCAGTCGTCCTGGGCGTGATCGTGACCGTCGCGCTCCTGGATCGCCGAGCCATCGTCACTCTGGGTGCCGCGGTCGTCGTTGCCTGGCTCATCACCGTCACCATGCCGCGCAACCTTCTGGTGGCCAGCGAGGACCTGGAGCTCTACTTCCCGGACGGTGGGGCCCCGAGCATCATCGACTCGACGCTCGATCGGCTCGATGAGGTCTATGAGCGTCGGGATCTCCGCATGCGGTTCATCCGTGAGGGCCTGCCCATCATTGCGGAGCACCCGATCCTCGGAGTTGGCCCGGGCCGATATGGCGGAGCGGCGTCGGTCATCGTTCCGTCACCCGTGTACGCGGAGTACGGCATCGGTCTCTACGGCTTCCGCACGGTCCACAACTTCTGGCTCCATCTGTTCGGTGAGCTCGGTGCCATCGGCGGCGCAGTCTTCGTGGTCGCCGTCCTCGGGTTGTGGCTGCGATTCGTCAAGGCGGCACGCGACGCGCATGATCCGCGGCGATTTCTCTTGCTGGCCGGAACGGCGACGGCCATCTCGATCGTCACGCTCAACAACATGACCGAGATGGTCTTCGAGGGAAACTTTCCCGGATTCGTCATCTGGCTGATGGTCGGAATTGTCTCGACCATGGCGCCATCGACCCGGATCTTCACGCGCAAGAGGCGGAAGCCCGGCCGTCAATCAGATGGCGATGACCTGCGTGCGCCAGACCACTCGGTTCCCGGGAGTATCAGCAGCAGCACGAGCGCGAAGGGCGCATAGCCGCTCACGGCATAGGACTGGATGAGCATGAGACCGAGCAGCGCCACCCACGCCGGGATGTACCACGACCGCACCCGTCGCATTCGCCCGGCCAGCATCTGCCGAAGCGGCCACAGCATCATGGCCGCGAAGACGGCAATTCCGATGGCGCCCGCCTTGAGGCCCACGGTGAGTGCCGCGTTGTCCACGCCAGGTTGCGCTCCCTCGGCGCGTGCGCGGAACCCACCCCACGCCCAGGGGATGCGCGCCTGCTGACCGAGGCCCCTGCCGATGAGCGGGGAGCCGGCGATATCGGTCACCGCGAGTGCATAGGAGGTGACGCGGCCGCCCGCCTGCGCCCCGAAGCCGGAGTTCTCGGTGTCATCGAAGACGCGGCCGAGTGACGGTCGCACCGGCCGATTGTCGCTGGGTGACCCGGATATCCCGGATCCGCCGTCCGATGCCGCATAGGCCCACTCCGGCGTCCAGATCGTCGTGCCGAACTGGTACACGGTGAATCCCAGGCCGATGCCGGCGCCGATCAACACGATGGCAGGGAGGGTCTTGAGGGCGAGATCCTGAAATCGGCCGCGACCGGTCCGCCGTCGCATCTCGAGGGCTGCCCAGATGGCGGTCGCGATGCCGACGCCCAGCACGCCGACCAGCAGGGTTCTCGTCAGTGTCAGGGCGATGGCGGCCGACAGAAGGACCAGCAGGGATCCGAGCTGGAACGACGGTCGACGCACTAGTCGGTCGGTCACGGCCGCCACGCCCACGAGCAGGAACACCGCCTGCCCATAGTGGAGGCGGAGCCGTGGATCGTAGGCATAGGCGCCGTACTTGAGCCCGCCGTTGAACATGGGCATCAGCAGGCCGATGATGAGAATCATCGCGTAGATCGTCAGCCCCCAGATCAGCGCCCGAAGGATGGCCGCGCGCCGGGCGCCGGCCACCAGCGCGAGGATGCCGATCCCATAGAACGCCCACCATCGGCTGTCGCGCACGATGTCTCGGACCGCCTGGCCGCCCAGCAGGCCGACCACCAGGGCCGCTGCCCCCACGGCGGCGAATGCAAGCAACGGTACGAGCGAGCTCCAGGGGAGTGATCGAGGACGGGTCAGGCGCCGTACGGCAGCGGGGCCGGCAAGGGCCAGCGCCACGAGTGGCACGACGTCGTGAGCTCGCACCGGGATGTCACCGAGAATCCGCGGCAGGCCGACCTCGCTGCCCCGTCCAACGGGGAGCGCGAGCATGACGAACAATGCCGCAGGGATCGGGCCGAGCTTCCGATCGAAAGACAACAGGGCGGTCGACGCGGCCGCGAGCGCGACCGGAAGCCAGCCGTTTGGAGAAAAGAGAACGATCGCGATCGCCCACAGCAGGAACCCATATCCTGCTGCCACCGCGATGACTCGCGGAGAAGGTCGGAGGCGGAATGCCGACAGCTCGGGAAGCGCCGTCACCTCGGCTCGATCCGGCCGCCGGTCGATCACGGACATGCCGCCAGAATAGCGGTCCAGGTAGTGTTCGCCTAACGGCTCACGAGAGCGCGACGCATGGTCGTGACGTCCTCGGCGCTCACGACCCGCAATCCGAGCATGAGCGGAATGAAGGCGACAATGCAGGCAATGCGCCAGACGACGATGTCCGGTCCGAGAAGGGCGCCCACGGCGAGAGCAAACGCCACGACCATGGCGATGGTCATCTGGCGCAGCTGCCACGGTATCGGGTAGAAGCGGTGCGACAGCAGGCCCGTGAGGCCGGTGAGCAGGCCGTAGCTGAGGATGGTCGCGTAGGCCGCTCCCATGAAGCCGAACGCCGGAATCAGCACGAGGTTGAGGCCGATGTTCACGACCGCCGCGACCCCGAAGGAGGCGGCGATCCACTTGGTCTTGGCCGCGACGTTGAGCCCGGTTCCGACCAGGGTATAGACGCCGTATAGGACGGCCGCGAACGCGCTGAAGGGGACGACGTAGCGTGACTCCTCGAAGGCCGGCGTCAGCAGGAACCGTATGGCGTCGGTGGCGAAGGCGGCAATCGTGAGCGCCGCCAGCGAGGCAACGACCACGAACCCGGTGGTCACGCGCGCGAAGATGCGGGGAGCATCGTCATTGTCGCGGTAGATGTCCCACTTCGCCGCCGACCACATCAGGGTGAACGGCTGCACCACGAAAACGTTGAGGATGAGCCCAACGGTGTATCCCGCCGCATAGACCCCGACCGCGCTCGATCCCTCGAATGCCTGGAGGAAGTAGCGGTCAATGAAGCTGAGCACCCAACTGGCAGCCGCTGCGGGCACCAGGGGGAGCGAGAACACGAGCATGGCGCGCA
Organism: Candidatus Limnocylindria bacterium; assembly: GCA_051000335.1. Classification (GTDB taxonomy): domain Bacteria; phylum Chloroflexota; class Limnocylindria; order QHBO01; family QHBO01; genus JACDBZ01. The sequence goes on along the minus strand of JBPCOK010000184.1, from coordinate 18,906 downwards.
TGAGCGACCAGTCCGAGGACAGTGTGAAGTTGCCCCCGATGATCAGCGCGGCGAACCCCATGGCGGCTGTCACCGCCGCGGCCAGAGCCGAACCGAGCAGCGCTCCGTACACGCCCATCTGGGCGACGACGACGAACGTGACGATCAGGATGCTGCCCACCACGGCCCGGGTGACGGAGAGCAGCGCGTAGACGGTCGGCCTTCGTTCGGCTCTCAGGTAGGACAGCGGCAGCACGGTTACGGTGTCCAGCAGCACGATGAGTGAGACCAGCAGCATGTGATCGCGCCACGAGGATGAGCCGAACAGCAGCTGGGCGAGCGGCTCACTCAACAACGCGATGGCGGCAGCCGAGGCCACCGAGACGGCGAGACGCAACGTCATGGCTGCGCCAAGCACGTGCCGCCGTTCCGCCAGCGTCGCCGTGTCCTTCAGGTAGGTTCGGAGAAACGCCTGCGCCAAGGCCAGGCCGACGAGGACCGCGCTCAACGAGATCGTCGTATTGAAGATCGCCAGCACGCCATAGTCCGTGGTCCCGAGTTGGCGAGCGTACAGAGGGATTAGGATGATCCCCACTGCTTGGCTGGCGGCCGCGCCGAGGCCGTAGATCGCCGACTCAGAGACCAGCCTCGACAGGAGGGTGCTCACGGATTGGCATCCAAGCGGTGCGCGCTAGAGAGCATCACATGTCCTCACCTGCTGCCGACTCCGCTCGGAAGGTCACCATCGGTCCGCTCGAGATCTTCGGGCATTCGACCCTTGTCACCGCGGACAAGGGTATCGCAGCGCAATTCCTGCAACACGAGCTGTCGATCTATCCGAAGTCGGCGTCAGGCCCGACTCGCCACTTCGCGGTGACCTATCGCTCCCCTCCCGACGGGGGACTGCCGAATCCCGCCCTCCACGTCACCCAGCCCGATGGCTTCGTGGCGCGCTTCCCGAGTGCAAGCCTGCATTATCGATTTGATGGCGCTCGATTCTCCGGCGTCGGGATCCACCTGCCCGCGCCGCTCGGCGGCCCGCGCGCCATCAGGTCTCGGTGGCGCAGCATTCAGTTCGCGGCACAGGAGGAAGCGGTCGGCCAGCTATTCCACGAGCTCGCCGCCGTCCCGGCGCTCTACTTTGACGGGGATCGGCTTCCGCTGCACGCATCCGCGTTCGACGTTCCCGGCGCGGGGATGACGCTCATCGGCGGAACGGGCGGCGTGGGAAAGACGACCTTGGCGCTGGACCTGTGCCTGCGTCACGATGCCGTCTTCGCAGCCGATGACGTCGCCGTTGTCGGGACGGATGGCCTGGTCCATCCGAATCTGGCGTACCCGAAGATTTATGCCTACAACGTCCAGGACGACGAGGCACTCGAGAAGAGGGTCCTCGGGACTGCCTCGCGCCTCGAGCAGCTGCAGTGGAAGTGGCGGCTCCGACGCCGCGGTCCATCACAGGTCCGCCGCCGCGTGTCCCCGATGGTGCTGTACGGACGTGTGGCTCCGAGCCCGTCCCCGGCCCGACGCTACTTCATCCTGGTCCGAGAGCATCGCGCGGGCTTTGGATCCGACGCGATCTCCGCCAGGATCGCGGCCGATATGAGCGGCTCGATCCTGCGCGCGGAGTACGACACGTTTCATCGGCACCTCGAATGGCATGCATTCAACGCCGTTGCGGCGGGAATGACCCCACGGATCAGGGTCGATGAGCACTTCGCGCATCTCCGAGAGCTTGCGTCGGCCATTCTCGATGACGTGGATTGCCGGATCATCCGCGTCCCGATGAACCTCTCGCACGCGGACCTCAGGCGGGGCCTTGCCACGTTGGTCGCGGGTCACTGATCACGCGGCCGGATCCGGTTCGGACGTCCCTATACTTCTGGCCCGATGCCCTCCACACGTGCACCGATTGCGGTGCTGTTCGGTACGCGCCCCGAGGCGATCAAGCTCGCGCCGGTGATCATCGCCCTGCGAGAGGTAGGCTTCGCGCCCTTCGTGGTCACCACCGGGCAGCATCCCGAGATGGTGATCGAGGTCCTCGATCTGTTCGGCCTGCATCCCGACGCGGACCTCGCGCTGATGCGGCCCGGCCAATCCCTGGACATGATGCTCGCCCGTGCGATCGAGCGAGTCGGGGCACTTCTGGCCGACGCTCCACCCCGAGCGGTTCTCGTCCAGGGCGACACCACCAGCATGCTCGGATCCGCAATCGCCGCGTTCCACCATCGCATCCCGGTCGGCCACGTCGAGGCGGGATTGCGATCGAACGATCTCGATCACCCCTTCCCCGAGGAGATGAACCGGAGCGTGGCCGCCCGGATCGCGCGATGGCATTTCGCCCCGACCATTTCGGCTGCCGAGAACCTGCGGAGCGAGGGGATCACCAGCGGCGTGCACGTCGTCGGCAACACCGTCGTCGACGCCCTTCGCGCGATCCGTGCCGGCCGCCGCGAGCTCCCCGAGCCGTTTCGCTCCTTCCTGGCTGACGGTCCGTACCTCCTCGCGACCGCGCACCGGCGTGAGTCGTGGGATGGTGGCATCGGCGCCGTGGCCGCGGCGCTGCGCGATGTGCTGGCCGCGCGCCCGGAACTGCGTCTTGTATTCGCGACGCATCCCAACCCGATCGCGCGCCAGCCGGTCGACGACATCCTCGGTGGCGAGCCACGAGCACTGATCGTGGATGCGCTGGCATACCCCGTGTTCCTGGATCTGTTGGCCGGCGCCCGCCTCGCGGTGTCGGATTCGGGCGGTGTCCAGGAAGAGGGGCCCACGCTCGGCGTGCCCGTGCTGGTGACCAGGGCCACGACGGAGCGTCCAGAGGGAGTCGAGGCGGGCGCGGTCCGACTCGTCGGGACTGACGAGGCTCGGGTGCGGAGCGAGACGCTGGCCCTGCTCGGGGACGACGCGCGCCTGGCGGCGATGTCCCGCTCCGGAGGCGATCTGTACGGCGACGGGACCGCCGCTCGGCGTATCGCGACCGTGCTGCGCGACGAGATCGGGCCCCCGTGACCGGGGCTCGGCGACGTTCCTCGTCCCTTCGAATCGCGACCGTGGGCTTTCAGGGGTTCGGGAACATCGGCGATGAGGCGATCCTCACCGGAATCGAAGCCGCGCTGCGAGGCCTCGACGGGCGCGTCGTCACGGTTTTCAGCGGGCCGCGTCCGGAGGGGGTTGCGGCGTTTCCCGACGCGCAGCGCGTCGTCACCGCACGCCATCTTCCAACGCTCGCGGCGCTCCGTGCGCTGCGGCGCGTGGACCTGCTCGTGCTCGCCGGAGGGGGCATCTTCAACGACCACTGGTCGGGGGTCGTCCCGCGCTACACCGCGTGGGTGATCGCCGCACGCCTGGCCGGAGCTCGGGTTGCCTGGATCGGGGTCGGGGTGGGACCGCTTCGGCGATCGTGGACGCGCGCGCTGGCCCGCCTCGCGGCCCGCGTGTCAACGCTGGTCCTCGTCCGCGATCCGGGGAGCGCCACGCTGCTCGGGGCGGCCGAGCACACGCACGTCATTCCCGATCCTGCCCTCTTCAATCCCTTCCGTCCGGTCCCGTCGGCGACGTCGCAGGTTGGCTTCGTCCTCCGAGGTCCCGCCACGGGCGATCGGGCTCGCCGGAGCGCCATGGTGGAGGGAATCTCGGACGCCATCGCGGCTGCGGCAGCTCGCGGGCTGGACCCCGTCATCCTGACGATGGGCGCCGAGGTCGACGCACCATTCGTCGACGAGGTCCAGGCGTCGCTGGCCCGCCGAGACCTGGCGGGCATCAGGACGGAGTCACTCGGTCCGACGCCCGCCGCCGCCCTTGATCGGATCGGCGGTCTCGATGGCCTGATCTCGGTGCGCCTCCACGGGCTCCTGCTCGGGGCTCTGGCCGGCGTCCCGACGGTGCCCATCGCCTACGATGAGAAGGTGCGCGCCGCGGCTGACCTGCTGGCCATCGGAGACCTCGTCGTGCCGCTTGCCGATGTCGGCCGGGTCGATCTCCTCGCCCGGCTGGAGGAGGCGGGCGAGGTCGTTCGACGCGAGGCGCTGCAGGAGCGAATCGTGGAGCTGCGCAGCCGGAGCGTGGACGTCGGCGCGATGATCATCGGGATCGGAGGGCGGACGTGACGCGCGCCGTCCGCGTCGATTTCCTCCTTGCCAAGGGATATGACCCCGACCTCCGGGTCCGTCGCACCGGGTATGCGCTCGCGGACGCCGGCTATCGACCCCGAGTCTTGGCCTGGGACCGCACGGGCCTGCGCCCGGAGGAGTCGGACGACGGTCCGATCCGCGTGCACCGGATCCGCGTTCGGAGTCGACCCTCGCGCGGCTGGACTCAGCTCTTCTTCCTGATCCGCGTCGCCCGCGAGTTTCTGCGGCTGATGCGTGACGACCCTCCGAGGGTGATCCACGCCGTCGACTTGCCGATGCTCATCGTGGCGCTCGCGCTGGCGCCGATGCTGACGGGCCGGCGGCGCCCCGCCATCGTGTACGACGCCTTCGAGATCCACGCACTGATGGGCGTGCACCGGTATCCGCGTTGGCTGGTCGCGCTGATTCGCATTGCGGAGCGGTACCTGCCGCGGCTTGCGGACCTGGTCATCACGCCGGGCGAGGATCGACGCGCCTACTTCCGGGCGCGCGGTATCCGATCCGTCGCGATCCCGAACTGGGTCGATCCGCCTCAGCGAGCCGTCCCGCGCGACGAAGCGCGCGCCTCCCTGGGTCTCGGCGACGCCTTCTGCGTGGTGTACGCGGGGGGTCTCATCGGCTCGAGGGACCTGGAACCCCTGATTCGGCACGCACGACGGCACCCCGACGATGTGGTGCTCATCGCTGGCAGTGGCGACAACGAGGCCACGCTGCGAGCGGCCGTGACGGACGTACCGAATGTCAGGCTCATGGGATGGGTGGCGGACACCAGCGAGCTGTTTGCCGCCGCCGATGCCCTCTATTACGCGCTCAAGCCGAATCACCCGTACGCCAACCATGCGGCGCCGAACAACCTGTACGTGGCGATTGCCAACGCCGTCCCGCTCATCTTCCGGGCGCAGGGTGAGCTGTCGGCCGTCAGTGCCCAGCATCGCATCGGCGAGGTGTTCGTCGATGACGATACGCTCGACCGGGCCATCGGCTCGTTGCGTGACCCGGCCCACAACGCGGCCGTTCGCCAGGATCTCAAGGCGCTGCAACAAAAGTTTCGGTGGGCGGATGCCGCCAGCCGGCTCGTCGATGCCTACCCGCGGCGTGGCGAATCGGCCCCGACCATTGCCCTGGTCACTCGCCTGTGGCCCACCCGGGATCGTCCGGGGGTCGGGACGTTCGTCCGTGAGCGGACCGCAGGGGTCCGGGGCATCCGCGTGGTCCGCCCGCGCCGGGAGGGCCTCGTTCGCCCGCTCCTCTACGGCATGCTCCTGTGGGATGCGCTTCGGATGTCGCGTCGCGTGGATGGCATCGAGGCCCACATGATTCTCCCGACCGGGCTGGTCGGCCTCATTGCGGCGAAGGTGCGGGGCGTGCCGCTCGTCGTCTACTCGCACGGTCGCGACGTTCGCAGCTATGGAGAGCAGGCGGGCATCCTGCAGTTCCTCTCGCGATTGGTGGTCCAGTCCAGCGCCGCCGTGATCACGAACTCCCACCTGACCGCTGAGCAGCTGCGACCGATCGGCGTCGATCCCGTGGTCATCGTGCCGGGAACCGATCTGTCCCGCTTCCGACCCTCTCCACGGCCGGCGCAGCGGCGCGTCCTGTACATGGGCGGCCAGGTCAGTCACAAGGGCTACGAGATCGCGCGCGACCTTGCCGATACGTTGATCGGGCCCGGCATTCGGGAAGTGGAGTACGCCACGGTCGCGGAGCTCATGGCCGAGCACGACGTCGTGCTCGTCCCGTCGCTGACCGAGGCGTTCGGGCTGGTGGCCGTGGAGGCCATCGCATCCGGACGCTGGGTGGTCGCAAGCTCGGTCGGGGGCCTGCGCGAGATCGTGCAGGAGGGTGTGAACGGCACGCTCGTCGCCGACGGCGATTTTGCCTCCGCCCTCGAGCGCGTCCCTGACTATGACCCGGTCGCCATCTCGAAAACGGTTGAGCGCTTCAGCCTCGAACGGTGGCAGGCCGATATGGCACGCGTGTGGGACCGCGTCCTCGGCACTCGCTCCGAGTCTGCGCGATGACTCACGGCGCGACCCATGTCGTGATGCTCGTGCGCAATCCGTTCACCCACGATTCGCGGGTCGAGAAGGAGGCGGCGAGCCTGCGGGAGGCGGGATACCGGGTGACCGTTGTCGCCGACCGGGCCCCAGGTCTGCCCCCGTCCGAATCGAAGGACGGCATCATGGTGCGCCGGCTCGCGCGATCGAAACGACATCTTCCGGGCATCTCGTTCGCCATGCATGAGCGCCGGATCGCGCAGTCGCTCATCGCGTTGCGACCCGATGTCCTGCACGCGCACGACTCGAACGCCCTCGTGCCGGTTGGCATCGCCGCGGCGCGTGTCGGGCGGCCGTTCATCTACGACGCGCACGACCTCTGGCTGCATCGGCCGCGACGCCAGCGCACCCAGCTGTACCACGAGGCACAGAACGCCTACTACCGGCTGGTTGAGCGGACCTTCGTGCCGCGAGCCGCCGCAACCTTCGCAGTCAGCCCGCCAATCGTGCGCCATCTGGCCAGGCGGTACGCCCTCGCGTCCGTGGGCCTCGTGCCGAACTATCCCGATCATCGTGGCGTCGTCGGACGTCGGCAGCTTCGGGATCTTCGCGAGCTTCGGGATATTCCTCCAGGCCGGCCGCTCATCCTCTATCTCGGCGGCCTGATGGGCGGTCGCGGCATCGAGCACGCGGTCCGGGCGATGCCTCGCGTGCCTGGTGCCCACCTCGTCCTGCTGGGCTCGGGCCACCAGGCGTCCGAGCTGGCGGATGAGGCGCGTCGGGCGGAGGTCAGCGACCGTGTGCATATCGTGGATCCAGTGATGCCGGACGAGGTCGTGGCCTACGCGGCTTCGGCAACCGTCGGAATCTCGCCGATCGTCCCGTCCTGCCTGAACTATCGCTATTCGCTGCCGAACAAGCTGTTCCAGTACATGGAGGCCGGAATCCCGGTGATCGCCAGCGACTTCTCCCAGGTCCGGGACGTGGTCATCGGCTCCGGCGCCGGGATCGTCGTCGACACCGAATCGCCGAAGGCGATCGCGGGCGGGATCGCGCAGCTGCTGGCTGACCCGGAAGCCGCGGAGGCGATGGGGCGTCGCGGTCACGCTGCCGTCGCCGAGCAGTACAACTGGTCGGTCTCGGAACAGGTTCTTCTCGCTGCCTACGCTCGCGTGCTGCAAGACGGCCGCAGCGGCGGCGGCTGACCTTCGACGGGACGCGCGTCGACGCGACACTGCCGGGGCTCGAAGCCGTGATAATGAGGGCGTCCACGTCATCATCGAGGGGAGGGGACCCGATGCACCGGCTCATCCGCGTGTTGACCGTCACGCTCATGTCGCTCGGGGCCGTTATGCCGGCCGCGGCGTCGTCGCAGCCACCCCTCGAGCCCGGCGCGCAGGCCGAGGCCGCGCTCACGGCAGGCCAGCTCGACATCCAGCTCGTGATCTCCGGGCTCACCAAGCCGGTCGGCGTGGTGAATGCGGGGGACGGCACACAGCGACTGTTCGTGATCGAGCAGGGCGGGACGGTGCGCGTGGTCGCGAACGGCAAGCTGCAGTCGGGGAACTTCCTCGACATCCGGAACGTGTCGGGCGGGTTCACGACCGGCGGCGAGCGCGGACTCCTCGGGCTCGCGTTCCATCCGAACTTCGCGAGCAACCGCAAGCTGTTCGCCTACTTCACGAACGGTGGCGGCGACATCGTGATCGCCGAGTTCACCACGAATGCCGCTCGGACGAGCGCCAGCGCGAGCACGTACGACCCGATCCTCTCGATCGAGCACAGCGCGCGAACGAACCACAACGGCGGACAGCTGCTGTTCGGGCCGGATGGCTACCTCTACATCTTCACCGGTGACGGCGGCGGCGGAGGAGATCCGGACGAGAACGGCCAGAACCAGGCGACGCTGCTCGGAAAGGTGCTCCGCATCGCTCCGACCTTGTCCGGCGGCTATACGACACCATCCAATCCCTATCCCGGCGCCGTCTGGGACATCGGCCTCAGGAATCCGTGGCGCGCCAGCTTCGATCGCGGCACGGGATCCCTCTGGATCGCCGATGTCGGCCAGGGCACGTACGAGGAGATCAACCGGGAGCCCGCCGCGAGCGGCGGCAGGAACTACGGTTGGGATTGCCGGGAGGGCAAGCATCCGTTCGAATCGGCGGGCTGCAGCTCCGGATACGTCGATCCGATCGCCGAGTACACGCACGTGAACGGCAACTGCTCGGTGACCGGCGGATACGTGTACCGCGGATCCATCCAGCAGGACTTCGTGGGCCAGTACGTGCTGGGCGACTACTGCAGCGGACGGATCTGGACGATCGCGGCCAACGGCAGCAGCCTCCTGTTCCATCGCGACACCAATGCCCTGATCACCTCGTTCGGAGAGGCCGAGAACGGCGAGATCTACATGACCGACCATGCGGGCAGCCTCTATCGGGTCGTCACCTCACCGTTCAGCGACATCACGAGCTCCGGGTTCTACAACGAGATCCTGTGGCTCTTCTACGAGGGCATCACCGGGGGGTGCGGCAGCGGCAGGTTCTGCCCCTCCGGATCCGTGACGAGGGAGCAGATGGCGAGCTTCCTCGCCCGGGCGCTCCGTCTGCCGGCAGCAACCCGCGACTACTTCACCGATGACGAAACGTCGATCCACGAAGGCGACATCAATCGCGTCGCCCAGGCCGGGATCACCGGCGGCTGCGATGCGAATCGATACTGCCCGCGCTTGCCGGTGACCCGGGCGCAGATGGCGAGCTTCCTGGCTCGTGCCCTGAAGCTGCCGCCCACGAGCACCGACTACTTCGACGACGATGACGGCAACATCCACGAGAACCAGATCAATGCCCTGGCGCGCTCGGGGATCACTGGGGGATGTGGAACCCGCGCCTACTGCCCGAACGCCAACGTCACGCGTGGACAGATGGCGGCGTTCCTCAAGCGCGCGCTCGATTGATCGCGATTCTGCCCCCGCGATCCGGTGACGCGCGGCCAGATGACGGCCTTTTTGCACCGAGCCGAGAGCTGAGGCTCAGCGCCAGGTCCCCGGCTCGACCCCGGATGCGCTGGCGCCGGAGCGCATCGCCTCGTCGATGATCCGCCACGCATCGTCCACTCCCAGCCACCCGCGGACGTCGGTCGGGCGATGCTCGAGCTCCTTGTACGTCCGAAAGAACGTCTCGATCTCGAGCAGCCGATGGGGGGAGAGGTCCTGCAGCTTGTGCACGGCGTCCCATCGTGGATCGTCGGCCGCGACGGCCAGGATCTTGAAGTCGTGCCCCTTCTCGTCGGCCATGTCGAGCACGCCGATGGGCCGCACACGCACCACGCAGCCGGGGAACGTCGGCTCGGCGAGCACGACGAGGACGTCGAGCGGGTCACCATCATCGGCCATGCTGCCCTCGATGAACCCGTAGTCGCATGGGTAGTGGACGCTCGAGTACAGCGTTCGATCCAGCACGAATCGATGCCGCACATGATCGTACTCGTACTTGTTCCGGCTGCCGGATGGGATCTCGACGGTGACTTCGACCGGAGATCGGGAAATCGGCGGCTCCATGGCCACAGTATGCCGGATGCTGCCGGCGGGCCCCGATGCGCGCCACGGCACGATCCCGAGACCCTAGGATAGGCGTCCGATGACCAATGACCCGATTCACCTGAGCGGCGGCGCCGGCACGGAGCCCGGGCGCGATTCGACCGGATTCACGATCTGGTTCACCGGCATGTCCGGCTCGGGCAAGAGCACGGTGACCGCGATCCTCGAGCGTGAGCTGCGTGCCCGGGATCTGAAGGTCGAGGTCCTCGATGGTGACGTCGTCCGCACGCAGCTGACCCAGGGGCTCGGGTTCAGCCGCGAGGACCGCGACACGAACATCCGCCGCATCGGCTGGGTGTGTGAGCTGCTGTCCCGCAATGACGTCATCGCCATTGCCGCGGTCATCAGCCCGTATCGGGCGACCCGTGACGAGGTCCGCCAACGGATCGGCCGGTTCGTGGAGGTGTACATGGAGGCCGATGTCGACGTGCTGGCGAAGCGCGACGTGAAAGGGCTGTATCGCAAGGCGGCCGCGGGGGAGATCCCGCACTTCACCGGCGTGTCCGACGTCTATGAGCCGCCGCTGCAGCCCGACGTGACGTGCTTCTCCGACGGCCGGGAGACCCCTGCGCGGAGCGCAGCGCGGGTGCTGGCCCGGCTCGAAGAGCTCGGGTACATCAGCCCCGCGTGACGAGGTCGGTCAGTCGGGGCTGACCGCCATGCCGGCAGCGACGGTTCGGTTCGTCGACTCGTCGATGAGGATGAAGCCTCCGGTGGTGCGACTGCGCCGATAGGCATCCAGGAACAGCGGCGTGGTCGTCCGGAGCCGTACGCGGCCGATGTCGTTGAGGCCGAGCTGCGTCGCTTCCTCATCGCGGTGCAGCGTGTTGACATCCAGCCGGTACTGGAGCTCCTTGACGAGGGCCCTGGTCGTGCGCGTCGTGTGCTTCACGGCCAGCTTCTGGCCGGGCACAAGCGGCGTATCCGACATCCAGGAGACCATGGCATCGAGGTCCTGTGTGGGCACCGGGGCGTTGTTCGGGCGGCAGATCATGTCGCCGCGCGAGACGTCGAGGTCATCTTCGAGGCGGATCGTGACGGCCATCGGCGGGAACGCCTCGGCGATCGGACCATCGATTGTCTCGATCGCCGCAATCCGGCTCTCGAATCCACTCGGCAACACGACGACGTCGTCCCCAGCCTTGAAGACCCCGCCGGCGACGGTTCCGGCGTAGCCGCGATAGTCCCGGTGCTGGTTGGACTGCGGCCGTAGCACGTACTGGACGGGGAATCGCGCGTCGATGAGGTTGCGATCGCTGGCGACGTGAACGTTCTCGAGGTGGTGAAGCAGCGAAGGGCCGTCGTACCAGGGCATCTGCTCGGACCGAATGACGATGTTGTCCCCGCGCAGCGCCGAGATCGGAATCACCGTCAGGTCCGGCGCCTCGAGCTTCGTGGCGAACGCGGTGAACTCCTGGCGAATGCCTTCGAACACGTCCTGGGCGTAGTCGACGAGGTCCATCTTGTTGACCGCCACCAGGAGATGCGGAACGCGGAGGAGGGTCACGAGGAATGCGTGACGACGACTCTGCTCGAGCATGCCCTTGCGCGCATCGACGAGGACGATGGCGAGGTCAGCGGTCGAGGCGCCGGTGACCATGTTGCGGGTGTACTGGATGTGACCGGGCGTGTCGGCGATGATGAACTTGCGGCGCGGCGTCGCGAAGTATCGGTACGCGACGTCGATCGTGATTCCCTGCTCGCGTTCGGCCCGCAGTCCGTCCGTCAGCAGCGCGAGGTTCGTGTACTCGTCGCCCATGAGCCGGCTCGTGCGCTCCACCGCCTCGAGCTGGTCCTCGAAAATGGCCTTTGAGTCATAGAGCAGCCGGCCGATGAGCGTGCTCTTGCCGTCGTCGACGGAGCCAGCGGTGGCAAACCGGAGGAGGTCCATCTAGAAGTAGCCCTCCTTCTTCCGATCTTCCATGGCGGCTTCGCTCACCTTGTCGTCGCCACGCGTCGCGCCCCGCTCGGTGAGGCGTGTGGCGGCGATCTCCACGATGACCTTGTCGATGGTGTCTGCCGTCGATCGGACGGCTGCGGTGAGATTCGCATCTCCCATCGTGCGGTACCGGACGGATTCCTCGAAGACCGTTTCGCCGTTGCGCGGAGGACAGAGGTCGTTGGCCGCGTAGAGCATGGCCTGGCGCTCGAACACGTCTCGCTTCCGCGCGTAGTAGAGGTCGGGGATCTCGAGCTCCTCGCTGCCGATGTAGTGCCACACGTCGAGCTCGGTCCAGTTCGACAGCGGGAAGACCCTGATCGACTCACCCACGTGGATGCGACCGTTGTAGAGGTTCCACAGCTCCGGCCGCTGGTTCTTCGGGTCCCACTGACCGAACTCGTCACGGAACGAGAAGACCCGCTCCTTTGCCCGCGCCTTCTCCTCGTCTCGACGCGCACCCCCGAACAGGGCGGTGAAGCCGTGCTCTTGCACAGCTTCGAGGAGCACGGGCGTCTGGATCCGGTTCCGGCTCCCGTTCGGCTCGGGCTGCACGAGTCCGCGCTCGATGGCGTCGGGAACCGATGCCACGATCAGGCGGACGCCCAGCTCCTCGACTCGGCGGTCGCGGAACTCGATGACCTCCGGAAAGTTGAGCCCGGTGTCCACGTGGAGCACGGGGAACGGAATGCGTGCCGGCCAGAATGCCTTCTCGGCCAGCCGAAGCATGATGATCGAGTCCTTGCCCCCCGAGAACATCAGGACCGGGTGCTCGAGCTCGGCCGCCACTTCACGGAACACATGGATCGACTCGGCCTCCAATGCCTGGAGGTGGCTCAGTCGATAGTCGGGTCGATCGGTCAATTCAGAAGTCTCTCCCTTTGCCGCGGGCACGGATGATGGATGGACATGTGCCCGTGGCGGCCGCGTCGGAATCATGCGCTGGCCCGTGACGCTGCCGGGATTGTAGACAACGCGCTCGACAACGCACGAGTGGGCCGAAAGTCCCACGACGGTCCGCCGCTAGACTGCATGCCACGCATGGCCCGCATTCTTGTCGTCGAGCCCCTGGCTCAGCCAGGCCTGGACGTCCTCTCCGCCGCCCACGAGACCGAGATCCGCCTCGGTCTGCCTCGCGATGAGCTCCTCGACGTGCTGGGTGCGCCAGACGGTTGGGACGCCGTGATCGTTCGGTCGCAGACGCGCGTGGATGCCGAGCTGCTGGCGAGAGCGGCGCCCAGGCTGTCTGTCATCGGCGTCGCCAGCGTGGGGATCGACCGCATCGACGTCGACGCCGCGACGCGGGCGGGGGTCATGGTCGTGAATGCGCCGACCGGCAACACCATTGCCGCCGCGGAGCACACGATGGCGCTGATGCTAGCGCTGCTCCGCCACATCCCCGGCGCGGACCAGTCGATCCGGCGCGGTGATTGGGAACGCGGAAGCAACACCGGCCGAGAGCTGCGGGGGAAGACGCTCGGGATCATCGGCCTCGGAAAGATCGGCAAGGCCGTTGCTCGGCGCGCCCTGGGTTTCGAGATGCGCGTCATCGCCAACGATCCCTACTTGACGGAGGAGCAGGCGACCGAGGCCGGAGCCAGCCTCGTCGGCTTCGCCGAGCTCCTTCATCGGGCGGACGTGATCACCGTCCACACGCCCTTGACGGCAGCTACGCGGAACCTGCTCGGAGAAGGCGAGTTCGGCGCCATGAAGGCCGATGCGTTCGTCCTCAACGTGGCCCGCGGCGGCATCATCGATGAAGCCGCCCTCGCCGCCGCACTCACCGACGGACGCCTCGCGGGTGCTGCAGTTGACGTCTACAGCACCGAGCCGATGTCCGAGGACAACCCGCTCAGAAGCGCGCCGAACGTCGTCCTCACGCCGCACCTGGGAGCATCCACGTCCGAGGCCCAGGATCGCGTGGGCGTCGAGATGGCCGAGCAGGTCCTCCTGGCCCTGAGCGGCGTTACCCCTCCCCACGCGGTCAACGCGCCAGCAGTCGCACCCGAGACCGCGCCGAAGCTGCGTCCCTACGTCGAGCTCGGGCGTCGCCTTGCGATCTTGGCCCGGCAGCTGGCGCCCGGCGCGTTCGACACGCTGTCGCTGACGTATGCCGGCGAGATCGCGGCGGGGGAATGCGCGCCGATCCGAACGGCGGCACTGGCCGGAATCCTCGAGGCTGTCACCGATCAGCGCGTCAACGCCGTCAACGCTGACCTCGTCGCACGCGAGCGTGGCCTCACCGTTCGCGAGGCCAGGACCGATGCCTCCGAGCCGTGGGCGTCGCTCGTCGAGCTCACCGTCGGACCGGCGGATGGCGAGGCCTTGGTCACGCTGGCTGGTTCAACCGCCCACGGTCGGCCGCACCTGGCGAGCGTCAATGGCTTCGAGATCGACGCCGAGCTGGCGGGGACGATCCTCATCACCCGCCATCGGGATCGGCCCGGTGTGGTTGGCTTCGTGGGGACCGTCCTCGCGGAGGCGGGCATCAATATCAGCTCGCTGGAGCTCTCGCGGCTCTCCGCCCATGGGGAGGCGATGATGTTCGTCAGCGTCGACGAGCCGGTTCCTGCGCCGGTGATCGCGAGGCTCGGTGCTGAGGCCGGAATCGAGATGGCGCTCCTGACCGCGCTCCCTGACGCCTGATCCGCCTGCTCGGTCAGCGCACGAGCGCCGATCTGCTTGCCCCGATGCAGGATCCTTATATGTGGTGCCGACCGGCAACCGAATGCGCGGACTGGACTGGTCAGCTCGTGATGAACTCCTGTACCATTCCGCATCCACTGATCACCCATCAACACGCACCAGGGGGTTCTTCCTCGTGACATCTCGCTTGGCCGTTCCCGGACTCATCCGCTTCACCGCGGGTCTCGTCTCCGCTTTTGCGATCATCGCCGCACTCGCTCTCTCGGTGAGTCTGGTCGGAGCCGCGGCAGGCGATGTAACGCTGGTGAAGAGTTCAGATGCCTCCGATCCGGAGCTTCCCGGCGGCACGTACACGTACACCCTGCTGGCGACCAACACCGCCGCGGCCCAGGTGACAAATGTGCTTGTCAGCGACGGTTCCCTCGACCCCGGGCAACTCACCGTCGATTCGGCGGACTTCGTGACGAGCGGAGGCCAGAACGGCACGTGTGTCGTCAGCGGCACCAATGTCGATTGCCCGGTCGGCACCCTAGAGGCCGATGAGACCGCTACCGTAACGATCGACGTCACCCTGGCAGCGCTCAACGAGGCGTGCCCCGACAACGGTAAGGGCGGTATCGATGACACGATCCTCAACCGAAGCGATGTTGAGTGGACGGACACCGACGGATCGTTTACCACCACAAATCCTCCGACCGGCACGCCGGCCCATCGCGTCGACATCGACTGCACGGGTGCGCCGCCGCCGACCTCTACGCCTGTGCCGAGCGTGACCCCGGCGCCGACCGCCACCCCCACTCCGACGCCGACCGGCACGCCGACGCCGACGGCCACGCCGACGCCGACCCCCAGCGCCAACCCGTTCACCGACATCAACTCCAGCCAGTTCAAGAACGACATCCTCTACATCTACAACGCGGGCATCACCGGTGGCTGCACCAGCACCACCTACTGCCCCACCAACAACGTGCTGCGCGACCAGATGGCCAGCTTCCTGGTGCGCGCCCTGAAGCTGCCGCCGACCAGCGTCGACTACTTCGACGATGACGAGGGCAACCAGCACGAGAACCAGATCAACGCGCTGGCCCAGGCCGGCGTTACCGGCGGCTGTGGCGTGCGGCGCTACTGCCCCGATAGCCCGGTCAAGCGCGACCAGATGGCGAGCTTCCTGGTGCGTGCCTTCAAGCTGCCGCCGACCATCGTCAACTTCTTCAGCGATGACAACGGCAACCAGCACGAGAACCAGATCAACGCCCTGGCCAACTCGGGCATCACCGGCGGGTGCGCCACCGCTCGCTACTGCCCGTCGGGCCTCGTCACCCGCGGCCAGATGGCCGCCTTCCTCCATCGCGCGCTCGACTGACGATGCTCGGGGGGACGGACGGTACAACGAAGCGAGCGGGTTCCACGCAGCGACGTGGGGCCCGCTCCCCATTCCTCATCGTGGTCGTGATGGGGTTCGCGGCGGCGCTGTCGCCGCTGGCCGTGGCAGCTTTTGACCACGAGCTGGTCTCAACGCTGCCGGGTCTCGAGGGTCCGTTTGACGTGCAGTCGACGCTGGAGGCGTCCGAACTGGGCCTCGCCGAGGCCAGTAGCGTCTCCTACGATGCCGGCTCGAATCGGCTGATCGTCTTCAGCCAGCAGGAGATCGGCTTCCTTCCTAGGGCACGATCAGTCGACCTTGCCGCGTCGGGTGCTTCGGCCGAGCCTGGACCGGCTGGCGTGACCCCGCCCGACGTCATCGGTTCAGCAGCAGCCGTTGCGGCCGCGCCTGACGGAAGCTTCTTCGCCATCATCGATGAGGGCTCGACCCTCCTCCAGGTCGCCCCCGATGGCGCCGTCCTGTCAGAGGACGACATCTCGGAGGCGCGCCTCGAGGGTCCGCAATCGATGGCGGTGGCGCCCAGCCTTGATACCACCGATGAATCGGACGAGCTCAGCCTCTACGTGGCCGATGCCAACGGCGTGACCGAACTCGGGACCTACGCGGACTTTTCCATCCTTGCCGGCGGCGACGCCACATACGTCAGAACGATCAACGCGTTCAATTGGGATCCACCGGTCGTTGACGCCTCGGGGATTGCCTATAAGGCCGGAGTTGGCCTCATCGTCGTCGACGGTGAAGTCGAGGAAACCACCAGTGGTGGCGTTTCTCACTACGAGGGCGTCAATGTCTGGGAGGCGACCACGGCCGGCACCGTGCAGCGCACCTGGACGACGTTCAAATTTTCGAACGAGCCGGTCGGTGCTGCCGTGAACCCGTCGAACGGCCACCTGTTCATCTCGCAGGACAGCGGGGGCGGCGACATCTTCGAGATCGATCCAGGTCCCGATGGGGATTTCGGCACGTCAGATGATGACATCGTCAGGGAGTTCGCGACACCTACCGACGATCCAGAAGGTCTCGCATATGGGGACGGCTCACTCTGGATTGCCGGCGGCAAGTATCACGAGGTCTACCGTGTTTCGCCGACCAATGGAGCCCTGCAGGGAAGCTTCGATGTCGAGGAGCTCGGCGCGCGAGATCCGGAGGGTATTGAGTACGACGCGTCCACCGGGCGCCTCTGGGTCATCGGCGCGTCGAACTCCGTCCTCCTGGAGGTCACCACTGCTGGTGGGGCCTGCGCAACGCACAACCTTGCGAACGAGATCCCTCCCCAGCCTACCGAGCTGACGCTCGCAGGGCTGGCCAAGGTCGGTTCCAGCCTGTACGTGAGCGATCGTGGGGCAGACTTCAACACAGATCCTACCGATCCTGATGGCCGCATCTTCGAGATCGGCATCGTGCCGGCAGATTCTTGCGAGGGCACGAGCCCGACTCCGACACCTTCACCCACCGCAACGCCGACGCCGATCTCGTCGCCGACCCCGACCCCGAGTGCGAGTGCGACTCCGACTCCGACAGCGACCCCGACCCCGACGCCGACTCCGACCGACCACCCGTTCACCGACATCGATGGTGACCAGTTCGAGAACGACATCATCTGGCTCTACAACGAAGGCATCACCGGTGGTTGCACGACCACGAGGTTCTGCCCGGACAGCACCGTGCTGCGCGACCAGATGGCCAGCTTCCTCGATCGCGCGCTGGATCTCGATCCAACCTCGATCGACTTCTTCGACGATGACGATGGCAACATCCACGAGGGCGCAATCAACCGCCTCGCCGCGGCCGGCATCACCGGCGGCTGCGACGTGCGCGAGTATTGCCCCAAGGATCCGGTCAAGCGTGACCAGATGGCCAGCTTCCTGGTGCGCGCCTTCAACCTGCCATTCAGTGCGGTGGATCGCTTCAGCGATGACGAGGGCAACCTGCACGAGAACCAGATCAACAGCCTGGCCGCCTCCAACATCACCGGTGGCTGTGCACCGGGCCGCTACTGCCCCAACAACCTGGTCACCCGCGGCCAGATGGCAGCCTTCCTGAATCGGGCGATCAACTAGCCGGCACCCCCACATCACCCCGGGCGGTCGGTCGCCGCGCCGCCATCAGCGGTTTGGCGTGGCACCGTGGTCCACGATGGCATGTGAGTCCCCTCGACCACCACACGGCCGTGCGCGGAGTCGAGCGAAAGATCATCGACCCTGAACGTACGTTGATGAGTTGAGGGGCTGCTGATCGGCGATGGCACACTAGCGGGAAGGACTCGGTGCCTCGGTGCCTCGTTACACCGTGCATTACCGTCTATGGGCGGATCGGGCCCTGGGGCCGCCCGACGGTCATCTTGCGGACACTGTCCCGCTGGCTCGGATCGACGCGCTGGCAGTGCCGATCAGCGGGGCCGACGCCTCCACCCGACCACGCCGGCCGCGACCGCGCTCATGACGACCAGGCCGATGCCGGTCAGCTGAAGCGGGCTCGACCTGGGCGCAGCCATCGCCACGTTCGGGAGCGCGCCTCCCCCGGATGGCGGCGCCGAAGCCGGCACGGTTGGCGCGCGTGGACTGGGCTCGACCACGATCATCCCGGTCATGTCCGGATGTGGCGTGCAGAGATATTCATAGGTGCCAGGGTCCGTGAAGGTGACGCTGTATGACACGTCGGTCGCGATATCACCCGAGTCGAAAGCACCGGTGGCGGAGGTAACGGTGTGCACGACGGGGTCGCTGTTCGTCCACGTCACCGTGTCGCCGACATGGATCGTCAGGGTCGCCGGCGAGAATGCGAAGTCAGCGATGTCGACAGCGTGGCTGCCTCCGCGGACCGGGAGCGGTGTCACGACGGCGACCATGAGCAAGCCGATGGCGCCGACGGCGGTCACTGTCCTTCCCAGAAAGTGAGCCATGCTGCCCATGCACCTCTTCTCTTGATTGGCTGTGGATAACTGCGCGAATGCTATCCGACTTCGTGGACAAGGGGGCTTGATTCGCGGATGGCCTCGAAGCCATGATCGGGTCGTCCCGAAGGAGCAGCTGGCCGGTCCGAGATCACCTCAACGATCGCCGCGGTTCCTTCGGGACATTCGTGTGTCCGACGCGCAGCGCGGTCGTTGGACCCTCCCCGGTCCGCCTGCTAGGATGGCGCTTCTTCGGTCGGGGCGTGGCGCAGTAGGTAGCGCGCGTCGTTCGGGACGACGAGGTCGGAGGTTCGAGTCCTCTCGCCCCGACCAGCCA
>JBPCOK010000042.1:0-14355 GCA_051000335.1 Candidatus Limnocylindria bacterium | reverse complement strand
GAGCCGAGGACGATGGCGATGGTGAGAATGGGGAACGCGACGAGGACCGCGCGGTGCCCCAGCGCGCGTGCGTCGGCCGCCGATGGCAGCAGCGGGATCCGATCGCCGGTCCGCTGCTGGACGATCTCGGCCACTGCGGCCACGAACGCCACGCCGCTGACCGCGTAGGCCAGGGCAGCCGCGCCGACGTGAATGGTGAGCAGCAGTGGCTGCTGGAGCGCCGGGACGAGCGGATCGACGCGATCGTCGAGCCCCAGCGCAAATGCCACGATGCCGGCGGCCAGGAGCGCGGTGATCGGCGCCAGGCCGCCGATCGGATGAGCGCGGCCGAAGGCAAGGTGCGCGGCCACGATCGCCGTGGCGAAGGCGAGGCTGAACTCGTGGAGGTTCGACCACGGCGCATGTCCGATGACGACTGCTCGGATGACGAGCGCGGCCACGAGAAGCAGCAGCGCGCCGACGAGGAGGCCCGACGAGGTTCGACGCAGGGCATGGGAGGCGACCGAACCCTGGCTGCCGGCTCCGCTGGCCAGGGCCGGCTCCCGGGCGACCCCCAGCAGGATCGCGCCGAGTCCTGACGCGCCCGATCCGAGCAGTGATGCGAGGGCGCCGATGACCAACAGCGAGCCGACGCCGCTCATGTTCCCCTCCGATCCCGTGGGGCGATCAGGTCAGGAGGGCGGTGTCCGCGACACCGGTTCGCGTACCGCATCGATAGCAGGACGCGTCGCTGGCCGAGAGGGTTGCGCCGCAGTTCTGGCAGTCCAGCGTCAGGTCCCGCTCGCACTGCGTGCAGAATCGCGCCCCCGAAGGGTACTGGAGCCGATCGAAGGCACAGTAGGGAACGCCGCGCGGCATTTCATCCGCCTGTCCGCCGGATGGCAGCGCCACCGCGTGCTCGCCGGTCGAGCGCTCGCCGACGCCGACCTGGCTGACGCGCAGGTAGCCGATGACGAGCCACAGCACGTAGAGAGCGAGCAGTCCCGCGATCGCCAGCGGGAAGAAGAGGCCGAGACGGTCACCCCAGCCGGTGACCATCCAGTTGGTGATGTCGCGGATCATGTCCATGGCGGGCCGATTCTAGCATCGGCTACACTCCGCCGAACACGCCAGCGAACCAGCCGATGCAGCGACCCAGACTCGATCGACGCGCGCCGCTGACCGAGCTCCACGTGCACCTCGGAGCCGCGGTCACGCCGGCGATCATGTGGGGCATCGCGCACGCCCAGGGGATCCGGCTTCCGACGAAGGACTTCTGGGCGTTCCGGGACCTCATCACCGTCGGCCGACGGCATCGCAGCTTCGACGCGTATCTCGACCTGTTCCGTTGGACCGAGCTCATCCAATCCAGCCCGACCGCCGTGGAGCGCAGCGTCTACGAGTGCATCGGCGGCGCCTATCGCAAGAACAACGTCACGGGGCTCGAGCTCCGATTCAACCCGATGAAGCGCAACCGCGGCGGCGAGCAGGATCTGGATCACATCATCGCGGCCGCGGTCCGCGGCATGGATCGAGCCATCCTCGAGTACCCGCAGGTCCGCGCCGGGCTCGTCTTCTGCCTCGACCGCTCGTTCGCGCCGGCACTCAACGAAATCATCGCCTCGAAGGCGATCAGCTGGCGCAGCCGCGGAGTCGTCGGCATCGACATCGCGGGACCGGTGACCGAGTCGTTCCGCTTCGCGGACTACGCCGGCATCTTCGCCGAATGCCGCCGCGCGGGGCTCGGGCTCACCGTCCATGCCGGCGAAACCGGGGGTGCGGACGAGGTCCGCGACGCGCTTGAGGCTCTCGAGCCGGACCGCATCGGCCATGGCGTCCGCAGTGCGGAGGATCCTCGCGTGCTCGCCATGCTTCACGAGCGCGGCACCGTGCTCGAGGTCTGCCCGAGCTCGAACCTCAACACGCGGGTCCTCGGAAGCATCGGCGAGGTGCGCCGGGTCGTGCGCTCGCTGGTCGGAGCCGATGTTCGCTTCACGGTGAGCACCGACGGCCCGGAGATGCTGCGAACGTACCTTCGTGACGAGCTGAACCTCCTGCTCCGCCACGACATCCTGGACATGGACGAGGTGGCGCGGGTGGTCCAGATCGGGGATGAGGCGAGCTTTCTGGACCGGGCGCCGACCATCGAAACATCCGTCTCGTCTCGCGCGCCGATCCCCGTCGAGGCGGGCAGCTAGGACCGTATACTGCCGGCCGTGTCATCCATCTGGCGACCGGTCCGTGAGCGTGCCCCGGCGCGAAGCCTGATGGTCGTCGTCGCCCATCCGGGCGATGAGGCGTTCGGCTTCGGCGGTGCGATCGCCAGCGCCGCCGCCAGCGGTGCGTATGTGGTGGTCGTGTGCGTGACCCGTGGCTGGTTCGATGCCCGGCTCGCCGCGAGCTCGCCCGCTGCTGGTGGCAAGAACCGGGACGTGAAGCTCGGCGCCGTCACCTGGCGCAACCTGGACACGGTGCGCGAGGACGAGCTCCGTCGTTCGGTCGCCGTCCTCGGCGTGCGCGTGGTGCGAATGCTGGATTACGCGGAAGGCGACCTCGGTGGCAAGGAGTTCGATTTCGATCGGCTCGTGGGCCGCATCGTGGAGCCGATCCGGATGCATCGGCCGGAGGTGATCCTCTCCTTCGGCCCCGACGGCGTCACGGGCGATCCGGATCACATCGTCGTCTCGCGCGCCGTCCGAGCCGCCTACGCACGGGCGGCAGAGCCGCTTGCCTACGAGGATGACCTCGAGGAGGACCAGGTCGCCTGGCGAGCCGCGAAGCTCTACGACCTCGTCGTGCCGAGTAGCGCCGTCTCCGCGCTCGGGGATCGCCTGCCGGGTGACGGCTACGGCTCGGAGAGCGAGCCGACGGTCGCGCTCGAGCTCGGCGAACTCGCGCAGCTGAAGCTCGCCGCCATCAGCCGCCATGTGTCCCAGACCGGATCGTCCGGACCGTTCCACAATTGGGGCTCCGAGCGCCGCGATGCCTGGCTCGGGACGGAGCATTATCGCCTGGCGGCTTCGGCGCTGACAGAACCCGTGGATGGCGAGCGTTCCCTGTTCGACGGCCTGACCTGACGCGACGTCAGGCCGGCGCGTCGGACCACTCGGTACTTCGAGCGAAGTTCCCCGGAAGGCCGCTACGCGGGTCGGAAGCTCGATATTTCGGGTGCCGGCGAGCGTAACCGGACCGCGCGGGCGCCATTCGTGCGGACGAGCACTCGATGGATCGAGCAATCGACACCCCTGATCCCCTTGGCGCTCGATTCACTCGATCAATCGAGAGTGCGCGCCCGGCCCCAACCCAGGGCCCGCCCGTGAAGCTCGTGCCCTCACCTGCTACGCTCAGCGTGCCGCATCGGTCCCGCCCGCACGAAGGAGCCCCCGAGCCAGCCCATGTCCGACAAGCTCACGAACGACAACATCCTCACCGCGCTCGGCACGGTGAAGGACCCCGAGATCGGGCGCGACCTGGTTTCGCTCGGGATGGTGAAGAACGTCACCATCGATGGCAGCGTGGTGGATCTCACCGTGGAGCTCACGACGCCCGCCTGCCCGCTCAAGGCGACCATCGAGAGCGACATCGGCGACGCGCTCAGCGCCCTCGGTGCCACGACCGTCCGCGTCGACTGGGCCAGCAACGTGAAGCGGTCGTTCGGCGGACCAGCCGCGGACCTGATCCCCGGCGTGAAGAACACGATCGCCGTGGCGTCGGGCAAGGGGGGAGTGGGCAAGTCCACGGTCGCCGTGAACCTCGCCGTCAGCCTGGCGCGTGATGGCGCCCGCGTCGGCCTGCTCGACGCCGACATCACCGGCCCGAACGTGCCGATCATGATGGGCACGCAGGGCGCACACGTGACCGGATCGGGCGGCAAACCGAACCCCGTGATCAGCCACGGCGTGCAGATGATGAGCATCCAGTACTTCCTCCAGGCCGATGCACCGGTCATCTGGCGCGGACCGCTCATCCACAGCGCGATCGCCCAGTTCCTGCGTGACGTCGAGTGGGGCGAGCTCGACTATCTCGTGATCGACCTGCCGCCGGGGACCGGCGACGCGGCGCTCTCGCTGAGCCAGCTCATTCCGCTGACTGGCGCGGTGATCGTCACCACGCCGCAGGAGGTGAGCCTGCTCGATGCGCGCAAGGCGGTCGGCATGTTCAACAAGGTCAACGTGCGGACCCTGGGCGTCATCGAGAACATGAGCGGCTTCGTCTGCCCGAACTGCCGCGAGGAGCACGACATCTTCGGCTCGGGCGGCGGCGAGAAGATCGCCCGCGAGCTCGAGCTCGAGGTGCTGGGCCGCATCCCGCTCGAGCCTGCCGTCCGCGCCGGAGGCGATGCCGGGGTGCCGATCACGTCGCCGCAGTATCCCGGTGGTGATGACTCGCCCGCGGCGATCGCGCTGCGCGAGGTGGCGCGGACCGTCGCCGGCAAGGTGAGCATCCTCGCGGCGCCCGTCGCGGTCGGCAGCGGCTCGATCTAGCGTCGATCCGACACAGGACGGAAGTCCTACCCGCAGGGGATTGCGGACGACCGGTTGCCCGGTGACACTTCCGCGCATGCGGATCGCTGCCATCTCCGACATTCACGCCAATCTTCCCGCGCTGCGGGCGGTCCTCGACGACATCGCGCAGATCGGCGCCGATGCCATCTACTGCGCCGGTGACGTCGTCGGCCGCGGGCCTCACCCCAACGAGACCGTCGAGCTGCTGCGCAGCCTCGAGATCCCGACCGTCCAGGGCAACTGGGACGAGGCGATCGGCATGGATCGCGAGCAGACCGGCGCCGCGTGGGAGACGCCCGAGGCCGAAGCGGCAGGCGATGCCTCGATGCGCTGGACCGCCGGCGTCATGCTCGAGGAGCATCGCTCGTGGCTGCGCCAGCTCCCGAAGACCCAGCGGCTCGACGTCGCCGGGCGGTCGCTGTACCTGTTCCACGGCTCACCGCTGCGCGAGAACGAGTACCTGTGGGCGGATCGTCCTTCCCGGGTGTTCGCTCGGATCGCGAGCGACGAGGCGGATGACCTCTTCTGCTTCGGGCACACCCACGAGGCATTCCACCGGGTGGTGGGCCAGGCGCATTTCGTGGCCTGCGGCTCGGTCGGCTGCGGGACCGAGGGTGACGCCCGGGCACGGTACGCGGTGATCTACATCGGCGATCCGGAAATCGCGATCGGCTTCCGATCCGTTGACTACGACCACCTTTCCGTGGTGCGTGACATGACGGACCAGGGGTTGTCAGTCGACCTGTTGCGGGAGCCTCCGAGCCAGCATCCGCACGTCGGCGGTCCCGATCAGGCAGTCACCGCCTCGGAGGTCGGAACCGACTAGGTCCGCAGGCCGCGACCGCATTCGAATTCAGGCTGAAGTCAGGAGCTCGAGGTCGACTCCGCTGCGTCGGGCTTCGCCGGGGCGCGGCGCTCGCGCTTCTCACGCGAGTAGGGCCGGCCAATGGCCGCCGGGGCCATCGAGCGCCCGACAACGCCCGCCAGCACGATGATTGTGATCAGGTACGGCACGGCGCCGTAGAACTGGGTGGGCACGCCGGACAGAAAATCGCCGAGCGCCCCCTCCGGCGGGCCGAAGCGCACCGCGCGCTGGATTCCCTCCGAGGCTGTGAACAGGAGTGCCGCTCCCAATGCGCCGAGCGGGGTCCAGCGCCCGAAGATGAGGGCCGCCAGCGCGATGAATCCGCGCCCGTTCGTCATCTCGCCCTGGAACGAGTTCCCGAACTCAATGGTCAGGTAGGCCCCTGCCAAACCGGCGAACACGCCACCCAGGATGACGTTCCGATAGCGCAGCCCGATGACGTTGATGCCGACGGTCTCGGCCGCTTCCGGATGCTCGCCGACAGCCCGGGTTCGCAGGCCCCAGCGCGAGCGGAACAGCAGGATCTGCATGACGATGACCGCCACCAGCAGCGCGAGCCCGATCGGACCCTGCGACAGGACCGCATCGAACAGCCAGCCGACGACTGGCAGGTCGGTCAGCGGCGTTGGCGCCTCCCAGCGGCCGAACTGGCCGGCCGACGGCGGTGCCGACCGACTGACGAGCAGGTTCAGGTAGCCGGTGATACCCACCGCGAAGATGTTGATGATCGTGCCCGAGATGATCTGGTCGGCGCGGACCGTGATCGAAAGCCAGGCATGGACGAGGCTCACCAGCATGGCAGCCGCGATCGCGGCGGTGAGTCCGATGAGCAGCGGGGCGCTGATGCCGAGCGGACCGATGACGTCGCTCGGGACGAGCTGCGCGGTGAGGGACGCCGTCCACCACGCGACGAAGGCCGCGGTCAGCATCATGCCCTCGATGCCAATGTTCACCACGCCGGAACGCTCGTTCATGAAACCGCACAGCGCGCCGAGGGCAATCGGCGTGGCCGCCCCCACGATCGTCGGAGCGATGATCGGAAGGACGCCGATCAGGTAGCCGATGAATTGGAAGACGACGCCGATGATCGGGATGCCGTAGACGACGTCCATGGCTACTTCGCGACCTGCTCGCCGTACGAGCGGGTGACCGTCTGCAGCTCGGACACACCGCCTCCGTCGGCGCGCAGGCGGAAGATGGCTCGCACGATCAGGTCAGCGGCTAGGAAGAACAGGATCACCGCCTGGAGCACGTTGATCATCTGCACCGGGATCCCGGCCTGGATCTGCATGAGCCCGGCGCCGGCCCGCATCGCGCCGAACAGAAGTCCGGCGAAGAGAATGCCGACCGGATGCGCGCGCCCAAGGAGCGCGACGGCGATGGCGTCGAATCCGACACTCGTCGCATAGGCGGCGGGCATGTGGCGGATCTGCCCCAGGATCTCGATCGAGCCGGCGAGGCCGGCGAGCAGGCCGGCGATCGACATGGTGAGGATGATGAGTCCACGCGGGTGCATGCCGGCATAGCGCGCCGCGTCGGGATTGGCGCCCACCGTCCGGATCTCGAATCCTAGCGTGCTGCGGAACAGCAGCCATGCGATGGCGGGCACGGCGAGCGCCGCGAACAGCACCCCGAGGTGGCCGTTGCGCCCGATGAGGATCGGAAGGGCGGCGCTGACGATCGTGTCGGTCTTGGAGAACGAGGCTTCGGCCCCCCGCAGCGGCCCAGAGACGAGGTAGGCCACCAGCTGGATCGCCACGAAGTTCAGCATGATCGTGGTCACGACTTCGTGGGCGCCGGTATAGGCCTTCAGGAAGCCGGGGATGAAGCCGTAGGCCATGCCGGCGGCCATGCCCGCCGCGATCGCGATCGGGATGGCGATGATTGGCGACAGTCCCGCCACGCTGACCCCGACGGCGGCGGTGGCCAGGGCGCCCATCAGGAACTGCCCCTGGGCCCCGATGTTGAACAACCCCGCCTTGAAGCCGATGCCGACGGCGAGCCCCGCCAGCACCAGCGGCGTCGCCTGCGCGAGCGTGTTGATGATGCCGTTCAGCGATCCGAGCGACCCGCTGACGAGCGCCCAATAGGCCGTTAGCGGGAGCATGGGATTGAGCTCGCCGTCGACGAGCGGGCTGGACAGGATCATGAAGATCCCGCCGACAAGGAGGGCCAGGAAGATGGCGGCCGCCGGAAGCAGTGTCGTGCGGAGGACGCGCTGCGCAAATGAGCTGTTCCCGGCGCCGGGTGGGACGGATGCCTGTGGCGGTTGCTCCGCGCTCACGTTCTCGCTCGTCGCCGGCTCCTTGGTCATGATGCTGCTTTCTCGCCGGTTGCCTCCCGGCCTCCGGTCGCCATGAGGAGCCCGACCTCTTCGCGATTCGTCTCCCGCGCGTCGATGATCGTGACGAGTCGCCCGCGATACATGACGCCGATGCGGTCGGAGAGCTCGAGGACCTCGTCGAGCTCTGCCGACACCAGCAGCACACCGACGCCCGCGTCGCGCTTGGCGATGGCCTGGCGGTGGATGAACTCAATGCTGCCGACATCGAGGCCACGCGTCGGCTGGTCGAGCAGCAGGAAGCGCAGATCGCCGTCGAACTCGCGAGCGACCACGACCTTCTGCTGGTTGCCGCCGGACAACGTGCCCGCCGTCACGTCAGGTGAGGGTGTTCGCACGTCATATTCCGCGATGACCCGCTCCGCGTACTTGCGGACCGCATCCTCATCCCGGACGAAGCCGCGGGCATATGGCGCACGGTAGTAGTCGTTCAGGGCAAGGTTGTCGGTGAGGGGGAAGCTCAGCACGATCCCGAATCGGTGTCGGTCGGCCGGCACGAAGCCAACACCAAGCTGATGAAGCTGCCGCGGGCTCGCGTTCGTCACGTCCCGGCCTTCCAGGCTGAGGCGGCCGGACGTTGCTCGTCGGAGTCCGGCGATGACTTCGACGAGCTCGTCCTGGCCGTTGCCGGCGACCCCCGCAATGCCGAAGATCTCGCCGGCGCGGACCTCGAACGAGACGTCGTGGACGACCTCGCGGCCACGGTCGCCCTTCACGCGCAGGGCGGTCACGGACAGCATCGGGTCACCCGGATGGCTCTCGCCGCGATCCACCGTAAGCTGAACCTCGCGCCCCACCATCAGCTCTGCCAGGTCGTCCTCATCGGTCTTGTCCGGCTCACGCGTGCCGACCACCGCGCCGCGGCGGATCACGGTGATGCGATCCGCGACCTCGAGCACTTCATAGAGCTTGTGACTGATGAAGATGATGGCGTGACCCTCGGCGCGGAGGCGACGAAGGACCTCGAAGATCTCACGCGTTTCCTGGGGCGTGAGGCTGGCGGTAGGCTCGTCGAGGACGAGAACCCGGGCCTGGCGGTACAGCGCCTTGAGGATCTCGACGCGCTGTTGCCAGCCGACCGACAGTGTGCCCACGGCGGCGTCAGGATCGACGTCCCACCCGAAGGACGCGCCGAGCTCGCGAATGCGCCGAGCTGCTGCTGCCCGATCGAGGAGGATCGGGTTCGCCATCGGCTCGTCGCCGAGCAAGATGTTCTCCGCGACGCTGAGTACCGGGACGAGCATGAAATGCTGGTGGACCATGCTGATGCCGCGCCGGATGGCGTCGCTCGGGTCGGTGATCTCCACGGGATTGCCCTCGATCAGGATCTCGCCCTCGTCCGGTGCGGCGAGGCCGTAGAGGATGTTCATGAGGGTCGACTTGCCAGCCCCGTTTTCGCCGAGAAGAGCGTGGATCTCCCCGGGCCGCACGTCGAGCGAGATGTCGTCGTTGGCGACCACACCGGGATATCGCTTCGTGATGTGGCGCATCTCGAGCAGCGGCTCACCGTGTCGCGGTGCGCCGGTCGGCGTGATCGAGGTCGTCATGTCATCACACTGGAGGGGATGCGATGAGCGGGCCGATCACTGGGATCGGCCCGCTCATCATGGTCGTCAGCTCACAGCGAGCCGATCAGGTGCCCGGATCGGGGTCGCCCGCGAAGCAGAGCCCGGAGGGCTCGCACGGATCGAGGTCGCCGCTGGCCATCTGCGCGTAGGCGTCGTCGATGAGGCCCTGGAGCTCACCCTCGGCGAGATCCTCGAACTGGTAGAACGGGGCAAGCCCGATCCCGTCGTTGTCGGCGCCATAGAAGACGTTGCTGCTTCGGGCAGCGCCGTCGCCGACCGCGGCGATGGCGTCGGAGACTGCCTTGGTGAGCTTCTTCTCCGCGCTGGTCACGATGCACTCGGCGCTGTCCGGCGTCGACTGCCACTGGTCGACATCCACGCCGATACCGTAGATGTCCGCGTCCTGGACCGCCTGCAGCAGGCCATTGCCGGTCTTGCCAGCGACCTGGAACAGCACGTCCACGTTCTCGTTCTGCTGCAGGAACTGATCGCCGAAGGTCTTCCCGGCGGTCGGGTCGTTGAACGCGACCCCGAGGTCGTCACTGATGTACTTGATGTGCACCGTGACGTCGGGGTTGACGCTCATGGCCCCGTTCTCGAACCCGCGCGCGTAGTTCACCACTGGCGGAATGAAGCCGGCTCCACCGATCGCGGCGACTTCGCCCGACTCGCTGATGCTGGCGGCCACGATGCCCGCCAAGTACCCGGCCTGCGCCTCGTTGAAGATGAGGCTCTCGTAGTTGTCGATCGGGTCATTGCCCTGGAACTGGTCGACGCCCACGAAGTGCACGTCGGGATTGGCCTCCGCGGCCGCAAGGGTGTCCTCGCCGAGGGCGAAGCCGACCGTCACGATCACGTCGTAATCCTGGTCGACGAATGACTGGATGTTCGAGCCGTACTGGCTCGAGTCGGTGGTGATGACGCTCTGCGGCTCAGGCGCACCGATGATCTCGGCCCCGAGCAGCGCGCCCTCCCAGCTGAACTGGTTGAAGTTGCGATCGTCGAGCGTTCCCACGTCGGTGACGAGGCCGATCTTCAGGTCGCTGCTACCCGGGTCGGCCTTCTCCGGCTCCGACGGCTCCGGGGCCGACGCATCGCCGGTTGGCCGGCAGCCGACGCCGACGGGTGCCGCCGACTCGGGGGCTTGGCTTTCCGGAGCCGATGACTCCGGCGCCTGGGATTCGGCCGTGCTGGCCGATGGACTCTCGCCGCCGCCTGTACAGGCCGCGAGGATCAGCATCAGGACGGCCGCAATGGCCATCAGCGAGCTGGGGGTCTTCCGCATCTGTTTCCTCCACACCAACTGGTGCGTACTGCCGCATCTATCGCGGCGCCTCCGGTGCGCTCGGGCCGTGGGCACCTGGCGCAGAATCTGCGGCATCATACTGCGTGCCCGGCCCCCGCTCAAGGTCCAGGCGGCACTCGGCGCACGTATCATCCCGCGCAATGAGCCCTCTTCCCGACCGCATCCGACTCGTGATCTTCGATCTCGACGGGGTTGTCTACCGTGGCCTGGAACCGGTCCCCGGGGCCCGGGAGCTCGTCTCGGCCCTGCATGATCGGGGCGTGCTGGTCCGTTTCGCCACGAACAACTCGATGGTGGCGCGCGACGGCTACGTGGAGCGCCTGGCGGGCATGGGAATCACGACCAGCGTCGACGAGATCGTGACTTCGACCTCGGCCACCATCGATCACCTTCGGCACCATGCGCCGGAGGTCCGCCGCGTTCTCGGCGTCGGGGCGCCGGGCATGGAGCAGGAGCTGCGCGACGCCGGCCTGCAAGTGGCGATGGCTGGGCAGGTCGCGCAGGAGCGGGCAGGCGGTCCCCTCGCCGAGCGGTTCGACGCGGTCATCGTCGGGCTGGATCCCGAGGTCGACTATCGGCGCCTGTCGGTCGCGATGCGGGCGGTGGAGGAGGGGGCACGCCTCATCGCCACGAATGCGGACGCGCGATATCCCACCGCCGACGGATTCCTGCCCGGCGCCGGCTCGCTGGTTGCCGCGCTCGAGATGGCCACCGGCACCCCGGCCGAGGTCATCGGCAAACCGTCGCCGGCGATGTTCGGCGCGATCCTCGAGGCGAGCGGGGTACCGGCTGGTGAGACGGTCGTCATCGGCGACAACCCGGACTCGGACATCGTGGGCGCGTGCCGCGCGGGCTGCGCCAGCATCCTCGTCCTGACCGGGATCGCCGATGCCGGCGCCGTCGGTTCTTTGAGCGGCGAGCGCCGACCCGATGCGGTTGCCGCCGATCCGGCCGAGGTGCTGACCCTGCTCGAGGAGCGCCTCAAGTGACGTCGGCATCCCTGAGCCACGCGTCCCACGCCCGGGCCGCCTCCGCGCGCAGCGGGGCGATGGCGACCGGGGCCGCGAACGCGCGCCCGAACGCGTTGAGCGCGATGGCCGCCAGCTCGTCGGGTGCCAGTCCGACGGCCGAGGCGGTGCGAGCCATCTCGTCGGAGAGGGTCAGTCCCGTGACCGTGCGCTCGTCGGTCGAGATGCTGACGCTGACGCCGGCGCGATGGAGGCTGGCGATCGGGTGGTCGGCCAGGGTCGGCACGACCCGGGACTGGACGTTGGACGTCGGGCACAGGTCGAGCGTGATGTCCCGCGCGCGCAGGAGCTGGAGCAGGGCATCGTCACCGGCCGCCGTCACGCCGTGGGCGACCCGTCGCACGCCGAAATCGAGGACCTCACGCACGCGCCCCGCGCCAGCGACCTCCCCGGCGTGGGCCGTCAGGGCCAGCCCCGCCTCGCGCGCCGCGACGAAGGCCGCAGCGTGCGGAGGTGCCGGCCACGTCTCCTCCGGGCCGGCCAGGTCGAATCCCACGACCGGGGCGTCCGCGTCGGCCGCGGTTCGGGCCAGCTCGACGTTCGCCGCAGGGGGATGGGATCGCATGGCCGTCACGATCAGCCCCACCAGCGGCCGCTCGTCGCTGGCCTCGACGGCCAGCGCGATGCCCGCGGCAACGGCATCGATCACGTCGCGAACCGAGAGCCCGCCCTCGAGATGGAGCCGCGGGGCCCATCGGATCTCGGCGTATCGGACCCCATCGGCAACGAGGTCCTCGACCAGCTCGGCGCTGACCCGCTCGAGTGCGTCGGCGGTCTGGAGGAGGGCGATCGGGAGATCGAAGTACGTCAGCAGCTCCGCCTGGTTCGCGCACTGCTCGGGGCCGACCATTCGCCTCGTCGCATCGTCGAGCGAGAGCGACATGCCGATGGCGCCGGCGAGCTCCACGGCGGTCTCGGGCCGCATGGAACCATCGAGGTGCTGGTGCAGCTCCGCCTTTGGGAGGGAGCGCAGGGCGTCGGAGGAGTACACGCGTCCATGATACGGAGGCGCAGCCTCGCTTCGGGGGCGATGACCGTCGCGCTGCTGGCCGTGGCGCTCGGACAGCGCATGCCCGATCCGGCGGTTGCGGCCGCGTCCCGGGAGCTGGTGATGGAACGCTCCGACGCGGCGCTCGCGGCGCTCGCCGAGCTCGAGGCGGAGGTCGCGGCGGCGCTCGACGTGGCACGCAGCGCATCGGCCCGTGTCCTCACCGGTGAGACGTCGCCCACCGACCAGATCCAGGAGGCGGCCCGGCTGGCGCTCACCGCGGAGGAGCGGGTCGTCGCGGCCCGGCGAGCGATCTCGGCACTCGCGGCCGCCGAGTCCGCACGGAATCCGGCGGGGCGCCTGCTGCCCCAGCCCGTCGAGGCCGGAGAGCTCGCATCGGCCGCGGGCCAGCTGCGGTCCTCGGTCGACGAGGTCGAGGCCTTCGTCGTCGTCCGGCAACGCGCGTCCGACGTGCCGGCAATGCTCGAGCGGGTGCTCACCGCCCTGGCCGATGGCACGCCGGAAGCGGCGCGCGAGTTCGTCGGCACCGCGCGGGCCGATCACGCCGCCGTCGTTGCGTGGGAAAGCGACCTGCCCACGCTTCCGGTGTGGATCGAGACCACGGATGCGATGATCGGTGCCGTGGAAGCAATGGTGAACGCGGTCGATGCTGGTGATTCGGCCGCCGCATCTCGGGCGGCTGACGCGTTCGCAGCGCTCGGAGACGACGGTGCGCAGGCCGATCGCGCGCTGCGGATCGCGCTCGGAGAGGGCGGATCCGCCCTGCTGGCGGCGCCGCTGTCACGGCTTGCCACGGTGCTCGAGGCGATCGGCGAGACGCGCTCGGTGATCCAGGATCTTGTCGTGTCGCCACCATGAGCGACGATGGCATGATCGGTCGGACGCTGGCCGACCGGTATCGGATCGACGATCTCGTGGCACGGGGAGGGATGGCCCGCGTGTATCGGGCGTCGGATGTGCGGCTGCAGCGGGACGTGGCCGTCAAGGTGCTGTCGGACACATACGCGTCCGACCCAGCGTTCACCGAGCAGTTCCTGGCGGAAGCCCGGGCCGCGGGGGGGGGGTTGCCCCCGCCCCCCGCCCCCCCCTCCTTTCCGCTGGCGCCGCCCCTTTCGCCGCCTCCCGCGACCAGTGTGGCGAGCTGCCCGCCCGGGGTGTCGTGGGTGTGCAGATGGACGGGCAGGTCGAAGCGGTCCCTCAGTGCGGTGACCAGGGTGCGGGCGGCCGGGGCGCGCAGCAGCCCGGCCATGTCCTTGATAGCGAGCACGTGGGCGCCGGCGTCGACGATCCGCCCGGCGAGGCCGAGGTAGTAGTCGAGGGTGTAGAGACTCTCAGCCGGGTCGGACAGGTCGCCGGTGTAGCAGAGCGCCACCTCCGCGACCGTGCTGCCGGTGGCGCGCACGGCCTCAATCGCCGGCCGCATCTGCTCGACGTCGTTGAGTGCGTCGAAGATCCGGAAGACGTCCACGCCGGTGTCGGCGGCCTCGGCGACGAATGCATCGGTGACCTCGGTGGGATATGGCGTGTAGCCGACGGTGTTCCGTCCGCGAAGCAGCATCTGCAGGCAGATGTTGGGGACGGCCTGGCGCAGCGCCGCCAGCCGCTCCCAAGGCTCCTCGGCCAGGAAGCGTAGGGCCACGTCGTACGTCGCGCCACCCCAGGCCTCCACGCTCCACAGCTGCGGGGTGAGCCTGGCGACGTGGCCGGAGACGGCGACAAGGTCGCGGGTCCGGACCCGGGTGGCCAGCGGTGAC
>JBPCOK010000179.1:0-3543 GCA_051000335.1 Candidatus Limnocylindria bacterium | reverse complement strand
TCTACCAGCCCGTCCCGTACTTCCACAACAACATCTGGCAGGCGCCGATGCTGCAGCGGCTGTTCGCCGCCGTGCTGACCCAGCTCCAGATGTGGAGAAGCGTGCTGCCCGAGAAGCTCCAGAGCTTCGGCTCGTACTCGACGACGCTCTTCATGGTCCACGACGTCGGTTACTGGGCCACGGATGCCATCCCGGAGGACAGCCGCTTCTACTGGAAGAGCTATTTCCGGTACGGCGACCGCTTCCGCGCCGTCCCGTTGTTCATCCCGATCTACGGAGATGCCGTGCGGGCCCGCGGGTACTGGCGCACGATGGCCGAGCAGTACCTCCAGGCGCGGCGGTGGGCATGGGGCGTGACCGATATCCCATTCGTCATCGGCAACGCCGTGCGACACGCGGAGATCCCCTGGTCGTCGCGGTTCTGGCGGCTCATGAACCTGTTCGGTGAGCACATCAACTGGGCGATCACGCCGTTCGTCCTCACCTTCGGCGCCACGGTGCCGCTGCTCATCAATCCTGCCTTCGGCGAGACGACGCTGGGTCAGAACCTGCCGCTGTACGCAAGCACCATGCTCACGATCGCCATCGTCAGCCTCGCCGTGCTCATCGTGGTGGAGCATCGGATCGTGCCCAGCCGACCGGTCGAATGGGGATGGTTCCGGCGTCTGCTGAGCTACGTCCAGTGGGTCGGGCTGCCCTTCGTCGGCATCCTCTTCTCGATGGTGCCGGCGCTCGACGCCCAGACCCGACTGATGACGGGACGCTACCTCGAGTACAAGGTCACCGAGAAGGTCTGAGCCGATGCCGTCGCGCGTCCCACCCATCGCCCGAATCCGGCTCGCGCGCTCGTTGCCGCGCCTGTTGACCCTGCCGGCCGTGTTCATCGTCGTGGGAGCCGCGCTCGTCGCCGCCGCCATCTCGATCGGAACGTTGCCGCTCCTGCTCACCGCCGGCATCGGCGGACTCGTCGGCCTCCTCGTCGGAGTCGCGCGCGCCGCAATCCTGCTTAGCGTGCGCGTGGACGTCGAGGAATCCGCCGTGCGGCTCCGCTCGCTCGGCTCGGACCGCGCCTTCGCGCTGGTGCCCGGGCCGGTGACGCGCGCCCGGCTCCGCGGTGACCAGGCTTCAAGCCTGCGCTCGGCAACCCGCTGGCTCGGCTACGACCTGGGGCGCGCGCGCCTCAGGGACGAGGAGGACATCGAGGTCATCCGCCTCGCTCCCACGGACAGCGTCATCCTGATCCCGACCGAAGACGGGCGGCTGGCGCTGGCAGCCGCCGAGGAGCTTGCGCTGCTTGACGCGCTCACCCGAGCGGCCCGCGCTCGGCAACGCCTCGAGTCCATCGTCGCCCCACCGCAGCCGCCGCCGGACGTCCCTGCGGTGGACGTCGACCGACCCGGCCCCAGGGTGCCCAAGGAGCCTGCACCCATGACCGGGATCGAACGGGCGCTGTACGAACGACGGCAGGCCGAGGAGCGAGAGGTCGAGGCTCACCGGTCTTCCGGCGCGGCGGCGAACATCGCAGACCCGGAACGCGTGCGCGTGGCCACGACCGATGCTACCGATGCCGCACCCGTGCCAGTCGAGGCGATTCCTGCTCCCAAGGCGGAAGTGGAGCTGACCAGCCCGTCGTCCGTCCCCACCGGCCGGCGGCGCCGGCTGCGCACGGTTCGGCCATCATGGGTCCGCCGACCGGAGCCATCGATCGTGCTCGTCGTGCTGCCGCTCGCCGCCGCGGGCGCTGCCTGGGCAATCGGCCTTGCCCGCGACGCGATTCCGACCTCCGGCACCGACATGGGCCGCCTCACGGCCCTCGCACTCGTCCTGGCCGGGCCAGGGACGACCGTCGGGGCGATCGTTGCCCGCATCTGGTGGCCACGGTTGGTGGGCGTCGTGGTCGCCGGGGGGATCGCCTCGACGGTGTTCGTGGGCCGCGCACTGCTCGGCTGATTGACAGCCTGTCGGGTGGCTGCGACGATCGACCACGAACCCAATACCGGTCACGACGGAGCCAGCGCCCTCGTCCGAACCGATCCTCGAGCGAGCCCGGATGGTGGAAGCGGGCGATCGGCGGCCGAACGGTCATCCCTCCCGAACCGGAGTCGCGAAGCGGCGAGGCCGTGCGTAGCGCTCCCGGGTGTCGCCGCTCGATACCGCAGGCGAAAAGTGGACCGCAGGCCACCCGAGGTGGCGCGTCGGTCAATCGCGGGTGGTACCGCGGGAGTCATCCCGTCCCGGAATTCCGGGGCGGGCTTGTTGTTGATCAGGAGAGCTGCGCACTCATGTTCCGACCGGTGTCGAGCAAGCTGGAGGTCCCGGCGCTCGAGCGCGACGTGATCGAGCGTTGGCGCGAACGCGACACGTTGGCGCGCTACCTCGCACGCAATGACGACTCGGACCGACGGTTCAGCTTCATTGACGGCCCGATCACGGCGAACAACCCGATGGGCGTCCATCACGCCTGGGGTCGCACGTACAAGGACCTCTTCCAGCGCTATCACACGATGCTCGGCGAGAAGCAGCGCTACCAGAACGGGTTCGACTGCCAGGGCCTGTGGATCGAGGTCGAGGTCGAGCGGCAGCTCGGCTTCAACAACAAGCAGCAGATCGAGGAGTACGGCATCGACCGTTTCGTCGACCTGTGCAAGGCGCGCGTCGAGAAGTTCGCCGGGATCCAGACCGAGCAGAGCAAGCGGCTCGGCTACTGGATGGACTGGGACCACTCGTACTACACGAACTCCGACGAGAACAACTACACGATCTGGGCGTTCCTGGCCGAATGCCGACGGCGCGAGCTCCTGTACCGCGGTTACGACGTCATGCCGTGGTGCCCGCGGTGTGGCACGGGGATCAGCAACATGGAGGCCGCCGAGGGCTACCGCGACGTGCGGCACCTCTCGGTCACGGTGCGGTTGCCGATCACGACGCCCGGGCACGAGGGCGAGGACCTCCTCGTCTGGACCACCACACCGTGGACGCTCTCGAGCAACGTTGCGGCCGCGGTCCATCCATCGCTGACCTACCAGCTGGTCGAGGGGCGTGACGGGCGTCGATGGTGGCTCAGCGCGGGGTCCCGGCCGCGGGTGGCCGGTGACGCCGCCGTCGTGCGCGAGGCTCCGGGCTCGGAGCTCGTGGACCTGGCCTACGTCGGACCATTCGACGATTTCAAGGCCGCCGCCGGCATTGCCCATCGCGTGATCCCGTGGGCTGACGTCTCCGATGACGAGGGGACCGGCATCGTCCACATCGCTCCCGGCTGCGGCCAGGAGGACTTCGCGCTCAGCAAGGCATTCGACCTGCCCGTCATCGACCCGATCGACCAGTTCGGCGTCTTCACCGATGGCTTCGGATGGCAGACCGGACGCTATGCCGGCGCCGTCCAGGACCCCGCGGCCGACCTGGCCCGGGCGGTCGTCGCCGACCTGGATTCGAAGGGCCTGCTCGTTGCGAAGGAGTCCTACCTGCACTCTTACCCGCACTGCTGGCGGTGCGGGACCCAACTCATCTTCCGGCTCGTCGACGAATGGTTCATCGCCATGGATC
>JBPCOK010000176.1:0-9359 GCA_051000335.1 Candidatus Limnocylindria bacterium | reverse complement strand
AGCATCTCCCCCTCCCCGGCGGGACCGATCGCGTACGGCTGACGCGGCGTGGGCGTCCGGTCCCACTCGTAGAAAGCATCGGCGGGGACGACGCAGCGCCGTCCGCGCAACGAGCGGCCGAAGACGGACGAGTCCCACGCGGTCTCGGAGCGGGCGTTGATCCACGACTTCGCGCCGGGTCGCTCCTCGTCGGCCCAGAACGGCCGGAACCCCCACCGCGCGGCCACCAGCCGGCGCTCGTCGTCCCGCGCGACGACCATCCGAATCGTCTCGGTGGGCGGAACGTTGTATAGCCCGTCGGGCAGGTCGCCATCGGGGTAGGCGCCGAAGTAGTCGCTGATCCGATGCGACGGCTCGCCCTGGCTGAATCGGCCACACATTAGACGCCGATGGTAGCCCGCCGGGCCTTCAGTAGCGACGACCGCGCTGGCGGGCGAGATCGAACTAGGCGGTATCGGCGATGGCCATGACCGCCATCGTGCCGGCCTGGACGGGGTCGGAGACGACAAGGTCCGCGGCGCCAGCCACCGATCCGGCCATGTTGAGCGCGATGACCGGCACGCCGTGCTCGCGCAGCTCGCGGACCGCGGTCGTGATCTGGCCGCCCATGATCGCGCCGGCCAGCACCAGGCAGCGGGCGCGGGGCAGGTCCGCCACGGCACGCACCGCAGCGGCGATCGCGTCCTCACCCACCAGGGCGATGGTGTCTACGCTGATGCGCTCGCCGCGCAGATTGTGTCGATCGGCCTCCGAGACGGCGCCGAGGGCCACTTGCGCGACCTGCGCCCCGCCGCCGATGACGATCACCCGCTTGCCGAAGACCCGGTCGAGGATGCGCGTCGGCTCCTGCGAAACGATCGCCGTGACACCATCGAGGACCTCGGACAGCCGAGCGTCGTCAAGGCCGATGACCTCTAGCTCCGCCTCCGCCACCCCGTCGGTGATGCGAGGCGTGGAGAGGGTGCGCAGCCGGCCCCCTGCCGCCGCGATGGCCGCGACGATCTGCGGCAGCGCGTCGGGCTCGTCGGCGAAGCGGAGTCGGATGGCGCTCGAGGCGGGGCCGGATTCGTTCATCTCGCCGGCACGGCAGCGGCGCGCCGCAGGAAGCTCGCGACGAGCGCGTCGCCGTCCTCGGTGAGGATCGACTCGGGATGGAACTGGACGCCCTCGACCGGGTGCACGCGGTGCCGCATGCCCATGACCACGCCGTCATCGGACCATGCGGTGACCTCGAGATCGTCTGGCAGACCGTCACGGGCCACGGCCAATGAGTGATAGCGCGCCGCATCGAACGGTGACGGGAGGTCATCGAACGATCCGGCGCCGACGTGGTGCACCGGACGCGCCTTGCCATGCACCGGTGGCACGCGGATGACGGCCGCCCCATACGCGACGCCGATGGCCTGGTGCCCCAGGCACACGCCGAGGATCGGCACCGACGAGCCAAGGGCACGAACGAGCTCGACGCTGATGCCCGCCCGCTCGGGGAGCGACGGACCCGGAGAGATGACGACGGCATCGGGATGCGTGGCCTCGATCTCGGCCACCGTGACCTGGTCGTTCCGCGCGACGGTGACATCGGCGCCGATGCGGCCCAGCTGGTGCACGAGGTTGTAGGTGAATGAGTCGTAGTTGTCGAGCAGGAAGACCCTCACTCCGCACCCCCGATCGCCGCCAGCATGGAGGCCGCCTTTGCCGCCACCTCGGCCGCCTCGCGGTCCGGGACCGAGTCGGCCACGATGCCCGCGCCGGCGTGGACCGTTGCCACACCGTCACGGATGAGCGCCGATCGGATGGTGATGGCGCATTCGACGTCCGTTGGGCTGAAGTAGCCGACCGCCCCGCCGTACGGGCCGCGCTTCTCGTCCTCGAGCTCGGCGATGGCCTGCATGGCCCGGACCTTGGGGGCGCCGCTCACCGTGCCCGCCGGGAAGACCGCGCGAACGGCGTCGAAGGCATCCAGCCCATCCTCCAGCCGGCCGCGCACCTCGGACACGAGATGCATGACGTGCGCGTAGCGCTCGACGTCGCGAAGCGTCGTGACTTCGACGCTGGCCGTCGTCGCCACGCGTCCGACGTCGTTGCGCGCCAGGTCGACGAGCATCGCGTGCTCGGCCAGCTCCTTCGGATCGGCCCGGAGCTCGGCCTCCAGCTCGGCGTCGACCACCGGGTCCTCGTCGCGGCGCCGGGTCCCGGCGATCGGCCGCGTGACGACCTGGCCGTCTCGAACACGGACGAGCAGCTCGGGGGAGGCCCCGACAACCGCCGCCCCGGGCGCGACCTCGGCGAGATCCAGGAAGTAGAGGTACGGCGACGGGTTGATGCGCCGAAGGGAGCGATAGATCTCGAGCGCCCTCCTCTGCGTCGGAACGGAGAAGCGGCGGGCGAGCACGGTCTGGAGCATCTCGCCGGCGTGGATCTCGTCGACGAGGCGTGCGACCCCACCCTCGTAGCGCGACCGCGACTCCGGATCGGTCTCGACCGGCACGACCGCCGTTGCGAACGGTGCCGGGACCTCGCCATCGGCCGGAGTCGCAAGCGCTTCGGCGACATCGGCGAGCCGCTCCGCCGCACCGGGTGAGTCAAGCGTCGCCACCCGGGCCACCTGGGCGAGGTGGTCGAAGATGATGACCACCGATGGGATGTGGAAGACCGCGTCGGGCATGCCCAACGGGTCCGCGGAGACGGCCGGCAGACGCTCCCAGTGCGCCGTGGCCTCATAGGCGAGATAGCCGACGCCCGAGGCGAGGGGGAAGCCAGGATCTCCGGCCGACGCCGTCACCTCGGGCAGCTCGGCGCGCAGGACCTCGAGCGGATCGCCGTCCCGCGGCTCGACGACCAGCGTTCGCCCGTGCACCCCGGCGATCGAATAGCGGCCGTAGCGCGCCCCGCCCTCGACACTCTCGAGCAGGAAGGCGCAGCGCGAGCCCAGCCGCAGCGCGGCCGCCACCGGGGTCAGCGTGTCGGCCGCCAGCTCGATGCTGGTGACGCGGGTCGGGGTCGCGATGCTCATCGGTCCTGCTCTGGGTTCCGTTCGGGTATGACGAAGCCTCCATCCGGATCAGGGACGGAGGCTCTCTTCCGCGGTGCCACCCTTGGTTCGGATCCTCGCGGATCCGCGCTCATTCGAGGCCGATGCTAACGGTGGCCATCCCGTCGCCGCCTACCGCTCCCGTACGGGAGCCTCGGAGCGAGGCTCGCGGGTCCATTCGCCGATGCCGTGCCACGCCGGCTTCCACCATCCCGGCTCGCTCGTGTGGCCGTGCGGACCGACGACTCGTCCCGGTCGACGCCGTCTTAAGTTGGAGCAGCATCCTAGGGGCAGCTTCCGAGGCGCGTCAAGGGCGGGCCACTCCGCAACCCAGCCGCAACCCAAGCATTACCGCCTCGGTGCCGACACCGCGCGCGGCGAACCGTACGCTCCGTGCATGGACCTCTCCGAGCCAATCTCCGTTGAGCGTGACTTCACGGCCTTCTCCGTCCGGGACGGCCGGCTCGCCCCGGTCACCTGCGTCGCCTGTGGCTGCCGCCTTGAGCGCCGCGAGGACGACGCATGGTGGCACTTCTCCGGCCGCGGTGACCGCGACGCCCGAGGCTGTATCGTGGCCTGCGCCGAGCGACCGCACTACGCACCAGGAGGCATCGCCGCAGTCCTCGGCTGAGCCCGAGGAACGCGTGCCCCGATCACCCGCCGCCGAGACCGCACAACGTGCCGAGCCGAAGGGCATCGGTAGCGCTCACGCGCGCGATCCGCTGGCCCGCGAGGTCAAGCTCGTCGGTCGCGCTGCTCGGCCAGGTCATCGTCGAGCAGGAGGGCGCGGACCGATTCGAGCTCGTGGAGCAGCTGCGCCGTGCAGCCATCCGCCGCCGCACGGGGTCGGCTGATGGCGCCGCGCTTCCCGACGATCTCCGCTCGGCCATCCGCGGTCAGGATACCGACGACCTGCTCGCCGCCGCGCGGGCATTCACCGCCTACTTCCTGCTCATCAACCTCGCCGAGGAGAAGCACCGCGTGCGTTCCCTCCGCCAGCGAGAGCGGACGAGCACGCGGGACGGACTTCCCGAGAGCATCGCCGATGCCGTTTCCCGCCTCGCCCGCGCCGACACCACGACCACCGAGATGCGCGCACTGCTGGACGGGCTGCTGCTGCGCCCGGTGCTCACCGCCCATCCAACCGAGGCTCGGCGCCGGACCGTGCTGGTGGCCCAGCGCCGCCTCTATGGGCTCCTCGACCGCTTCGACGATCCGCGGCTGACCCGCTCGGAGGACGCGGACCTGCGCCGGCGGCTACGCGAGGAGATCAGCATCCTGTGGCAGACCAGCCACGCGCGCACCCAGCGGCCCACCCCGCTCGACGAGGTGCGGGCAGCGATGGTGTTCTTCGACCAGACGATCTTTCGCGCGGTCCCCCGCCTCTACCGCGCGCTCGACACGGCGCTCGTCGACCGCGGACGCGCCACCGCGGCCAGCGGCGCGCGGCCGCCCGCGGCTCCGGCCTACGTTCGCTGGGGCTCGTGGATCGGCGGTGACCGCGACGGGCATCCCGGCGTCACGGCCGATACGACGCGCGCCACGCTGCGCGTCCAGGCCGACCATGTCCTGCACGGCTACCGGAACGTCGCCGACCGCCTCCAGCAGACGATCGCGGTGGGTGACGACCGCGCATCGCTGCCGGCCGACTACGCGCGTCGC
Source organism: Candidatus Limnocylindria bacterium (assembly GCA_051000335.1). GTDB lineage: Bacteria > Chloroflexota > Limnocylindria > QHBO01 > QHBO01 > JACDBZ01. Next base: position 4,666 of record JBPCOK010000176.1, on the reverse strand, counting down.
ATCGCTCGCGATCTGCGCGCACTTCCCGAGCTGCGGGCCAGCCTCGATCGACGCTTCCCCCACCAGCCGTATCGGCAGGCATTCGGGATCATCGGAGAGCGGATCGACCGGACGCGCACCCGGCTCACAGGGCGCCGGGGATCGCGGCGTCACGGGTACGGCTCGCCGTCCGAGCTGCTGGAGGACCTGCGGGCGATGCAGGCCGCGCTCGTCAGCCATGGAGCCGATCGCATCGCCTGGGGCGAGGTGCAGGACTTGGTTTGGCAGGTCGAGACCTTCGGGTTCCACCTGGCGGCACTCGAGGTCAGGCAGCATGCGGACGTTCACACCGCCGCGCTCCAGCGCGCGCGCAGCGCCGTCGACCTGGGCGAACCCCTGTCGGGCAGCGGCACGACCGCGGACGAGGTGCTCGCCACCCTCCGCGTCATCCGCGAGATCCATGCGGCCTTCGGTCCCGAGGCACTGCCACGCTACGTCGTGAGCTTCACGCGAACCGCCGCCGACGTCACGAACCTCCTGGCTCTGGATGCCATCGCGTCGCCCGGCGCCGGAGCGTTGGACCTGGATCTCGTGCCTCTCCTCGAGTCGCGCGACGCGCTCACCGGTGCGCGTGGCCTGCTTCGCGACCTCCTCGCCGATCCCGCGTATCGGCCTCACCTCGAGCGTCGCGGCATGCGCCAGGAGGTGATGCTCGGCTACTCCGACTCGAACAAGGAGAGCGGCTACCTCTCCGCGGCCTGGAGCCTGTACCGCGCCCAGGAGGAGCTGGTGGCGGTCGCTCGAGAGAAGGGCGTCGAGCTCACGCTGTTCCACGGCCGCGGCGGGACGATCGGGCGCGGTGGCGGCCCGGCCAACCGCGCAGTCCTGGCCCAGGCCGGCGGTTCGGTCGACGGGCGGCTGGCCCTGACCGAGCAGGGCGAGGTGATCGCCGAGCGCTATCCGAGCCCGGTGATCGCGCAGCGTCATCTCGAGCAGCTGACCAACGCGGTCCTCCTCGCCAGCCGTGCGGACCACGCCGTCGAGACGGCCGCGCAGACGGAGCGCTGGCGAGGCTTGATGGACGAGCTCTCCGACCTCGCCGAGCGGGCGTATCGGCAACTCGTCTGGGAAGACCCCGACTTCGAGGCCTACTTCCGTGCGGCCACGCCGATCGACGAGATCAGTCGCATGGAGCTCGGCTCTCGGCCCGCGAAACGCGGCAGCACCGGCGCACCGCCCGGCCTCGAGCAGCTCCGAGCGATCCCCTGGGTCTTCTCCTGGTCACAGAGCCGCACCAACCTGCCCGCCTGGTTCGGCGTTGGGGCGGCGCTGACCGCCTATGGCGAGGGCCGTGCCGACGGCCGCGACCGCCTCGCCGCGGCGTACCGCGAATGGGCCTTCTTCCGCTCGGTCATCGACAACGTCGAGCTGGGCCTGGCACTCGCCGATCCGATCCTCGCCGCTCGCTACGCCACCCTGGCCGGCCATGCGGCGCCGATGCTGCGGATCGCGGAGGCCATCGAACGGGAGCGGCAACGGACGCTGGACGAGCTGATGGCGATCGCCGGCCGCGGCGAGCTCCTCGAGGCCAGCCCCCGCTTCCGGCGCAGCGTCGAGCTTCGAACGCCGTACGTCGACGTCCTCTCCGAGCTCCAGGTGCTGGCGCTGGAACGGTTACGGGGCGGCTCGCTGTCCGCCGATGAGCGTTCGTCCGCCGAGCAGCTGCTCCAACTGACGGTAGGCGGGGTCGCGGCCGGACTCCAGCACACCGGTTGACCCGATCCGTCACGATGTCGCGGCCATGACCGACCACCCGAGGACCGCGATCATCACCGGCGCCGCCGCCGGCATCGGCCGCGCGACCGCCGAGCTGCTGGTCGCCGATGGGTGGCGGGTGATCGGCATCGACCGGTCCACCGCCGACGGCCTCGAGCTTGTGGTTGGCGATGCCGGGGATCCGTCGGTGATCGGGGGCGCGCTCGACCGTTGCGACGGATCGCTCGACGCGCTGGTCTGTTCCGCTGGCATCCCGCCGTCGGGGCCATGGGACGGCCGCGAGCACTGGGACGAGGTGCTGCGCGTCGACCTGTCGGCCACGTACGAGGCGCTGCGCGTCTGCTGGCCGGCGCTCGTCGCCGCGGGCGGCTCGGCCGTGCTGGTCGGGAGCATCGTGGGGGCGGCCGAGGGCTCGCTCCGTTCCCCCGCCTATGCGGCCGCCAAGGCCGGGATCGAGGGATTGGCCCGATCCTTCGCGGTCATCGGCGCACCGGATGGCGTTCGTGTCAACGTCGTCGCGCCCGGGGCCATTGCCACCGACTTCGACGAACGGCTGCTCCCTGCTAGCGACCGGACCGACGTGCCGCTGGGACGGATGGGGACCGCTGACGAGGTGGCCGGGGTCATCGGTTTCCTCGTCAGCCCGGCCGCCAGCTACGTGACGGGGGCAGTCTGGACCGTGGACGGCGGACGAAGCGTGCTGTCTTCCGCCGATGCGGGACGCCTGCGACGTTAGCCTTTTGATCCTGAGATCACGCGGTTCTCACGGGCAGACGCCAGGTTCTCCGTTCTGCAGCACGATGTCCAGGGAAGCCGGCAGTGGCGCATCGATCTCGTCGGGACGACATCCCCGAAGTCGGAGCTCACGGCGACGTAGCCGTTGACGATCACATGGAACGCGTCATCGCGGCCCCGAGTCGGTTCGACGGATATGGTCGTGCTCTCGCCCGGGCCAGGTCGATCGGTTCTTTCACCGGGTCTTCCGTGCCGGTGCTCGCGTTGTAAGCGAGATCGAGACACTGGGGGCCTCATCGTCCCCGTTGGTGATGGTGATGGGAATGCCAGGCTCTGCCCACCGCAGTCCTCCGACTGGGCCTCTGGACTAGGACCTTGGCACCGGCTTCGGAGTCGGCCACGAGCTACTGTCCTCCGCACCGGCCAGCCAGCGGATGGCATCCTCGAAGAGTTCCAAGGCCATCGGTTTGAGCAGCACCCGGACATGGGGGTGAACCGTCCAGCGCTCGGCGATCTGCTGGTAATCCCGTCCCGTGCAAATCACGATGCGCGGTATGCCTTCTAGCATCGCGTCAGCTTGGAAGCCGGTGAGGATCGAGCCATCGAGCATTGCCCCATCCGGCAAGGCATCCCTGTGTCGCCGAATCAATTCGTCAGCACTCATGTTGACGACCTTGATGCCAGCGTCATCCGCCACGGCACTCGATAGATCGCGAAAGCTCTCGTCGTCATCCACCATCCAGATGACGCGGGCCGCGTCCGTATCCCTCATCGGTCGATAAGCGTATCAAATCGGGCACGGCTGAAACTGATGCACCACCGCGGGCCGCGGATGGTTGACACCGCGAGCACATCGGCCGTAGAGTCCGCGAACCAATGAACAGCAAGTGGTTTTATGGCTAGCGGGTACGAGGCAGGCGAGTAGATCTCGCCGGCAGAGGCACTCGTGCCCGCAGACGCAGGAAGCGAAAGCTCCTGCGTCTTTTGTTTCCCCACAGCGAGCGGGTAGAGCGGAAAGGCAAGACCGATGATCGTGGTGATGCGTCCGACGGCGACGCAAGGCGAAGTGGACGGCGTCAGGCGCACCGTCGAGGAGCACGGGCTCGAGGCGTTCATCAGCGTGGGCGAGGAACGCACCGTGATCGGCGTCGTTGGCAGCGACCTCGAGAGCGTCGCGCACCTGGGCACCCTGGAGGGGGTGGAGCAGGTGATCCGCATCAGCTCGCCGTACAAGCTGGCCAGCTCCGAGCACCAGCCCGAGCGGACTCGAGTGCGCGTCAACGGCGTGGAACTGGGCCTGGGGCAGGAGCTGGTCGTCATGGCCGGTCCCTGCGCGGTCGAGTCGCGCGAGCAGCTGATGCAGACCGCCCGTGCCGTCAAGCGCGAGGGTGCCCGCGTCCTGCGCGGCGGTGCCTTCAAGCCGCGCACCTCGCCCTACGCGTTCCAGGGCCTTGGCCTTCCTGCCCTGAAGCTTCTCCACGAAGCCCATGACGAATATGGCCTGCCGGTCATCTCCGAGGTAGTGGACCCGAACGACGTGCCGGCTTTCGAGGAGCACGTCGACATCCTGCAGGTCGGCGCCCGCAACATGGCGAATTTCGTTCTCCTCAAAGCGGTGGGCCAGAGCAGACGCCCGGTCCTGCTGAAGCGCGGCCTGTCGGCCACCATCGAGGAGTGGCTGTTGGCGGCCGAGTACATCCTGTCGGCCGGCAACCCGAACGTGATCCTGTGCGAGCGAGGCATTCGCACCTTCGAGACCGCCACCCGTAACACGCTCGACCTGTCGGCGGTGCCCGTTCTTCGCTCACGGACGCACCTGCCGATCATCGTCGATCCCAGCCACGGCACCGGCCACCGGGCGCTGGTTGCGCCGATGGCCCTGGCGGGCGCCGCGGTTGGGGCCGATGGCCTGATCATCGAGGTCCATCCCGACCCCGCCAACGCGCGCAGCGACGGCGACCAGAGCCTCAGCTTTGAGGATTTCGGGGCGCTCATGGACGAGTTGCGGCGACTCCAGTTCGTCCGATCCATCGATGCGCCACTGGCTCCTGCGGCCGCCCCGAACACGACCGAGGAGATCGGTGATGTGCGCGACCGGATCGACGAGCGCGACGCGCGCCTGGCGGCGATGGTCCAGGAACGAGCCTCGCTCGCTCTGGAAGTGCAGAGACGACGA
>JBPCOK010000101.1:0-15340 GCA_051000335.1 Candidatus Limnocylindria bacterium | reverse complement strand
TTGTCGCCCTGCGCGAACACGATGACCTTTATCTCCTTGCCGAGCCCGTGAGGCAGGACCATCGTGCCCCTGACCTGCTGGTCGGCGTGGCGCACGTTGACGCCCAGGCGGATGTGAGCCTCGACGGCCTCGTTGAACTTCGCCGAGTGCAGCGACTTCACCGCCGTGATCGCCTCGCTCGGCGGATAGTCGCGCTCGCGGTCGAGCTGCTCGTACAGGCCGCGATACCGCTTGCCGCGCTTCACCAGATACCGCCGTTCATCGCACGTCGACCCCCATCGACCTCGCGGTCCCCTCGATGATCTTCATCGCCTGGTCGACGTCGTTCGCGTTGAGATCGGCCATCTTCATCTCGGCGATCTCCCGCACCTGGGCGCGGGTCACGCGGCCGACCTTCTCCTTGTTCGGCTCGGAGCTGCCGGACTCGACGCCGGCCGCCTTCTTGAGCAGGGCCGCGGCCAGCGGTGCCTTCGTGACGAAGGTGAAGCTGCGGTCCTCGAAGACGGTGATCTCGGCCGGGACGACGTAGCCGCGCTGGTCGGCGGTGCGCTCGTTGAAGGCCTTGATGAACTCCATGATGTTGATGCCGTGCTGGCCAAGCGCCGGTCCGACCGGCGGCGCCGCAGTGGCCGCGCCGGCTGGCGCCTGCACCTTCAGGATCGTTCTGATCTTCTTTGCCATGTTGTTCCTCCGAGGTCCTGGCGGGGCGGTTCACGGCCCCTCCCTCTCGCTGTGGTTGTGGCCGCGCCCAACGCGCCGCCATCGGCTGCTAGAGCTTCTCGATCTGCAGGAAGTCGAGCTCGACCGGCGTCTCGCGCCCGAAGATGCTGACGAGCACCTTGACCTTGTTGCGCTCGGGGTTGACCTCGTCGACCGTGCCGATGAACTCGGCGAATGGCCCGTCCTTGACGCGCACGCTCTGGCCCTTGCTGTACTGGACCTTGAACTTCGGCGTCTCGACCCCCATCTGCTTGAGGATCTTCTTGACCTCCATCTCGTCGAGCGGAAGCGGGCGGTTGCCCGAGCCGACGAACGAGGTCACGCCCGGCGTGTTGCGGACGACGTACCACGACTCGTCGCTCATCGCCATCTCGACGAGCACGTAGCCGGGGAACACCTTGCGGTTCACCGTCTGGCGCTGGCCGTTGCGGATCTCGATCTCCTCTTCCATCGGGACGAGGACCTGGTAGATCTGGTCCTCGACGCCCATCGACTCGATGCGATGCTCGAGGTTCGTCTTGACCTTGTTCTCGTAGCCGGAGTACGTGTGGATCACGTACCACTGCTTCTTCGTGAGGTCCGTGTCGGGCATGTCGCCGGGACGCGGGGCCTCACGCGACAGGCGTGCTGCCTCGCGGGCCTCGTTCACGGACGTCGTTTCATCGGCCATCTAGATCACCTGGTCCACGAGCGTGTTGAAGATTCGGTCGAGCACGAAGATGTAGACACCCACGGCGAAGGACACCGCGACGACCAGGAGGGTCAGGCGGATCACGGTCTCGCGAGTGGGCCAGGCAACCTTCTTGAGCTCGGCCCAGCTCTCGACCAGGTATCGGCGCATGCCGGTCAACACGATCGGTTCGTACTTCCTGCTACGGCGTGATTTGCGGTGATGGGTCGGTGGTGGCAGGGGCGACAGGACTTGAACCTGCAACCGCTGGTTTTGGAGACCAGTGCTCTACCAATTGAGCTACACCCCTCCGACACGGCCGCTATTTCGTCTCCCGGTGCAGCTGATGCTGACGGCATCGCGGGCAAAACTTGTTGAGCTCCAACCGCCCCGGGTCGTTGCGCTTGCTCTTCCGCGTGCTGTACGTGCGTTCCTTGCAGACGGTGCACGCCAGGCTGATCACGGGTCGATTCTCGGCCTTGGCCACTTGATTTTCTTCCTCGTCATCCACCCGGTGACGGCCACGCTGAACTAGGGCGGTGGACCGGGGGAAAGCAAGAAGGATTCTACGGCCGAATCGGCGCCGATGTCAACGAAGCTCGGCCTCGCGGTCGCGGCGACGCAGCACGATGCGCGTGAACGGCAGCCGCACGTCGCTGAACACCTCGATGCTGACGAGGAAGCCGAGGAAGATGAAGATCACGCCGAGCAGCTCACCGAGGAAGAAGGCCCAGGTCACACCGAACCGGTTCAGGCCGCTCGTCCAACCCGGGATGAAGCCGCCGATGGCGATGAGGATGGTGGCCGGGACGCGGGAGTTCAGCTCCCCGGCGCCAAGGGCACGCCAGGCGGCCGGCAGCGATGCGAAGAAGTTCACGACCACCGCGACCGCTCGCCCGATGGCGCCGATGATCGGTGGCCCGCCGGTGACGCGCAGCACGCGCACCTTCGGCATGAAGATGTACGCGGAGTAGACCGCCCCGAACACGAGGGCGAACGCGCCGGCGATGTTGAACGGCGGCGTCAAGACGCGGAGGTCCGAGGGAAATGCCTCTCCCGTCGGCACGCCGGTCGCGTCGACGTGGAATCCGGGGGCCGCGATCGGGGCAGTGAGCGTCAGGACGGCCACCACCGCGGATGCGGTGACCAGGATGACGGCGGCCGCCGGCGCGACGAAGCTGCGCCGCAGGCGGGTCATCAGCGCCAGGAAGAGGGCGGCCACGGCGGCGGACGCCACAACCGCGACCACGGTCCCGGAGGATGCCGGATCCCCCTCGCGGGCCCGCGCCACCGCCGACAGGATGCTGAACAGCCCCCCGGCGAAGACGCTGGCCGCCACGACGTACCCGAACCGGGTCCTGTTCAGCAGGAAGACCGTGCCGAGACCCAGGTAGGCGGCCACGCCGAAGGCGCCGAAGAGATACCACCCGCGGTACAGCGTCTCGTTCCAGCCGAACGCCCCGCCCAGCAGCTCCGTGCCGGCCCCGATGCCGTACCACACCAGGCCCAGGGTCCAGACCAGCTGGTACGGCTGTCGTCGGCGCAGCCACTGATCGCCGACGAGCACGGCGAAGGCGAACGACAGCACCGTGCTGAGCAGCGGAAGGGCGATGTTCGGATCCATCGCGCGAGGACGCCTCCATGGGCTCGCTGCAGGACTCGGGACGTTGTGGAGCCCACGTCCGGGTTCGAACCGGAGACCTCTTCCTTACCAAGGAAGTGCTCTGCCGACTGAGCTACGTGGGCGCGCGTCAAGTCAATACGTCACCCGCGGTCGGCGGGCATCAGGAGTGTCGCAGGATGGACCGATACTGCACAACCATCGGTCAATCTTGGCAAATCTATTCCGCGCGACCGAGGATTGTCGGGTCCCTGGAGGGTCTTCGGTTGGGAAGTGGTGGTGGGCAGGGAGGGAATCGAACCCCCACAGTCGAAGACGGCTGATCTACAGTCAGCGGAGCTCACCACCTGCTCAACCTACCCATGAATCGCCGCCGGCGCGTGGTGCGGCGCCGACGGTCGCCGATGGTATCAGACGGACCCAGCCGCCTCAACTGGGGCTGCGGTCTGCCCCGGCGGGCCGGGCGACAACCATCGGGTAAGGTACTGGGACCCCTATTCGCTCGTGGACATCGCCATGCGCCGCCTGATCACCGCCGTTGCCGCCATCGCGCTCTCGCTCCCCCTTTCCGTTGCCACCCCGACCCCGACTGCCGCGAGCACACCGTTCACGGATGTCGCAGACAGCCCATTCATCCATGACATCACCTGGGCCTACAAAAACGGGCTCACCGTGGGCTGCACGACGACGGCATTCTGCCCGGGTTCGGTCGTCACGCGCGAGCAGATGGCCTCGTTCCTCGACCGGATGTTTCGACTCACGCCGACGTCGCGTGACTATTTCGCCGACGACGCGACCAGCCAGCACCAGGCCGCGATCAATCGGCTTGCCGCGGCGGGCATCACCGGCGGCTGTGCCGCAGCCCGCTACTGCCCGAGCGCCCGCGTCACGCGCGAGCAGATGGCCTCCTTCATCGCCCGGGCAGCGCGCCTGACCGTCGGCTCCGGACGGAACTACTTCAGCGACGACGACGGTCGGTCACACGAGTCGAACATCGACCGTCTCGCCGCCGCGGGCATCGGAAGCGGATGCGGAACGTGGCGCTTCTGCCCGACCTCGTCGGTGACGCGAGAGCAGATGGCCGCGTTCCTCCACCGAATCGTGGCGCCGCTGCGGCCGCCGCCCTACCCGGCTCCGGCTGCGTCGGGCGCCGTCGTGCTCGTCGGCGCCGGCGACATCGCGAGCTGCTCAGATACGGCTGACGAGGCCACCGCCAAGCTGCTGGACACGATCTCGGGCACGGTGTTCACCGCCGGCGACAACGTGTACCCCGATGGCAAGGCCGCGGAATTCACGAAGTGCTACGGACCGTCGTGGGGGCGGCATCGGTCGCGGACGCGCCCGGCCCCCGGCAACCATGACTATCACGTCTCGGGCGCAGCCGACTACTTCGGCTACTTCGGGGCGGCCGCCGGGCCGGCGAGGCGCGGCTACTATGCCTATGCGCTCGGTGCGTGGCGCGTGTACAGCCTCAACAGCGACGTGATCACCAGCGCACAGGTCGCGTGGCTGCGGAGTGACCTCGCCGCCAATCCCACGCGCTGCGTCGTCGCGTACTGGCACCATCCGAGATTCGCCACGCTGAACGACAACGGCAGCCACGGCTCGAATGCCGACACCGAGCCGCTGTGGGACGCGCTCGCGGACGCCGGCGCGGAGCTGGTGATCAATGGACACAGCCACCACTACGAGCGATTCGGGCCGATTCGCGGCATCACCGAGATCGTGGCGGGCACCGGCGGTGCCGGGCTGGACGGGTTCTCGAACCGAGTCCTGTCAGGCAGTGTCGTCCGGAGCTCGGCCGCCCACGGCGTCGTCAAGCTGAGCCTCACGGCGACCGGCTACACCGGATCCTTCGTCCCGGTGGCGGGGGAACGGTTCACCGACGCCTTCAGCGGCTCCTGCCACTGATCCGCGGCCTGGAGCCGAGGGTGGGAGTCGAACCCACAACCGTCGGTTTACAAACTGGTCGAGGAGCCGTCCATAGAGGTCCATTGAGACCCATTGCGTGCTCAATGGCGCCGCCAGTCGGCCCGTTTCGTCCACCTCCGTCCACATTGGTCCATCGACTGGGCGTCAGCGGGGGCGTCAGTCGTTCTTGGAGCGGCCGGACAGCATCTCCAGCGACGCGACGACGACCTCCGTCTTCCAATGGACCCGAGCTCGTCGTGCTCAGCGGGCGTCAGCAAGCAGCGAGTAATCGGCGATCGCTACCCTGCCCGACGCCGCGGGTGACAGCGAACGGATCGCATCCCGGACGACCTAGAGCGAGCCGGGGGCGACCAGTCGGCTGGCCCGCGGCCCGCACTCTTGCCCGGCCCCACTGGTAGGCTTCGGGCATGGCACCGGTCGGCTTCCTGGAAACGGGCGTCCTCTACTGCGATGACAACTTGCAGCGGCTCTCGCAGCTCGCCCGCACGCAGCTCCTCGGCGACGTCCGCGACGTCCGCGACGTGGAAGGGGTCACGGCGGCGGCCGATGGCGCCGTGCTGCCGGTCGCCGTGGAAGCGGCGGCATCCGGACCGTCCGTCTGGTCACTGGTACGCAACCTGCTCATGGTGGCCACATGCGACGATTTCTGGTCCTGCTCGGATGCATTGCCGCGCTGGCGGTGGCGTGTGAGAACCCTGACTCCGCGTTTATCGGCTCACCGGGTGCGAGCCTGCGCGGCAACGAGGTCGCGGTGACCCTGACCGATTTCTCGATCGAGATGGAGCTCTCGCCGCGCGCGGGCATCACCACCTTCGTCGTCACGAACGACGGAGCGACGGAGCACAACTTCGCCGTGGTCGGGGGCGTGATCGACACCCGCTTCGACGAACCCCTTGCTCCCGGGGAGACCCGGACCCTGACCACCGATCTCGACGCTGGGACCTACGACGTCTTCTGCCCGATCGGAGATCACGAGCAGCGCGGCATGGCCACCTCGATCCAGGTGATCGGCACCGAGGTGCCCTGAGCCCGACGGGTCACGGGCCGAAACGCTACGCTCGCCGGGTGGAGCGCGAACGGATCGAGGAGCTCACGGACCGATGGCGCCGCCGCCACGACGCGCGGCGCCCCGCACCCGGCGACCGCCCGCCGGCACCGCCCGAGCGCGAGGCCCTTGCCGCCCGCGCGTTCCCGTTTCGGACGACGACCCCGGCGACCTACGTCGCGGAGCACGGTGCGGCGATGACCGCCTTCACCTACGACGACGAGCGCTACGCCGATCCTGGGCTCAACGCCTGGCTGCTCGAGGTCGGACGGCTGCTCCGCGACGCCCGATGAGCGCCCCGGCCTGGGCCGATGCACTCGTGACGACGGTCTGCGCCGATGCCGGCATGGCGCCTCCTCGCCTCGCCTGGCGCCGCCGCCACTCCGACCGCTCCACCGGCGTGGCGCGCCGCGGCCGAATAGTTGCCACCCTCGCGGACGGCGTCAAGGACGACCTGCGCGTCCTCTCCGAGCTTCTGGCCATACTCCTTCGCGGTCCCGATCCTCTCGCCTCGGGCCAGCTTCGCAGCGTGGGCCGCACGGACGCGCTCAGAGGCCACGTCTTGTAGAAGGCGTTACCGGAGGCTTGGCGGAGGGCGGCGTCCTGATTGACGATCCCAGCCTTGTCCAGATGGGCCCTCATGTCGAGCACCGCCTGATTCGTGGGCTCGAGGACGGCGTCGAGCCGGCGAAGGACGGTCATGGGGAGGATGACGTCGCGGTACTTGCCGCGGACATACAGGTCGCGCAGAACGTCGTCCGCGATGCCCCAGATGAACCCTGCGATCCAGTTCAGGCGTGGTTGATCCAATCCCCTCTCCATTATTCGCGGTGCAGCGGCGTTGGGACGCCGCCGGGGCATTCATCGTGGCACAGAACCAACGGGCGTTCAGCGTACTTTCGTCTGGGGCTGCGCCCGGCCGAGGATATCCGTGGGGGCGTCAGATGGGGCGTCAAACCGAGCCTGCCACGCAGCACGAGGTGGAACCGATAATCAATTCGTGCGAGGAAAGTGGAGCCGAGGGTGGGGGTCGAACCCACAACCGTCGGTTTACAAAACCGATGCTCTGCCATTGAGCTACCTCGGCGCGCCGTGGCGGAGTGTAGCAACTCCCTCAGGCCGAACGCTGTCGGACGACCTCGAACAGGAGCAGGGCGCCCGCCGTCGATGCGTTCAGGCTGGACACCTGGCCGGCCATCGGGAAGCTGACGAGGACGTCGCATCGGCGTCGCGTCGCGCCCGACAATCCACTCCCCTCGCTTCCGACGACCACCGCCAGCGGGCCACGCAGGTCGGCTTCCCAGGCCGAGGTCGGGGCGTCCTGGTCGGCCGCCACCAGGCGCAGGCCGGCGGTCTTCAGCTCGTGGATCGCCTCGCCGATCGTCGGCAGCCGACCGATCAACAGGTGCTCGCTGGCCCCGGCGCTGGACTTCACCGCGGCCGTGCTGAGCGGCGCGGCTCCACGCTCGGGGAACATCACGCCGTCGACCCCTGCGGCTTCGGCCGATCGCAGCAGCGTCCCGAAGTTCGTCGGGTCCTGGAGATGCTCGAGCACCAGCACGAACGGCGGCTGACCGCGCTCCGTCGCCCGGGCGAGGATCTCCTCGACCGTCGCCCATCGCCGCTCCCCCACTTCAACCAGCACGCCCTGGTGGCCGTCGAACGCGGCGATCCGTGTCATCTGGTCGGCGGGGACTCGGTCGATCGGCAGATTCGCGCGCCGCGCGGCATCGGTGATGGCCCGCAGCTCCGGCGATGGGCGCGCGCTGGCCGAGATCAGCAGCCGATGCGCCTCACGACCTGCGGCGAGGGCCTCCATCACCGGACGCCGTCCGCCGATCCACTCGGTCACGCGCTCCGCTCGACCGACGCGACCGCCCAGGCCGCGATGCCCTCGCTTCCACTGAACCCGAGCCCATCCGAGGTCGTGCCCTTGACCGACACGGCATCTCGATCGATCCCCACGAGGTCAGCGATCCGCGTGATGAGCTCGTCTCGACGCGGAGCGATGGCGGGCCGAGCCGCCGCGACGGTCACGTCCACGTTGAGCGGCCGCCACCCGCGATCGCGGAGCGTGGCGGCGACCATCCTGACGAGCTCGCTCGAGTCGGCACCGGCCCATGCGTCCGTCTCCGGGAACATGGCGCCTATGTCACCCAGCGACGTCGCCCCGAGCAGGGCATCGGTGATGGCGTGCAGCGCCGCGTCTCCGTCCGAGTGCCCGAGCGGCCCGCGTGGCTCGTCCTCCCAGGTGAGGCCGCATAGGCGCATCGGGCGGCCCTCCTCCAGGCGGTGCGCGTCAAATCCGATGCCGTAGCGCTGACCGGGGACCGACGCGCCGCCGGCCAGCGACGCGATCCGATCGGCGAGGATCGAGCGCATCGGCGCGACGTCCGAGTGCTCGGTGAGCTTGCGATTCGTCGATTCTCCGGGGACGGTCAGGACGGGCACGCCGGCGGCGGCCAGGGCGCCTGCATCGTCGGTGATCGGTCGACCCCACGCGTGCGCCTCCTCGATGGCGGCGCGCAGCGCGCCGAGGGTCGCGGCCTGCGGCGTCTGGGCAGCCGCAACCTCTCCCCGCTCAACGGCCCCCACCACGCGGCCACCCCGCACGCGCTTGAGCGAGTCGGTCACGGCCACCACCGGAACGATGGCGCGCTCGCCGGCCTCGGCCGCCGCGGCTGACGCGACCACGTCGACGAGCTCGAGGGTCGCCCCGGGGCGGGCCGCGTCGTGGACGAGCACGAGGGTCTCATCCCCATGCCCGGCTCGGGTGAGGGCCCACAGGCCCTTGATGACGCTGTCAGCCCTCGTCTCGCCACCGGCGGCGAGCTCGCATCGGCCGTCGTCACTCGGAAGCGCGGCCCGGAATCGGTCCTCGGACCCGTCCGGAACGACGATGGCGACGCGGACGAGGGCCGGGTGCGCCAGGAGCACATCGAGGCCCCATCGCCACGCCGGGCGTCCCCAGTACTCGGTCCAGAGCTTGTCGCCACCCATTCGTTGGCTGGCGCCGGCGGCCACCAGGATGGCGGCGAACGGGGTGGTCGTCGTCATCGGCGGCCCATGCGTCATCCGGCTTCGGTGCGAGGGTGAGCGAAGATCATGCGACCGGCCACCGTCTGCAGCACGCGGGTGACGGTGATCGGGAGATCGGTGTCCAGGTGACGCAGCCCGCCCTCGACCACGATCATCGTGCCGTCATCGAGGTAGCCCACGCCCTGTCCGGCCTCCTTGCCCTCCTGGATGATCCGGACGGTCATCTCCTCGCCGGGATGGAGGACGGCCTTTACCGCGTTCGCCAGCTCATTGATGTTCAGGACGCGAATCCCCTGGAGATCCGCCACGCGGTTGAGGTTGTAGTCATTCGTGAGGATCGCGGATCCGTGGTCGCGCGCATAGGCCATGAGCTTGGCATCCACCTCTGCGACCTCCGGGTAGGTCGCCTCGCTGATCTCCACCGAGGTCACCGCGTCCTTCTGGAGCGCCGAGAGCATCTCGAGCCCGCGGCGGCCCCGGTTGCGCCGCATCGCGTCGGGCGAATCGGCGATCCGCTGCAGCTCGTCGAGGACGAACCGGGTCACCACGAGCGTCCCGAGGACGAACCCGGTCTTCGCGATGTCGACGATGCGGCCGTCGATGACGGCACTCGTGTCCACCACCACACGATTCGATGGGGAGCGCCCGCGAGCACCGGGGATCCATCCGGCGAGTGCGGGCAGGAGCACGTCCCGCTTCTGCATCGTCGCGCCGAGCATCATCACCGCCAGGAACACCGATACGACCGGTGGGCCATACGAGCCGAGGGTGCCGCCAACCTGGGCCAGCGGGATGCCCAGCAGGACGCCCATCAGCAGCCCCACGACGATGGCGGAGACGCCCAGCCCGAACTCGCCGGCACCCGCGTCGCTCAGCTTCTCGACCGCGCGACGCACGGGGTAGATGGTGATGTACGGGATCGCGAGATATCCGAAGAGCAGCGTGGCCACGACGAAGGCCGTGAGGAAGGCCGGTCGGTTCGCGGGCTCGATGAGCGTGCCGGCACGTTGAAGCAGCGATAGCCCGAGCGCAAAGCCGAAGAGGGTGCCCAGCAGGGCACCCGTGAACTGGATGATGCGTGTCATGGGATTGATGATTCCGAGGATGATGAAAACGCCGACTTCGCGTCCGAAAACCGGGGCTGGCAGCAAGACGTCGTGTCGAACGAGGCGGCAAACACTAGCACGCGGCATCCGCAGCGTCCATGCGACCCAGCGCGGGCGCTCAGGTTTCGAGCGACATCTCGAGGGCTTGTCGAATCGTGCCGGCTGTGACCATGCCGGACGAGCTGTCGGGGGCGATCGCACCGCG
Source organism: Candidatus Limnocylindria bacterium (assembly GCA_051000335.1). Classification (GTDB taxonomy): domain Bacteria; phylum Chloroflexota; class Limnocylindria; order QHBO01; family QHBO01; genus JACDBZ01. The sequence goes on along the minus strand of JBPCOK010000101.1, from coordinate 5,002 downwards.
CGCCGGGCCGGTGACGAGGCTGCGGAACCCGAGCCTGCGTGCCTCGGTGAGGCGTCGATCCGCGCGGATCGCGGCACGCAGGCGACCGGAGAGCGCCACTTCCCCGGCAAGCACGATGCCGCGCTGAACCGGTCGATCACGCAGGCTGGAGGCGAGCGCCGTTGCCACCGCCAGGTCGGCCGCGGGCTCGTCGATGCGCAGGCCACCGGCAACATTCACATAGACGTCATGGCCGCCCAGGTTCAGGCCGGCATGGCGCGCCAGGACGGCGATGAGCATGAGCACGCGGTTCACGTCGATCCCCGTCGTCGCGCGACGCGGAGACCCATGGCTCGACAGCGCCGAGAGCGCCTGGATCTCGACCGCGAGCGGACGCGTTCCCTCGAGCGCAATGGTGACGGCCGAGCCGGAGCTCGGGGCTTCCTCGGATTCCAGGAAAAATCGGCTCGCGTCCTCGACCTCCGCCAGGCCATCGCCCCGCATCTCGAGCACGCCGACCTCGTCGGTCGAGCCGAAACGATTCTTGGCGGCGCGCAGCAGGCGCGTGGACCCGAGCCGCTCGCCCTCGAGGTAGATGACGGCGTCGACGAGATGCTCGAGCGTGCGAGGTCCGGCCACGGTCCCCTCTTTCGTGACGTGGCCCACGAGGGCGATGCAGGTCTGTCCCGCTTTCGCGACCTCGGCGAGTCGAGCCGCGACTTCGCGAACCTGCCCGACACTGCCGGCCGGGCCGCTCAGGTCCGGGCTCGTCAGCGTCTGCACGCTGTCCACGACGGCGAGCGCGGGCGCCACGGACTCGATGGCCGCGAGCGCCGTCTCGAGGTCGGTCGTGGCGGCCAGGTCGAGGCCATCGACCACACCGTCGGTCCGCTCTGCGCGGCCTCGCACCTGGGCCGCCGATTCCTCGGCGGTCACGTACAGCGCGCGATCACCGGCAGCGGCGACGCGGGCCGCGAGCTGGAGGAGGAGCGTCGACTTGCCGATGCCCGGGTCGCCCCCGAACAGGATGATCGATCCGGGCACGAACCCGCCCCCGAGCACGCGGTCGACTTCGCCGATGCCGGAGGTCAGGCGCGAGGCCTCGGCGCTCGTGATCTTGCTGATCGGCGACACCGCCGCGGCCCCGGCCCCGGAGCGCTCGACGGACGATCGCCGCGCACTCGGTCGGGGCGCGGCGATCGTCTCGACCAGGGTGTTCCACGCGCCGCACGCGGGGCACTGCCCCGCCCACTTCGGGGAGGAGCCGCCGCACTGCTGGCAGAGGTACGCGGTCTTCGGGGCTGGCACGCTGCTCCGTGATGCCTTCAGGTCGATCCGGCCAGTGTGCCGCCCAACCCGTTATCGGCGCGTTATCGGTCGGTTATCGACCGGCCTTCGCCGGCTGTCGCTTCGGGGTTCCACCGCGCTCGATCGTCAGGGCGCCATCGGGCCCGACGTCGACGGTCACGATATCGCCGGGACTGAAGCTCGCCTGGAGCATGCGCTCCGCCAGGGCGTCCTCGATCTGGTTCTGGATCTCTCGTCGCAGCGGACGCGCGCCGTAGGCCTGGTCGTAGCCCTTCGTGATGATCGCGTCCTTGGCGGCATCGGTGACGACCAGCTCCATCTCCTGGCCGGCCAGCTGCTCCTTGACTCGCGCGAGGAGCAGGTCGACGATCTCGCGGATCTCCTCGCGCGTGAGCTGGCGGAACACCACCGTGGCGTCGATGCGGTTGAGGAACTCGGGTCGGAACGTGTTCTTGAGCTCGCCAAGGACCTTGTCCTTCATTCGCTCGTAATCGGAAGCGGCCTGCGCCTCCTCGCCGTCCGCGCTCGCCCGGAAGCCGATCGAGGTGTCGCGCTGCATCTCCTGCGCGCCGACATTGCTGGTCATGATGATCACGGTGTTCCGGAAGTCCACCCGGCGACCCTTTGCGTCGGTCAGGTGCCCGTCCTCCAGGATCTGCAGCAGGATGTTGAAGACCTCGGGGTGCGCCTTCTCGATCTCGTCGAGCAGGACCACCGAGTAGCTCTTCCGCCGGACCGCCTCCGTGAGCTGCCCGCCCTCCTCAAAGCCGACGTAGCAGGGCGGGGCGTCGACCAGCCTGCTCACGTTGTGTCGCTCCATGAACTCGCTCATATCGATCTTGATGAGCGAATCCTCGGAGCCGAACATGAACTCGGCGAGGCTCTTGGCGAGCTCGGTCTTGCCCACGCCGGTGGGTCCCAGGAAGATGAACGAGCCGATCGGGCGCTTCGGATCCTTCAGCCCGGCGCGTGCGCGGCGAACTGCCTTGCTGACCGTCTCGATCGCCTCCTGCTGGCCGATGACGCGGTCGTGCAGCGCATCCTCCATGTGGAGTAGCCGCTCCGACTCCTCCTGGGCGATCCGGGTGACCGGGATGCCCGTCCACATGGCCACGACCTGTGCGATGTCCTCTTCCTCGACCTTGGCGGTCTCGGTGCCTTGCGCGTTCTGCCATTCGGCCCGACGCTGATCGACGTCGGCCTTGGCTACGGCCTCGGAGTCACGCAGCGTGGCCGCCGCCTCGTAATCCTGGCCATTGATGGCGGCGTCCTTCTCCTTGGTGACGCGCTCGAGCTCCTTCTGGGCGGTACGCAGCTCAGGCGGCGCAGAGCTGTGCCGCAGCCTCACCCGGCTCGATGCCTCGTCGATGAGGTCGATCGCCTTGTCCGGCAGGTGCCGGTCGGTGATATAGCGGATGGAAAGATCCGCGGCGGCGCGAATGGCGTCATCGGTCAGCTGGACCTTGTGATGCTCCTCGTACCGCTCCCGGATGCCGAAGAGGATGTCGATGGTCTGCTCGAGCGTCGGCTCCTCGACCATGACCGGCTGGAAGCGGCGCTCCAGGGCGGCGTCCTTCTCGATGTACTTGCGGTACTCGTCGAGCGTGGTCGCGCCGATGCACTGCAGCTCGCCGCGCGCCAGCGGGGGCTTGAGGATGTTCGCGGCGTCGATGGCACCCTCGGCGGCGCCCGCCCCGACCAGGGTGTGCAGCTCGTCGATGAAGAGGATCGCGTCGTTGGTGTTGCGGAGCTCCTCGATGATCTTCTTGAGCCGCTCCTCGAACTCGCCGCGATACTTGGTTCCCGCCACCAGCGAGCCGATGTCGAGCGTCAGGACGCGTTTGTTGGCGAGCATCTCGGGCACGTCGCCAGCCACGATTCGCTGGGCAAGCCCATCGGCGATGGCCGACTTTCCAACACCGGGCTCCCCGATGAGCGCGGGGTTGTTCTTCCGCCTCCGCGAGAGGATCTGAATGACCCGTTCGATCTCCCGCTCTCGTCCGATGACCGGATCGACCTTGCCCGCGCGGACGGCGTCCGTGATGTTGATGCCGAGCTGGTCGACCGTCGGCGTCTTGCTCGCTCGCTTACTCTCCGACACCGCCCCCACGGAGCTGGACTGGGAGAGGACCCGGATCACCTCGTGGCGAACCTTGTCCAGGTTCACCCCCAGTGACTCGAGCACGCCTGCCGCAATCCCCTCGCCTTCGCGGACCAGGCCGAGCAGCAGGTGCTCGGTTCCGATGTAGTTGTGACCCAGCCGCCGGGCCTCGTCGATGGCCAGCTCGATCACGCGCTTGGCGCGCGGCGTGAGCCCCACCTCGCCCACCACCGGGCGATCCCCGCGACCGATGATGAACTCGACAGCGGTCCTGACCTTCGGGAGCTCGACGTTCATGTTCTCGAGCACCCGCGCGGCAACGCCCTCGCCCTCGCGCACCAGGCCGAGCAGCAGGTGCTCGGTTCCGATGTAGTTGTGGTTGAAGCGCTGGGCCTCGTCCTGAGCGAGCGTCAGGACCTTCCGTGCGCGGTCGGTGAACTTGTCGAATCGATCCATAAGACGAAGGCCTGCTCTCTCGATCTGGGCCTCGCGGCCCGGAGGTCATCCTAGCATGGGGGTCCTTGACGACGACTCACCAGAGGTACCCCAGCCGCGGTTCCGTTTGGGCACTCGCACCCGGGACGACGCCCCGGTCAGAGCCTACGGTTTCACGGGCGTCGTGGATGGCGCCGGACATGTGCCGGCGAAGAAGAAACGGTTGAGAAGCCGATATCGGAAGGTCCGAGCTCAGCGCTCGGTCGACGCGGTCTCCTCGAAGGCCGGGGACACTGCCGGAGACGTCGATTCGTCAGACGTCGAGCTTGCCTCGCCCGGTGACGTGGTCTCCGCTGCCTGTTCCGGCGATTCGTCGCTCGGTGCCGTCTCGCTGGCCATGGCCGCGGCCTCATCGGATGGCGCCACCTCGGATGTGGCCGCTTCCCCTCCCTCGCCGGGGATCGGGGCCGGGACCTCCTTCGCGTGCGGCTCGGTGACCTCGGCGGTGAGCTCCGGCTCCGGTACTTCGGTGGTCTGGGGTGCTTCAGCGGTGTCGGGCGCAGCCTCGGCGGTGTCGGGCGCCTCAGCGCCTGCGAGTGGCTCAGCGGGCGCGACCTCGAGGGCCGGCGCATCCGCCGCCTCCGAAACCGGCGCTTCGCCATCGCCGCCCGCTTCGTTCAGGACTTCCGCGATGGCCGCATCGCCCGGTGCCTCACTCGCCTGGCTTTCCATTGCCGACATCGCCTCGGAGCCCTCATCCGTGGCCGCCGTTTCGGCTGCAGCCGCACCTGCCGGCGGTGCATCTGCGCTTTCGGCCTCTTCCATCTGCAGGCGCACCTGCGCAAAGGCCGCCGCAAGGGTGTTGTCGATGCCGCCCTCGGGCGCCTGGACAGCCTGCGAGGGAGCGTAGGCGCGTTCCTGGCGCGGGCGGCGCTCACGGTCGCGTTCGCGCGGTGCCTCGGAAGGGCGAGCCGGCGGCTCTTCTGCCTGCTTCAGGCTCAAGCCGAGGCGGTGCCGCTCCGAATCCAGAGAGATGATCTTGAGGTTGAGCCGTTGACCCTCGTGCACCACGTCGCCCGGATGCGCGACGCGCTGGTGGGAAAGCTCGCTGATGTGGATGAGCCCCTCGAGGCCGTCGCGCACGCGCACGAACGCGCCGAAGTTCACGATCTTGGTGAC